>CAYPDL010000288.1:0-1563 GCA_964409475.1 uncultured Desulfobacteraceae bacterium | reverse complement strand
AAACGGACTGCGCGTCCCTGAAGATTATGCCGACACGTTTAGGGTCATGGCTGAAGCAGGAGCATTAGAGAATGGCTTCGCCCAACAACTCAGAAACATGGCAAAATTCAGAAATAGGCTGGTCCATCTTTACTGGGAGGTTGATGACAGGCAACTTTATGAAATACTGCAAAATCGCTTGGATCATTTCAAAACGTTCTTGGACAGACTCTCAACGTTTCTAAATTGGGCTAATTCGAACTAAAAATTCAATCCTCGATGTAATAGGCTGTCTTTCGGGCGGCCCCTTATCATCGCAGGAATTGGAAGACGAACTATACGGGAGAGATCCAGCGTGAAATGCGAATGGTAAACAACTTGAACCCGTTATTACCCGTCAGGACTTGGTCTGTTCTGATCCTGAGTTTTTCTTCCAGAATCAGAAAAAACCAACACAAAAACCTCCTTCGTGCTTGCCCCGCCTGTCGAAGATGCCGCTATGCGGTGCCCCGTGAAACCTTCTTCCCTTTGTTTCACTGGGGTAGCTCCGGCAGATGGTACTGGGGCTCTTCGCGCCTCAGCGGTTCAAAATAACATCATGAAAATCCTGTCAAACAAAGTAACAAAGGCACGAACATCCCCACCCACCCCAGAAGTTCACCAAGGACACGGGAGAAAATGAAATATGCAAACAAATACATCGGAAGTATATGTGCAGCAACTTTCAGATATTGCCAGGAAGTTGCCGGAGGAAAAACTGATTAAGGTCCTTTCCTTTGCACGAAAGTTGAAGGAAGAACCTCAAATGGCGGCGGCTTATCTCACGCCAAAAGAGATTCTTGCATTGGCGAATGAACGTGCTGCCGAACTGAGACGTGAGTCTCGCTTTGTAGTGGAGATGCAGTACCAGGCTTTGTTGCAGGCCCTTCGAGCGGAAGTCGAAGCAAAAGGCCTTGCGGTCGAAGATTCTCCGCTTGGCGATTGATAAAGCCCTGAAAGCGTCATCCATGAAAAGAATTCGCGCTGTGTTCGACACCAATGTCTATGTGGCTGCTTACTTGAGCAAGAATCTTCGCAGTCCCAACAAGGAACTCTTTCGGCGCTGGCGTGATGGGGAATTCGTGCTGTTGATTTCTGACGCGATCCTGAAGGAGGTGATAGGGAAGTTTAACCAAATCGGAATTGAGCAGGCATTAACCGTCGAGTTGATCGCCTTTATCCTCGCTGATGCAGACTACGTGACCGTATCGGCAGACCAGATTCACTCTGTGATAGCCGATGACCCTGATGACGATCAGGTACTGGCGTGCGCTGTTGCAGGCAAGGCAGGCTACCTGGTCACCTACGACCCTCATTTTGATTGTCTTGGGGGAGAGTACCAGGGCATCCATGTGTTGGATACGTTGCATTTTCTATATGTTGTCAGGGGAGACAAGAAACCATTGGCTAAAATGGCAAACGGCATGGAGTAGAGGAATAGGTTGCCTCAATTTGATATGCAGTAAACCCAAGCAACTCTATGAACCGGTACATTTTCTCCTCGCTTCTCTTGTGTACCCCATTCTATCTCTTAATCATTTTGCC
>CAYPDL010000287.1:0-1567 GCA_964409475.1 uncultured Desulfobacteraceae bacterium | reverse complement strand
CGATCATCGCCAACAAGGACACCCTCTGGTGGTACATCCCTGAAAAGAAATGCGCATACAGGTATCCTGCAAATGATTTCGGAAAGGAATTGCGCCTCTTGAGCGATATCTTCCGGGGACTTGCCCATGTGGAAAACAATTTTCAAGTGGTCCTGCAGGGTCAGGGTCCGTCCGGGGGATATGAGATTGAGCTCATTCCCGATCCACCCTGGCAGGAAATCGAGCGAATCACCGTGACCGCCACCGGGCAGTATGAAATCCGGTCAATAAGAATCCACAATGCATTAGGGACGATCACCCGGTTCACGCTGGGCGTCCTGTCTGAAAAGAAAGATTTTGAAGATGGATTTTTCCAGTTTGTAGCCCCGGAAGGCGTAAAGCTGATCATAGAGGGAGAGGGTCAATGAACCATCACCCTCGAGAGAAGGCGACCGACCCGCTTGAGGCTCTGAAGGCTGTCGGCCGGGAGAAAATAGTCCACATAGGGTAAGGCTGTTTTCATGCCGCGACAGAGGGGCTCATAATCGGGATCTCCAGCCAAGGGATTCAGCCAGATGATGGCGTAGGCCTTGCGGCTGAGAAAAACCATCTCCTGCATCAGGAGGTCTTTCCCGCCCAGGTCCCACCCATCACTAAGCAGGACCACCACGGTCCTCCGGTTCAACAGACGTTCGCCGTGGCCCTGGTTGAATTGATGAAGCGAATACCCGATCCGTGTGCCCCCGGACCAGTCAGGGACCTCATCAGCGATCCGCTCCAACGCCCTTTCCACGCTCAGATGACGGACCAGGAAGGTGACGGGGGTGAGGGAGGTCGAGAAGACAAAGACCTCAGCCCTCGATCCGATTCCCCGGAGTCCCAGGAGAAAGGGCATCACAAACCTCGCATAGCGGTCCATGGACCCGCTCACATCGGCCAGGATCACCAACCGTTTGAGCCGCTTTTTCTTCTCCTTATAAAAGAGTTCAAAGGGCGTTCCCCCTGTCTTGAGGCACTTCCGAATGATGCGGGGGAAATCGATGTCCCCGGCGTGTCGGCCCTTCTTGGACCGCCTCGATGTGTCGATCCTAAAGGGCGCCGCCATCTGCTTGAGGGCAAGCTGGGCCATCGGGATATCCCCCTTGTCGAACCGGCTGAGATCCTTTTTCCAGACCATGGACACGGGGCTGTAGGCAATCCCTTCCAGCCACTGTCTGCTGTCATCGGCCTCGGTTGCTGTCGATGCCGTGGAAGGGACATCAGGAAGAAATTCTGTGACTGAGCGAGGTGTTCCGGGCTTACGGTCACGTCTGCGGTCATCCGCCCCTGCCTCCTGAGTGGAGGCTGTTTGACCCCAGAACTGATCAAAAAGATCTCTGAACTGAACCCACTCCAGATCCGTGGTGGCCAGATTCGTGCGAAGAGAGAGGAAAAAATCTTCCTTCTCCTCCAGTGATATCTCCTCTAGACTCCGAAGGGCATCATGGACGCTGCTCTGAAATATCCTGAAGCCATGTCCCTTGAGAAACCCGGCAAAGTGAATCACCCTTCCAGCCAGCGTTGTTTGGTCATTCGTCATTGGTCATTC
>CAYPDL010000286.1:0-1572 GCA_964409475.1 uncultured Desulfobacteraceae bacterium | reverse complement strand
CAAGGGGGCGTTCCACATCCTCCAAAAGACCTTGTTGCAGCCTTTTACAAAGAGACCCCCACAGACCTGATACCTCCCGGTCTGGAACGCGAAGGGGTGCGAAACTCGAGTAATTTTTATTAAAATCTCCGTGTCTCTGCCTGCCCCGCCTGCCCAGTTAAATCTGCTGTCTCCTTTATTTAACCGGGGTGAAACCATCTTCTTCTCTTGTTTCACCGGGGTGTCTCCGTGTGAGACCTTTTTTGGTTGCGGCTGTGCCGCCTCAGGCATGCCAATGGGTCCGGAACAGCCCGGATGGGAGGGTCATGTCAGGTAGGTGGTCTTTTCCTTAACATCTTTCCGCGGCATGGCCGTCGGGTTGCCGTCCGGCCTTCCCAAACATACCAGAGCGATGGGGGTCTTTTTGGCGTTGATGCCGAGGATGTCCCGCATAGGCTCCTTGTCGAAGAAGGTAAACCATATCCCCCCAAGGCCTGAGGCATGAGCCGCGAGAAGCATGTTCTCTATGGCCGCGGCACAGGCATGCTGATAACCGGTGCTTCCCCCCTCCATGAACATGTCCACCCCACTTTTTTTAGGATCGCCGACGACCGCAACGATCACAGGCGCAGACTTGAGGAAATCGACCTTGTAGCCCCCGATCCAGTTCCATCCGCTCTTTTCAAGGGCCCAGGCCTTGCATCGGATGGCCTCGGCATGGATCTTATTTTTTATCTCATTGTTCGTAATGACGATAAATTCCCAGGGCTGCAGGTTGAGCGGGGACGGAGCCCATGCGGCCGCCTCGAGAATTTTTTCGATGATTTCCTCGTCCACCGATTCAGGCAAAAACTTTCTGCAACTCCGCCTCTCCTCTATTGCCGTAAAAATATCCATCAATCTACTCCTTTCTCCTGGAATCCTTGGACATGCGCCGGCGCTCCTCGTCCCTGATCTCAGTTCCATCCGGGGCCAAAACAACATCTGAATCGGAAAAAACATGCGTATGGGGCTTCTGCCATCGGAATACACTGCCCCTGTATGGGATCATCGCTCTGGCCCTTGAGGCCGTCGCCATGGAAATGAAGGCATCTGATGTGATAAATTGGGATATTGTACCAGCGATGGTTCATGTTACCCCGTAACCGTCAACATCCCTGGTCAGAATGGCATTACTATAAGTGGATGCAGGGTTCCTGTCAAGCGTAAACAAAACACGTAAGTTAGGCCCTTCAAACAAAAAGAGCAGCGTATGCATGCACACGCTGCTCTTTTCAGCGGTCTTTTCAGCCTTGATTTGCGCTGTTCGCAACCCCGATTCAGGCACCTATGAGGTATCAACAATAGATCAGCCAGCAACGATCAACGATTTGCCCCCTTTGGTGTGAGTCATAAAGCACCCGCTGTAATCTCCTCAATCGAGAATTTTGACTGCATCAGGCGAAAAATGCCAGATCTTTGTCCCCGAACCAATCTGTACATCCTCATCCACTCCCCCACGATTAACCAGTAACCATCAACTACTGACAAACCCCCTTTTTGCGCGAGAAATACTGCTTCAATGTATTGCATTCCCGTTATCTTTTCAACCAT
>CAYPDL010000285.1:0-1625 GCA_964409475.1 uncultured Desulfobacteraceae bacterium | reverse complement strand
AACCAGCATTGAGGGAGGAATCCATGGACAAAGAAACCTTTTATGAATATCAGACAAACAATGCATATGGCGACGGCATCCTTCTGGACGAATTCAGAAATGAGTTTTCCCTGGTGGCAGCCAAGCGCAAGGACGGGAAAACTTACATGGAATGGGTGTTTCCCCAGAAAAGAGACGGCAGCAAGCAACCCATTGACAAGAGTCTGCCGTGGAAAATCAAACTCGGTCCGAAAGATGAGGCGATCAATGTGTTGCGGTTTTTCCTGGCGAAACTGGAGGGGTCGACCGCCTATACGGATGATGTCCCGGGTGATGTTCCCATCGGAGAACCGCCTCCTGAGCCTCCCTATGAAGACGATGTCCCGTTTTAGAGTTGTTCAGCGGGGAATGCAGCCCGCTCCATAACACATATTGAAGCCATGGCAGACACAAACCATACCATATGTCGGTCCCTGCGCCGATCCTATCAATTCAGGAGGTGACACCTATGAATGAGAAAACCCCGAGCAGAGAAGAGGCCTATGCACTCCTCACAAAATACAACCAGACCGACAGCCTCATCAAGCACGCCCTGGCAGTGGAGGGGGTGATGCGCTATTTTGCCCGGAAGCGGGGGGAAGATGGCGAGAAATGGGGTATCATCGGCCTAGTTCATGACCTGGATTACGAACAGTTTTCGGAAGAGCACTGCAAAAAGAGCGAAGAGATCCTCCGGGAAAACCACTGGCCTGAGGAATACATCCGGGCCGTGATTAGCCACGGCTGGGGGATCTGTTCTGATGTGGAACCGCAGAGCGAACTGGAAAAGGCGCTGTATGCCGTGGATGAACTCACCGGCCTCGTGGTGACCACCGCGCTGGTTAGGCCCTCCAGGAGCGTCCTGGATGTGGAGAGCAAATCGGTCAAGAAAAAGTGGAAGGACAAGCGCTTTGCGGCCGGGGTGGACCGGTCCATCATTGAAAAGGGGGCCCAGATGCTCGGGATGGAGTTGACAGATCTGATTACGGATACCATTATGGGGATGAGAGAGGTGGCGGATGAGATCGGGTTGAGGGGGACCGTATCATGAGCAACGGTCGAACGGTCCCTGCGTATGGTGGCACTGCAGAAGAGAAAAGACCGGCAAGACCCCCCCTGGCCATTGGGTAAACCCTGTCTGAATGATAAAGAGGGCTTGAGATGAAGATCAAGGTGGAAGGCGACAAGATCGTCAAGATCGTGAAAAAGGTAGAGGGGATCGAGATCGTGTTGGAATCTCCCGCCGATGCCAAGGAGGGAATTGACCTCATTCTGCGAAAAAGTGACCTGCTCGCCGAAGACGCGTACAAGAAGCTGAAGGATATCAAGGTCACTGCATTCCAAGAATACAAGACCTCGGCAGTGGATTACAAGATGATCTTCCTGATCGAGTTTCTGTTTGAGGAGGATGTGCCGCTGGAGACAAGGGTCTCGGCGATCCGAGAATTTCAGGCCCTCTTTGACAAGGTTTAGCGGGAAACCACTCAATGAAAGAGGCCGTCGGAGAAACGCGGCGCATAGGCCCTTAACAATGAAATAAAGTTAAAAGTAACGTAACACTTTAGGCATGTGAAAAAGGCCGGTGGGGGTCTCTTTCCCAAAGGACG
>CAYPDL010000284.1:0-1682 GCA_964409475.1 uncultured Desulfobacteraceae bacterium | reverse complement strand
ACCCCCACGGCCCTGTCATGTTGCCCCGCCTTCTATCAAGAGGCTAAAGAGTCACTATTTTTTAATTATTTTGTCCTAAATTATTTTGCCAACAGCCCGTATGACGCCGACTCAGAAACATACAGAGAGACATGCAAGGCAGTTCCGGCTTGTCAAGTTCTTTGCCTATGCAAGCTTCACCGTCCTGATTATCTTCAGTTTTCCCTTTTCCATGGTCATTTCGCGGCAGGCAAAAGACATCCTGATGAAGAGCTATGAAAATTATGCCCTTCTCCTGGGCGAAAACCTGAACCATCAGGTGTTTCAGAATTTTGTGCTCCCCGTGACCAGTCAATTCGGCAAAATCAGGCTGAGGGAGGAATTTCAGTATGAGTTGATGGATCGTATCGTCAGGAACACCACCCACAGCTTCAAGATCGACCTGGTTAATATCTATGATATCAATAACGGGGTGATCGCGTACAGTACCGATCCCAGTCTCCTGGGCAAAAAGGTGCGGGAGAGCTTAGGGTACAAAAGGGCCGTCATGGGAGAAAATTCCTCCGGGCTGATATCCGGGGGGGATACCCTCTGGAGCATGGGCATTGAAAAGATGGGGGCCAAAAGGAAACTTCGGACCTATATCCCTTTCACAGGAATCGGCCCGTTCGTTGGCGACACCGGATATGTGCTGGGCGTCTTCGAGCTGATCCAGGATCTGAGCGAGGAATTCAAATCCGTCATCCGGTTTCAGTATGTTACATTCGGGCTGTCGATCCTCATTATGGGCATGATCTTCGTTGCCCTTATTCTGATCGTCCGTAAGGCCGAGAGGATCATCGATGAACGGGCCAGGGAACAGCGGGAACTCGAGGCCCAATTGCACCATGCCGAGAGACTGGCTGCATTGGGCGAAATGGTTGCAGGGGTCTCCCATGAGATCAGAAACCCCTTAGGCATTATCCGAAGCACCGCAGAGCTGTTGGGATCCATGCCCGGCGCCCAAGAATCAACGACCCGGCTCACAAAAATGATTATTGAGGAATCCGGCAGACTCAACGATATTGTCACCGAGTTTCTGGACTTTGCCCGGCCCATGACGCCCAACTTTCAGGACTGCGACCTCAAGCAAATCCTCGAGAGGACGTTGCTCTTCCTGGGGCCGGAACTTGACAAAAAGGGGGTTTACCTTCAAAACAATCTCGACCATGGTTCCCTGAAGCTCCGGGCAGACCCGGAACAGCTCTACCGGTCGTTCCTCAACATCTTTTTAAACGCCATTCAGTCCATGCCGAACGGGGGCGAGATCACGGTAGAGGTAACGGAGGAGAAAGACGGGCGTTATATGGTTAAGATTGCAGATACCGGCAGCGGGATCAGCGAAAAGGACCTGAAAAAGATCTTCAATCCCTTTTTCAGTGCTAAGGAGAAGGGAACGGGGCTCGGTCTGTCGATCGTCCGCAATATCATTGAGGGGCATAACGGAAAGATATGGATAGAGAGCCGGACAGCGGCATCCGAGGGGGAAGGACCCGCGGGAACCCAGGTGATGATCCAGCTCCCGCTGTCATGAGGGGTTGCTGGTTACTGGATTTGGATGTTTGGATGCTCGCGACGGGTTACTCGTTGCCTGTTGCTTTCAGCTTTTGTCTCGTCGGTGATTACTGTTTTTGTAACACGTTAGGCATGTGAAAAAGGCCGGT
>CAYPDL010000283.1:0-1695 GCA_964409475.1 uncultured Desulfobacteraceae bacterium | reverse complement strand
AATCGTGACCCCTTGCTTTTTTCTGCAGACGGGGAACGCGCTTTGAGTTAGAACGAGAACCCTTTCTCGAGAAAAAGCTTTTTGCAGATATCCACGACTTTCGGGTCGTATAAAATTTCCCGGTTCAGGGAAATCTCTTCCAGGGCCTGGTCTACCCCCAGGGCCTTCCGGTAGGGCCGGTGAGAGGCCATGGCCTCCACCACGTCCGCCACCCCCAGGATTCTGGCTTCCAGGATAATATCCGGACCCGAGATCCCCAGCGGATACCCGGAACCGTCGAGGCGCTCATGGTGCTGGAGAATGCCTTCAGCCAACGGGAAGGGGAAGTCGATGTCTTTGAGGATCTCATATCCTACCCGGGGGTGGTCTTTCATAAGAGTGAACTCCATGGGACTGAGGCGGCCTGGTTTGCTCAGAATCTCGGCGGGAATGGCGATTTTGCCGATATCGTGCAGGCATCCCAGGACTCGCATGCCTTCGACCTGTTCGGCGGAAAAGCCCATTTCCTGGGCAATGGCACAGGCCAACTGCGCCACTCGCCGCTGATGCCCGGCAGTATAAGGATCTCTCATCTCCATGGTGTTGGCCACCGCCAGGACGGTCCCGTCCAAGGCCTTTTTTAATTTATCCAGGCTGTGCTGCACCTGGGCCTCGGCCCGCTTAAGCTGGGTAATGTCGGCGATGAGGTGGACCGCGCCGGTCAAATTCCCGGCTTGGTCCAGAATGGGGTCCACCGCCATCTTAAACCAGCTCTCCCCCTCCTGCAGGATGGATTCTTCCCGTTGATGGGACTGCCGCATGCGCACCAAAGGACAGTCGCTGACCGGTTCGCAAGTGTAGTGGACCGTTTCCCAGCAGGGGCGGCCGATGATCTCCGCAAAGGGCTTCCCCACCAGATTCGCCATCGCCTGATTGCATTGCAGAATATGGCCCTTCTCATCCGACAACGCCAGGGCGTCGCCGATGGTATCGAAGGTGGTGCGCCATTTGACAGCTGCCAGGAGGAGTGCCTCAGCGGCCCGCTGGCGTTCAACCATTTTCCAGACCATGTCCAGCATCAGGGTCAACTGTTTGACGTCGGCCGTATCATAATCGGTGAATTTATTGGCCACCGCCGCGACCGCAACAATATGGCCGTCGCTGAAAATCGGGACGGTCAGATATTTATAGAGCAACGCGTGTCCCGGGGGATAACCTTTTTTCAAGGGGTAGGGCTTCTGGAAATCGTTGACCACGACGGGGGCGGCCCGGCGGACGGCCTCGCCCCAAATGCCGGTTCTTTCCAGTTGGAAAGTGGTCTGCAGCTCCGTTATGGCGGATTCCTGCATCACGTCCTTAGACCAGGTGTTCAGGGTGAACTGTTGCGTCGCTTCGTCGTAGAAGAAGATATAGCCGATCCGGCTGGCGGTCAGGGCAATGGCTTCGTGCAGGGCATAGTCCAGCAACTCCTGGATCGAAGTCGAGGGATATTGAGAAATTCTCAACAGGCTTGCCAACCTGGCCTCGTTGAGTTTTACTTCCGCTTCAGCCTGTTTGCGCTCGGTGATATCCCGGGCCACGCTGAGAATCAACCTCCGGGCCTCCAGGTCGATGATCCGGGCATGGATCTCCACCGGCATCACTGACCCATCTTTCCGGATATGCGCCGATTCAAAGGTTATCTCGCCTTGAGTCTGCAGGTCCCGGAGGATCTTC
>CAYPDL010000282.1:0-1713 GCA_964409475.1 uncultured Desulfobacteraceae bacterium | reverse complement strand
ATCATAAATCAACAATCAACAATCGTGCCTGAACAGGGTTTTCGTTCAGGCACTAACTACGTCCCCGGCGTGATGCCCATCTCTTCAAAGGTGGCCATTTCCCGGTAGAGCCTCAAGGCATTTTCAATGATCTGCATGCCTAATACAGCGCCGGTCCCCTCCCCGAGGCGGAGACCCAGGTCAAGGATCGGACGGATTCCCTCCTTTTCAAAAAAGACCCCGTGTCCCTTTTCGGAGGATTGATGAGAGAAGAACAGATAATCCCTTATGGCGGGGTTGAGACGCATGGCCGCCAGCGCAGCGGCTGTGGATATGAAACCATCCACAACCACTATCATGCGTCTTGCGGCGGCCCCGATGCAGAGACCGCAGATCCCGGCGATCTCGAGTCCCCCCACGGCCGAAAGGATGGAAAGGGGGTCCCCTCCCATTGCCGGGCCGTTCACCTCAAGGGCCCTTGCGATGACGGCTGTCTTGCGCCTCAGTCCGGCATCGTCGAGGCCGGTCCCTCTCCCCGTGACGTCCTCGACCGCCGCGGGAAGGAGTGCTGAAAAAAGGGCCGCAGAGGGCGTTGTATTGCCAATGCCCATCTCGCCTGTCGCCACCATGAGGGCCCCTCTGCTGAATGCCTCTTCAGCCATTTCCACGCCTATATTCATGGCCGTTTCGGTTTCTTTGAGGGTCATTGCCGGGCCTTCCGCCATGTTGAGGGTCCCCCTCCTGACATTCCTCCGTATAAGGCCACTAACATCTGAAAGGTCATCCTTCATTCCGATATCTACGATGCTTACCCTCGCCCCGGCACATCGGGCCAGGACATTAATGCCCGCCCCCCCCTGTAGAAAATTTCTCACCATCAATCCGGTTACCTCCTGGGGGTAGGGGCTGGTGCCTTCTGAAACGACGCCATGATCGCCGGCGAACACAAACACCTCCTTTCCCGGAAGCGACGGGATCTTCTCTTCCCTGATCGCCACCACCCGGGCAGCGATCTCTTCGAGCATCCCTAAACTCTTTTTGGGCTTGGCGAGGCTGTCCCATCGCTCATGCGCTGCGCCGAACCATTTGCTTGAGACAGGTTGAATCCGCTTCAGGTCTTGTTTCCACATATCCATGATCCCTCCTTAAAAAAATAACCCCGTCCAGGTCACATGGAAATAGACCCGAACGGGGTTTTGGCAACTCCATCCGTCATGATCGGCAGGTCTTCTGACTTCCCCTCACTCAGCTCGCCTTCCCGCCCTGCATGCAGCCTCTATCTCAATCTCCACGGTTATGGCGGCACTTCAAGGAAATGCCTGCGGAGACCGATCAGAAAAACCGCGTGCCCAGACAGTGACTTTTCACCCGGTCAAGGATTCATCGGGACTTCACTGAATGATCAACGCCCTCAAACATGGCGCATCCGTTATCGTTGGGGACACAGCACCGGCCAGCGTGTGGCGGCATCTCACCGCCTTCCCTTTTCATCCGCAACGCAGGGCTTATCCCACGGCCTCCTGAAAAGCATCGCCGAAAGGCCCCTCGTGCGAACACCGATCATGTGTACATATACAGACGCTCAACACAATGTTGCAGCAACATTAGCCCGATATCCAGCCGTTGTCAAAGGAATTTTGCCGTGCCTGCCTGTATGCGCTGACCATTGAGATGATTCAATATACTCAAGTTTCGCACCCCTTCGCGTTCCAGACCGGGAGGTATCAGGTCCGT
>CAYPDL010000281.1:0-1750 GCA_964409475.1 uncultured Desulfobacteraceae bacterium | reverse complement strand
TTTGGATAACAGGCATTTATGAAGACTTCATCAATACATTGGTCCGGCAACCTCACATCCCGAACATCCGCCAAAATGGTTTTCACGTACGGGTAGTTTTCTCTAAACTGATTCAGCATATCCTCTGAAAGATCGCATGCATGAATGCAACTGGGGTTGTATTTTTTGATGATCGGAATCAAAATTCCCGTGCCAGATCCCACATCAAGAACGGTGTCCCCCTCGGTGATTTTGCCGTGGGATACAATTTTCTCAAGACGCTCAGGGACACCCTCAGGCAAAGGCGGCTCAAAGAGGTGATGGAGTTCATCAAATAACTTCCGCTGAAGCCTGTTCATCCTCTGGATTTCTTCTTCGCTGACGGTCTTAAAGGTTGTTACAGGCATCTTTATGGTATCATTTCAGATTTATTTGGGAAAGGTTCCTGACACCGAAGCCATGAGATGGATCAAAAACATCTATGCTTGACCCAACCAATTCAGGGTGAGGGCTGAAAAAGCCTTCGCCCTGACAATCAGTTCGTTGAAATCTATCCTTCTGACATAGATACAATTATTGATTGAGAAGCCTGGCCGAAACTGGAGGTATCACAGGTTTTCTATACCATCGAAACCTGGTGATATCCTGATGATCATACCTCGTTAGTTTTGCCCGATAGCCGTTATCGCAGGTCAACCGCGCTGCAAAGGCTGATCTTTCGTCCGGCCATATGCCAGGCTCTCTTCAGCCACAACAGGCGCTTCATAACGCCTCGCCATCCTTTCCGCCTCTGCCCTGATCTCCTCCCTCAACGACTCTGGTTCGAGAACCATGGCCTTTGACCCCCAGGTCATGATCCAGAACCGGATCTCGTCGACCCTAATATGAAATATGATTGAGATGCATAACCTGCATCAGCGGCGGCAAAAAGTGGCGGGACTTTTGCGATAGCAAAAGGCGTGGCGCTTTTGGCTCTCCGCTGGATGCGCTTAGGCAAGCCTCAACTGCGCTAAAGAAGCGAACGCATTTCCCCCACTTATGTCCGGAATGATACTCAACTCGAGCACAGTGACCGCCGGGAGTTCGACGTGAAGGTCTTCCGTCTCGCTGGTTGCGCCTTGGGGACTGAAGTTCCACTGCTGCCGCACGATTTCTCGGAACGATTGCCCACCATCCGGCGACCAACGCAAGACGTATTCTTGCGTGCGCTCAGTGCGGGTCTCCACGAAGTTCAGCCATATCCGCTGAAGCCGTTGCGGATAGTCGAACAGAAGCCGGATCGTCTGCTTTCCGGGCCCTGCGGCACGCCACCCCGAGGCCCGAACGGGAAGCAACGCGGACTCAATTGGATGAGCGGCGTCCTCCGAGGTGATTTCCACCTCCGCGAGCCTTTGCATATTCAGCCATTCCAAGTCTGGAGATGCAGTCTCTTGCTGAACTGGGGTGATGATTCGTTTGCGCATAATTATGTCTCCTGATTTCAACGTAGAGAAACTCCTAGCTCCCTAACGGGGCGGGGGTGACGAGCACGCCGTAGCGTGTCTGTCTCTAACAGCGTGGACAGGCCGCGCTTCGCTGATTCCACGGTTCACCCGAACCCATCAAGTGATTATACAAGTCCGGATATCGTCCTCTTGGTAACGGTATCACCGTACCCTCAGGTGAATTTAGCTTGCATTTGTCCTCATAGCACATCCACCAAATCCATGCAAGACTGCCAAATCAATCTTTCACTTTTTGCCTTCAAAATCAAACAGATATGTAATATAGG
>CAYPDL010000280.1:0-1755 GCA_964409475.1 uncultured Desulfobacteraceae bacterium | reverse complement strand
AATATGGATATTGTTCATACCCGAACTTATTGAGAAGTTACCTCTAAAGAGCCTAACGTTGAGGAAACCCAACGAAAAAGCTGTAATGAGTACCTGTACCCAGTATCCTGTGACCAGCACGCATCAGCCATGAGCTATCAGCCATGAGCCGTGAGCTATCACCCATGAACCATCAACACAAGATATCCGCAGTCATCTTTGATTGCGACGGGGTCATGTTTGACTCCCGCCAGGCCAACATCAATTTCTACAACCACCTCCTCTCGCGCTACGGCCTTCCACCCATGGCAGAGGAGCAGATGGATTATGTCCATATGAACACGGCCGATAAATCGGTCCGTTATATTTTTGAGGGAACCCCGTTCACGGAGGAGGCCCAGGCCTACCGGTTGCAGATGGACTATACGCCATTCATCAAGGATATGGTCATGGAAACCGGCCTGAAAGAACTCCTCAAGCATCTCAGGCCCAGGGTGGGGCTGGCCGTCGCCACCAACCGCAGCAACACCATCGGGGACGTCTTGGATCAAAACAGTCTGAGTGGGTTTTTTGACATTGTCGTATCGTCTCTGGATGTGGAAAACCCCAAGCCCCACCCGGAATCGATCCACAAAATCCTTGATTTCTTTGACCTGGGCCCGGATCAGGCCGTCTACATCGGCGATTCCTCCATCGACCTTGAAACGGCCGAGGCCGCCGGGGTCCATTTTATTGCCTACGGGGATGGAAAACTGCCGGTGCCGTTAAAGGCCGCAAGCATGGCGGATGTAAAAAAGGTCCTGGCTGAGATTGAGTTGCAATAGAAGGCGTGTGTGAGTTTTTTTAATTGCGGCTGTGCCGCGTTACGCTGACACGTTTATTTGAGGTAGGATTTAAATTCCTTTTCGATGTAGGAACTGGGCGCGGCAAAATTGATGGGCGTATTGGGAAAACCGAAGCTTACAACCCCTATGACTCTGCCATCGCTGTCCACCACAGGCCCCCCGCTGTTGCCCGGAATCACCGGCGTGGAAAACTGCACCTGATCCCCTCTGAATTTGAAAGGGGGCCGCTTCATCTTGGCCTCTTTTTTCCAGTCGGCCTCCGGAAACATACGGCTGAAATTCCCCTTTGTAATGGTTTCCTTGAAGGCCAACAAAGGATTGCCGATCGCCCAGAGTTCTTCGCCCGGCATAAGCGTATGTGGGTCTCTGATTTCGAGGTAGGGGGTCGCCCGGTCTATGGCGACCTGGAGCAGGGCCAGGTCGTGATGTAGACTCTTTTTAAGGATCCGAACCCTGTATTTCCGAGTGTCGCCGGGAACTTCAGCCTCCATACTGTACGTAGCGTCCTGGACCACGTGTCTGGCCGTCACGGCCATGCCCTTGTCATTGATGAAAAACCCCGATGCCCCGCCTTTTTTATTCTTTATCCTGAAGGTGCACTGCACAGCGTGTTCAATCGGACTCCTGGCAACCGCCGGTGGGGCGATTTGTTCCGGGGGGGAAGGCTCTTTGAAGCTTCTTTCCTCGACCTCCCCGCCGATCTCCTCAGGCCCGGGCGGGCTGTCGGAAAAATGGGTCTGGCCGTCGCTGTCCCGCCAGATGTAAACCTTTTTGGACCATCCGTCTCCTGCGACAAGGGAGAAAAGGCCCAGGAGGAGAATCAGGGCTATGATATATCGCTTCATGCCACAGGTTTTTTCACTATTCATTATTCACTACTCAAGTTTCGCACCCTTCATTAGGCTATCATTTCAATAAATTTGGCATGATA
>CAYPDL010000279.1:0-1796 GCA_964409475.1 uncultured Desulfobacteraceae bacterium | reverse complement strand
ACACCATATTAAGAATATGGATATTGTTCATACCCGAACTTATTGAGAAGTTACATATTAAGGAGTCTACCCATGGGAATGCTTAAAGAATTCAAAGAATTTGCTATGCGTGGGAACGTCATGGACATGGCCGTAGGCATCATCATCGGCGCTGCGTTTGGGAAGATTGTCAGTTCGTTTGTGAGCGATGTCATCATGCCGCCCATCGGCCTGCTGTTAGGCAACGTCGATTTCTCGCAACTGGCAATCATGCTCAAGGCAAAGACCGCTGCAACGGAGGCGGTCACGCTCAACTACGGTGTATTCATCAACACCGTCTTGGATTTTGTTATCGTGGCCTTTGCGATATTCATCGTCATCAAGCAAATGAACCGTTTCAAGAAGAAAGAGGAAGCGCCCGTCGCCGAAGCAACCACAAAGGAATGTCCGAAATGCTTCACCGCCATCCCTATTAAGGCGACGCGTTGCCCGAACTGCACCTCAGATCTTTAATCCGCATGGAATTGTGCTACAATAACTCGCTCGACCGGAGGTCTATACGCCAGCGCATCATAGCCACCGGCGAGTTTTATCGTTTTCAGGAACAGCACCATTCCTGAGGCGATCAACGGCATGCCATGATTCCTATCCGTGATACCGTTGAATCCAGAAATTACCCGGTCATCACCCACCTGATCATCGCCGTCAATGTGATGGACTACCTTATTCAGCTCTCTCACGGGGCGAGGAAAGACCATTTCATCCTTCTCTACGGCCTGGTCCCGGCAAGGTACTCCGATCCTTTCCTGGCCGGGTGTGAATGGGGGTCGCCAATGTAACTAATTGATATCAAAATCAATGATGTTAAAGCTGTCCCTGATTTTGGGACTATATGGCACTTTTTCGGGGCGAAAAGAGCAACATACATAATCGTTACAATTACAAATGGACGTCCTGGGCATTACGTTGGAACCGTCTTGAAACCAATGCACGAAGGATTTGGATACAAGGAGTACTATGCTGGATATAAAGATTCGCAATGCCGGAGTGAACGATGCTGTGTTTCTTGCCTGGCTCATATTGACTGCGGGGAGGGCGCATGTGAAAAGAGGTATATGGGAAGTTGTCCTTGATCGGTCTGAAGATGACTGCCTGGATTTTCTAAAACTCTTGACCGTAACTGATACCCCCCACTTGTTTCACCACTCTTGTTATCTAATAGCAGAAGCCGAAGAAGGTCCCGTATCGGGGCTTGGCGGCTACGATCCGGATACTCAAGGGTATTTTAGACTCTTGGAAGCCCTCCCGAAAGTTTATGAGAAATTAGGCAAAGTTCCTACCAAAGATACGACCGCCGGGGAACCTCCAAAAATCACGGCATGTATTCCACCGTCCCTCGAAGGGACATGGGTGATTGACAGCGTGGCGACGCTTCCCGCGTTTCGTAGAAAAGGAATTGTCGACAGATTACTGGACAATATGCTCGATGTAGGGCGAGAGCGAGGGTATCGTCAAGCACAGATTTCGATTTACATAGGGAATACCCCGGCACAGCGTGCCTATGAGAAACATGGATTCAGAATGCTCGATGAATGGCGTGACCCATACTTTGAAAAGGAAATCGGGTCCCCTGGGATGGCCCGTTTGATCTGTGACCTTTGACGAAATTTCATGAACACACGCAATGTTCAAATAAATCGGTGAAGCCAATCGGCGGGAAAGGGGGGCATGCGGGCTAGGGCAGAGGTCGGGCCAAGCTAACTAGTGCCTGAACGAAAACCCTGTTCAGGCACGATTGTTGATTGTTGATTTATGAT
>CAYPDL010000278.1:0-1836 GCA_964409475.1 uncultured Desulfobacteraceae bacterium | reverse complement strand
TGTTCCAGATTGAAATCAACATCATGACATGCCAAGAACAGCCAGATTAGATGCTCCCGGCGTTCTGAACCACGTAATGATTCGGGGGATAGAACGTAGGAAAATATTCCGCAAGGATAAAGACCGTGATGACTTTATTGACAGACTGGAGGTTCTCTGTCCCGAGACGAAGACAGCCTGTTATGGATGGGCTTTTATGCCCATGCCCACTTTCTTTTCCGTACCGGGACGGAGCCGTTATCCAGACTCATGAGACGCCTCCTCACGGGTTATGTTATTGGATTTAACCGCCGACATGGCCGTAGGGGTCAATTGTTTCAGAATCGGTACAAATCTATTGTCTGCCAGGAAGAGGCCTACCTCCGAGAATTGGTCCGGTATATTCACCTGAACCCTGTTCGTGCAGGAATGGTTAAGGGCCTTGATGAACTGAAGTGGAGGGTTGATCCGAAGTCTTGGGGGTTGGACTGCGGCCCGAGATGCCTTGAAGGGTGGCGTCCATATGATGAGCGACGAGCGAATTTTGGGTGATTCGGAATTTGTCGATTCAGTTATTTCACAATCTGGGGAGCGCCATGAGCGAAGACATATCATAAATCAAGATGACCCCCATGAGTCATTTCGATTTCCATAGGAGGGACTATGTTTGATTTCCTGCTTGACGAAGCCCAGAAGAAGATCCGGGATGAGGTGCGCGATTTTGTAAGGTGGGTGCCTCGGGAAATGGTTCTCGACATGGATGCGGATCGTATCCGCTTCCCCAAGGCATTTCTGAAGGAGGCGGGGCAACGAAATCTCTTGGGATGCCGATACCCCCGAAAGTGGGGCGGTCGCGAAATGGATTGGGTGACCTCCTGCGTTATCCTTGAAGAAATCGGCACCCTCGGATATGAATTTGCCTGCGTGTTCGGGGTGGGGGCGGAGCTGGTCTGCGATGCCATTATTCTGCACGGAACGGAAGCGCAGAAGGAAAACTATGTGATACCCCTGCTGAAAGGAGACATATTTGCGGCCGAGTGCCTGACAGAACCCCGGGGAGGATCGGATTTTTTTGGGGCCACTACCTGGGCGGAAGACAAAGGGGACTATTTTCTTATGAACGGCCAAAAACGGTTTATCGTGGGGGGTGAAGGGGCCGATTACTTCCTCGTTTATGCCCGTACCGAATTCGATCCCGAAACAAGGCCCCAGGATTCCCTGACCGCGTTTATCGTGGATCGTGGGCCGGGGGTTGAAACAAAATATCTCTACGGCCTCATGGGGTGTCGCGGCGGGGGCACGGCCCGCCTGGTTTTTAAAGATGTAAAAGTGCCCAGGGAAAACATTTTGGGCAGAAAAAACGGCGCCTACGACGTGTTCAACACCATGATGATTCCGGAGCGGCTGGGATCGTCGGTCATGGCCATCGGATCGGCCCGAGTGGCCCTGGACATGGCCACCCGGTACACATCCAGAAGGAAGGCCTTTGGCGCCACCATCAACACCTTTCAGGGGGTGAGCTTTCAGGTGGCGGAAGCTGCAACCCTGCTGGATGCGGCCCGTGCCCTGGGCTATGCCACGGCACGGGCAGTGGATTCGGACGTTGACATGCATCGGGTGCGCAGGATGGTTTCCGAATGCAAGAAATTCATTACCGAATCGTGTCAGAAGGCGGTTCACAATGCCATGCAGGTGGTGGGCGGCATCGGCTACACCAACATCTTTCCCATTGAACGGATCCATCGGGATATCCGGCTGGCGTCCATCTGGACCGGTTCGAGCGAGGTGATGAGTATGATCATCGCCCATGAGTGGTACCGGGAACGCCTGAAGCGCAAAGACCCGGCCCGAGAGCGG
>CAYPDL010000277.1:0-1854 GCA_964409475.1 uncultured Desulfobacteraceae bacterium | reverse complement strand
GACCAGGATATTGGGTTTTTTGTCTGCCATAAAACCTCCTTTAGATTTATGGTGATTGAATGAACCGCTGAAGTTGACGCGTATATTCATTTCTTAACACCTCCTGCCTCATGGCAGGGCTCCCCCCCGGCGGCTGCTGGTTTTTTCGGGAAGCGGAAATCTAGTTCCACCGTGGCATTTCTTATATTTAAGGCCGCTGCCACAAGGACAGGGATCGTTGCGCCCCACCCGGCCAGGCGCCGTGGCCGCCTTCATCTCCTCCGCCGCCAGGACTTGCATTACCTGACTTGCGGGCTTTTCCTGGTGCAGCAATTGAGCCATGATCTTCAGAGGCCGGTCGATATGGCGGAAGAAGGCCTTATACCCCGCACAGAGATAGTTCAGTCCAGCTTCTCCATTCGGGGTCACATCAAACCGGTTCTTGGGACATTCCCCCTTGCAGGCGAACCAGACCTCACATTCCCGGCAGGAGCGGGGCAGGGTATCCAGCTTGTTGCGGCCAAAGGTGCGCTGCTTTTCGGAAGCTACCAACTCCAGCAGGTGACTTTGCTGGATATTGCCGAGAAAATATTTGGGCTCGACGAAATGGTCGCAGGCATACAGATCCCCGTTGTGCTCCAGGGCCAGCCCGTGGCCACAGGTGGCATTAAAGACGCACATGCCGGAAGAGGGCAGTTTCAGCCAGTTGCGCACCGCGGCTTCAAAGGTCTGAACAAATATCTTGCCAACATCATGCCGCACCCATTCATCAAAGACAGTGATGAGGAAGTGGCCGAACTGGCGGGGCTTCACCGAGCGCTCCGAAACCGTGTTCCCCTGCTGGAAGATGGTGACCTGGCCGTCGACCAGGCGCTCGATGGCGGGAATAAACTGAATCCAGTCAGTCCCGGCTTCATCCCGGAGAAAACGATAGACTTCCAGGGGATGGTCGGCATTGACCCGGTTGACGGTGACCAAAATGTTATATTCCACCCCATGCTTCTGGAGCAGCCGCAGACCCCGCATGACCCGGTCAAAGGTGGATTGGCCCTGTTTGTCCCGCCGGTAAACATCATGGAGGCGGCGGGGACCGTCGATGCTGATGCCGACAAGGAAGTTATTTTCTTTGAAAAACTCGCACCACTCATCGTTCAGAAGCGTGCCATTAGTCTGCAGGGTGTTCTCGAAGACCATGCCTGGTTTTTTGTAGAGGCGCTGGTAGTCGAGAGCCCGTCGGTAGAAGTCTATCCCCATCAAAGTGGGTTCCCCCCCCTGCCAGGAAACCGTCACTTGGGGGCTGCGATGGTACTCTATAAGCTGGCGGATGTAGGTCTCCAGCACCTCATCGCTCATGCGAAAGCGACTGCCAGGATAGAGACGGTCTTTGTTCAGAAAAAAGCAGTAGGAGCACTGCAGATTGCAAGTCGCCCCGGTGGGCTTGGCTAAGACGTGAATGCGAGGAGGTATGGCGGCGCTGTTCATGAGAAGCTCCTAAAGTTGGCCTTTCAACAAGGCGCGAGAGCCGACGCCGAACCGCGCCATGGCTTTTAATATCGCAACCGAGGTAGTCTCTATCCTTTTCACCCGGTCCGGCGGCATGTAAAAAAGGGCTCCCGAGAACACGTTGGGGACCCGCGGAACGAAAACCACCAACCAGCCGTTTTCCAGTTCCTCCATCACCACAGCGGGCTGCCAACATTCTTCAATCCACGCCAGGGCATAGTCGAGACCGGCTTCATATTGACGGCCGGCCATCTCGAAAAAAAGGCTGCGAAAGAAGGCATAGAAAGGCACGTTAACCAAGGAATAGGAATCGACCCGCTCCAGCATCCTTTGGGCCCAGGCCGTGCGGATCACCAGGCCAGTCAGGAAGCA
>CAYPDL010000276.1:0-1890 GCA_964409475.1 uncultured Desulfobacteraceae bacterium | reverse complement strand
GTAAGCGTTCACAGGTTTCCGGTTCGACGTTCACAGGTTCCGGATCAATGGAGCATGAAGGACCCGACTCGAAAGCAACACGGCGCTCTTTCGTTACTTTGGGTCTGTTTGGTTGCCTATTCCCTGGTTTGAAGTGCCGAACCCGGGGCCACTGCTGGCATGGTTGCCTTCAAAACGGCATCAATGGCACAAAACAGCAACCTTGAACCTCTGAACGTTTGAACCCGTGAACGGGTACTCTAAAGATACATTTTACTCAGTACGAAAGAGAAATTTTATTTTATATCAGAAAGAATTGGTATTTGACAGCATTAAATGACGTGACGGACAAAATTATGGCCGGTCCCTTCACGGTCTGGTTTGGCAGAAATCTTGACAAAAGGACAGGCGGCGAATATGTTCTCTTCATTTTGAAGTGGGATACTGTCGAAAGCAGTGCCTAAAGTTTGGAGTGTCTAAAGTGTCTAAAGTTGAGAAACGGGAACCGGAAACGAATTCAAAGTTCAAAGCTCGAAGCTGAAAGCATCCCAGCATCCTATTCATCCAGTCATCCACCCGTCCAGCATCGGGCAACCAGTAACCAGTATCCAGAACCCAGCACAAAGGGATCCTTATGGACAAACAACTGATCATTGAACGTTTGAAAGAGATAGTGGGAGACGATCATGTCCTGTCGTCGGATATGGACCTCACCCTCTACAGCTATGATGCCTCTCTGGCACGGGCGATGCCCGACGTGGTGGTGCTCCCCGCTTCCACCCAAGAGGTTTCCCGGATCATGGCCCTGGCATACAGGGAAAAAGTCCCCATCCTGGGGAGGGGATCGGGTACCAATCTGACCGGAGGGACGGTCCCCATTGCCGGAGGGATCGTAGTGCACTTCTCGCGGATGAACCGCATCCTGGAGATCGATATCCCCAATCGCACGGCCACGGTGGAGCCGGGCGTGATTACCCTTGATTTTCAGACGCAGGTATTGAAAAGAGGGTTTGTGTACCAGCCGGACCCGGCGAGTCAGAAGGTGTCCACCCTCGGGGGGAATATCGGGGAGAACTCGGGCGGGCCCCACTGTCTCAAGTACGGGGTGACCACCAACCATGTCCTGGGCATGGAGATCGTCCTCGATGATGGTACAGTTGTCTGGACAGGGGGCAAATGCCCTGACAGTCCTGGGTATGACATCAAGGGCCTGTTGGTGGGGAGTGAAGGGACACTGGGCCTGGTCACCAAAATTATGTTGAGACTGGAGCGGGCCCCGGAAGCGGTCAAGACCATGCTCGCCATCTACGACACGATCCAGGACGGGGCCAACACGGTTTCGGCCATCATTGCCGAGGGGATTGTGCCTGCCACCCTCGAGATGATGGACAACATTGTCATGCGGGCCGTGGAGGAAACCATCAAGGTGGGCTATCCGCTGGATGCCGCTGCCGTGCTCATTATCGAGCTGGACGGAATGCCCGAGGGGATGGATAGACACGCGGAAAGGATAATGGAGATCTGCAGGAAAAACAACGTGCGGGAGGTAAAACTGGCAAAAGATGCCGCAGAACGAGCCATTCTCTGGGCAGGCCGCAAGGGCGCCTTTGGGGCGGTTGGACAGGTCAGACCCAGTTATGTCTGCTGTGACGGGACGGTTCCGCGCACCCGGCTCCCGGAGGTCCTGAGCAAGGTCCTGGAGGTGGGGAAGAAGTATGATGTCCCGATCGGCAATGTCTTTCATGCGGGCGATGGAAATCTCCATCCGCTCATCATGTTTGACGACAGGGATCCGGAAGAGAAGGCGAGGGTCCTGAAGGCCTCTTCGGAGATCCTGAAACTCTGCGCCGAGGCTGGCGGGACCATCAGCGGCGAGCACGGGGTCGGTCTCGAGAAGATCAGCGAGACCTG
>CAYPDL010000275.1:0-1988 GCA_964409475.1 uncultured Desulfobacteraceae bacterium | reverse complement strand
GGACTTAGAGACAAGAAATTAGTAATAGGAATTTAGGGAGTTAGGAATTGAGGAATTGAGGAATTGAGGAATTGGGTAATGGGGATTGGGTAATGGGGATTGGGGACTGAAGGTTGGGATGACTGGATGGGTGGAGGATTCGGATGATAGGGATGGTGGAATGTTGTCTTCTCTGACGACTGACCTCTGACCCCTGACTTCTGTCTTAGGCAGTGACCTTCCGGGTGAGAGCGCTGATTGCCGCCATGTAGTCGGAAAGCCCCCGCATAAAGACATCGTTATGGTTGGCGCCGGCGATTTTGAGCAGGGTCTTGTCTGGAGCAGGGGAGGCGTCGTAGAGGGCCTGGCCGTCTGAAAAGGGGATGATGTGGTCCAGCTCTGCGTGGATGATGAGGGTAGGTTTGTCAACCAGCTGGATCTTCTCTATATTCCCAAGGCCGGCCTCCTCTTCAAAACCGATGGCCCTCAGGTCGACGCCCAGGAGCTGGAGAAGGGGGCCGGAAAAGGCGAACCCGCTCTCGACAATGAGGCCGTCGATCCGGTCCCTGTGATGGGAGGCAAGCTCAAGGGCGGATGCGCTGCCCAGGGATCTGCCCATTAAAATGAGCGGCCCTTGACACCCCTTATCCCGGAGCCAGTTCTTTGCGAAATCAAAGATGATATGGCAGTCTCTCATCATGGCGGTAATGGTGGGCCGGCCGGTTGAGCGACCGTATCCCCGATAATCGACCGGCAGGAAATTGATCCCGATCCGGTTGTAAACAAGGCCCATGTCGTCATAATCTGCCACGATTTCACCGTTTCCATGGAAAAAAAGGATCGTGGGCGCCGCCTTTTTACACATATGGAGCCGAGCGCCCACCGAAACATCGCCTTCAACCGGTATCAGGAGGTCCTCTCCCCGGCTTTCGGTCCCGGGATCACCCCATTCAGGACGGGGATGAAACAGAAACATGAGGATCTCACGCCGGTCCAGATTCGAGTAATCGATGGTCGAGATATCTATCATGGGAATGCCTTTTTCGTATTGCCGAGTTGGGATTGCTGATGGATGATTGAAAAAACCAGACGCCTGACTTGTCATGCCCGTTTATTTACCAGAAAGTTCTAAGCCCAAACTTACGATACACCCCGAAATCTCGATCCTTTGATACCAGTGTCATTCTTCGCTGGATAGCTTGCCAAATAATCATACGATCAAAGGGATCTTTGTGTGAAAGCCTTGGTAACTTATGAAAGCTTGATGCTTCAGCAGCGGTAATCGGCAATGTTTCCAAATTCATCTGATCGGCAAAATCAGGTAATTCTTCTGGGTTGACTCCGGTCAATTCGAGTTTCCCAATAGCATACTTCAAAGAAATCTCCCAGAAGGTAACCACGCTGACAGCTACGTCATTGTCTGGAGATTTTATCTCTCGGAGTGCTCCCCTGCTTAGCTTTTCGGGCGTAAAAAGTGACCACAGAAATCCATGGGTATCCAGCAATAATTTCATGATGCCAGCATTTCTTTCTCATTTATTTCAAAGTCGTCATGAATTACGCATACCGCCTGGCCCTTGAGTAAGCCAATACTTCTTTCCTGATTTGAGGCATAGGTGGAATACGGGACAATGACAGCGACTTTTTCCTTTTTTTTCCCGTAACTTATTACAATTTTTTGGCCACTTCTTACTTTTTCCAAAACTTCCGAAAACCGCGTTTTCAGCTCTCCTATGGTAAGTGTCTGCATGTCGGCCCCCTCGTCGGTGTTGATGATTTTAATATCTCATGGTTCTTGACAACTTGTCAAGAAAGGATTTGGTCACGCTTTTTGTTTGTCGTTGCGTGGACTGTTGTTACACCCTTGACAGGCTGGGACTTTTTTGTCAAGAATAGAAAGACGGCGCAAGGCGTGAGATGTTAAGGCACCAGGCGTTAGGCGCAAGGCAGATGCGGCATAAAGCGTTGGGTTTCGCACCGCTCTGATCAACCTGCAGGTTTAAATTATT
>CAYPDL010000274.1:0-1993 GCA_964409475.1 uncultured Desulfobacteraceae bacterium | reverse complement strand
TTTTCAAAGATATTTATTTTTATCTTGACAGGAGATTATAGGATTGTCCCCATTAATACACTGTCGTGCTTGCATAAGTTATTCAATGTAATCAACAACGTCCCCCACATCACAGCTCCCTAAGAGGCAGCGCGGTGACATCCGATCCCAATGGCAGGCGGATCTCGCCCGGATGGATCAGATACCCGGGCATGACTTTGGTGCCCAGATCCTCTCGGAATGTCTTGATCGCCTTGGCAAAGGCCGGCCTTGGGGTGGCGGAAAGCTTGACCTCGATGGGAACGAGCCTATCCCCGGCCTCGACCACCATGTCCACTTCTGATCCGGAAGCGGTGCGCCAGAAATAGATCCGGGGATCATCGCCCCGGTGGGTGAGCCTTTTCAGAATTTCCGAAAGAACCGCGGTCTCCAGGATAGGGCCGGCCATAGGGCCTGCGGCGGCATGCTGGGGGTCTTTCAGTCCGGTCAGGTAACAGAGTGTTCCTACGTCCGTGAAGAAGACCTTCGGGGTTTTGACGAGACGCTTTCCCACATTGGCGAAATAAGGCCGCAGGACAAAGACCTGATAGGTCGCCTCCAGAACGGAAAGCCAGGCCCTCACTGTATTGACCGCAACTCCAAGGTCGCGGGCCAGGTCAGTGAGGTTCAGAAGCTGGGCGCTCCTTGCAGCCAGCGCCCGGAGAAAGGCCTGGAACTGGGAAAGGTCGCCCACCTGGCGGAGGGAGCGGACGTCCCGCTCCAGGTAGGTCTGGACATAACTGGCGTGCCAGAGGGAGATGTCTCTTTCGGGGTTGGCCGCCAGTTCAGGATACCCTCCCCTCAAAAAGCCTCTCCAGATATCCTGATAGGAGCCACCGGATGTCATGCCCGGAGATGCGCCTGTCTCCCAGGGCAGCAGGGCATGGGGATTTCCCGCGGCCTCCCGTGCAGATAGGGGGAGCAGCCGGAGTATGGCCGCCCTCCCGGCCAGGGATTCCGTGATCTTCTCCATGAGCAGAAGGTTCTGGGAACCGGTCAGCAGATATTGACCGGCAAGGTGCCTTTGTCCGTCGATTCTTTCCTTGATATAAGGCAGGAGACCCGGGGCGTACTGCACCTCGTCATAGATGACCGGCGGGCGGTGCATCTCCAAAAAGCCACGGGGGTCCTCGATGGCCGATGCACGAATATCCGGTGTCTCCAGGGAGACATAGCCATAATTGTCTGCGAAAAGGGTCTTCAAGAGGGTGGTCTTGCCTGACTGGCGGGGTCCGGTGAGGACGACCGCGGGAAATTCAGATGCCGCCTTCTTGAGAACCGGCTCCAAGGACCTTGGTATATATCTTTGCATCGTGAGTCGACTCCTTTTCTGTAATTATGCATTTCAAATGCAAAATTACAAGAGATTTATTTCGTCACGCCGCACGAGCGTCCCCGCCCACGAAACAGCTTCGCTAAGTGTAATGTTGCGTTGTTTGATTAACACAAGATGGCCCGCAGTCCGGCTGTCAGCCATGCCGCTGACTCTTATATACGGACGAGATTCACCCCGCGGTGGTCATTGAAGCCAAATTGACCAGTGACGACGGCACGGCAAGGGATAAGGTGGCCAGGATCAAGGAATTGGAAACCCAGCGCAATCAACATGTGGCAGAAGGCCGCCCTTTTTACGAGGTGGTGGCCTGTATTGACGGACGCGGATTCAGGGAAAGGCGTGAAGATATGCGGCAGATGCTGTTAAGGTTGAACGGAAAGGTATTCACCATGGCAACCCTGGACCGGTTGATCACCCATACCCGTATCCGGGAATTTGTCAGTGCGCCCGCTTGAGAGTGCCTACATGCTTTCCGACAGCCGTTTCAGAAGCACAATTTGCCTGTCCCCTTTTATCCTTTACTATTCCAACGCTCCTGTCGTGGTTGCATAAGTTATTCAACGTAGTCAACAACGTCCCCCACATCCCAGGTTATCGCGGCGATCGGCAATCCCTTCCGATTCGATAATCAAAGACAGG
>CAYPDL010000273.1:0-2013 GCA_964409475.1 uncultured Desulfobacteraceae bacterium | reverse complement strand
ATCATGCCAAATTTATTGAAAGGATAGCCTAATGAAGGGTGCGAAACTTGAGTAAATAACTTATTCCGAGGCTTTCTGAGGCGGTTGAGATCTATACGGAGAGGAAAGGAGTCTTATTATGAATTACGAGAATATTATCGTTGAAGTTGGGAATGATTTTGTGGCGGAGATCACGCTCAATCGGCCGAAAAACCTCAATACCTTCAATGTTCCCCTGGCCATGGAACTCAGCAATGCCTTTCAAGCATTGGACTCGAAAAAGGAGGTCCGGGTCGTTCTTGTCAAAGGGGCGGGTAAGGCCTTTTGTGCCGGGATCGACGTGAGTGATTTTGCTGGGAAAAGCACCATGGAATATCGGGCCTGGATCGATTGCATGGAGACCCCTCTAGTGGCCATCAGCCGCATGAACAAACCGGTAATCGCCCAGGTGCACGGGGTTGCTGCGGCAAACGGTGCAGGTCTGGCGGCGGCTGCCGATCTGGCTGTTGCGGGTGAAAACGCAAGATTGGGTCTGACCGCCATCAATGTGGGGCTAAACTGCATTGGACCGGTCATCCCGGTGAGCCGGTCCATCGGGAGAAAGCGCGCCCTGGAATTGCTCTTCTACGGAAATTTGATAAGCGCCCAGGAGGCCCTAGGCATGGGGCTTGTAAACAGGGTTATCCCTGAAGCCGACCTGGACAAAGAAACCCGCAACTGGGCTGCGCTTCTGGCCCAGAAAAGCCCCGTGGCGCTTCAGATCGCGAAAAAAGCCTTTTATGCAGCAGCAGATCTGGATTACTATAAGGCCTTTGAATATATGAACGAGGCCTTTGCCCGTCTCTGCTCCACGGAAGATGCCAAGGAAGGAATCAGCGCCTTTATGGAGAAACGCAGTCCCCTCTGGAAAGAAAAATAGTGCGTCTCTACAGACGAGTCGACGAAGATAGGCGCCTTGAACGCGTACGCCCTCGAGGCGCCCTTTCAGGCGGAACGTTTCAGAGAGGACTCATCCGGGGCCCTGTGGGCAAAGGGATACTCTGAGCCCGGATCACAGGATGCAGGGGAGTCTTTTTCAAAGGCATTGGAAGCCATGTTAAAGGTGAAGCAGCATGGGCCGGTAACGGTTTTCAAGATGGGTCGTCATGTTGGGAAAACCATCCTTTATCCCGTGCACGCATTTCTCATGGATGAGACGCTGATCGACAGCGGGACCCGCCGTGTGGGGCAGGCATTCTCCGCGGAAATGGAAAAGCGAAAGATCACAACCCTCATCAATACCCACCACCATGAAGATCATATCGGGAACAACCGGTTGCTTCAGGACCGTTTCGGGGTGACGGTTTTGGCCCATCCGAGCGCCCTTCCCTATCTGAAGAAGCCAACGGAACTGAAGCTCCGCCGCTATCAACGATTGATCTGGGGCTGGCCGGAGCCCTCCATTGGCAAACCCATCGGCCCTTTGTTTCAGACGGGCAATTTCACCCTGGATGTTATCCCATCCCATGGGCACTGCATTGGTCATATCTGCCTTTACGAAGCCTCGGAGGGGTGGCTGTTTACCGGGGATCTGTTCTGCGGAAGGGGGTTCAAATATCTCCGCTCGGATGAAGACTATCCTGCCATTTTAGCAAGCCTGCGCCAACTGGCGAAACTGGATTTTGACACCATCTTCTGTTCACTGCTCGGTGGGGTCGACCATGGAAAGGCCGCATTGCGCAGAAAGATCGAGGTGATGGAGAGATTGGAAGGACACACACTGCAATTACACCGGCAGGGGCTCTCTCCCCGTATCATACGAAAACGGCTTCTGGGCGGCGAGGGGGTCATGCGCTGGGTGACGGGAGGGCATTATGCCAAACAGAACACCATCGATAGCATCCTCAAAGGCATCCTGGCGCCAACCGGGAGGTCGGCGCAGGAGGGTGCAAGAAAACCCGATTTGGGCTAAGTTAAGTCATTATTACTGAAAAATATCCAACCGAACAGGTCGCAATTCTTCAGGTCTGTATCTGAAAGGTGTGCGCATGAGCC
>CAYPDL010000272.1:0-2051 GCA_964409475.1 uncultured Desulfobacteraceae bacterium | reverse complement strand
CTAGCCTGGATTCCCACGGAGTCCAGTTTCCCTAACAATGAGACCAATAAATCAGGTTCCCAGGCTGTATTTTGGCCCAATGAACGTTATGCATACTATTAACCTATGGATGTTAAGCCAATACATTAAAAAGATGCTCTGCATTTAAGACGCGATATATTGTGCCACTATTAGGTTAAAAACACAGTATATTCGAACTATTTTAGCGGTGATGCATTTTTTTCTTTACAAAGGAGATTATTTATGACATAGTGGCCGCATGTTAAACAGTTCACCAGAACAGCTAACAGAATGGAGCCGGTTCTTCCTGGAACCTGCAAACGCCACTCATCGACAATATGAAGCCCTGAGGGCTTATTTCGTCGAGGGCGTCACCAGTAAGGAAGCCGCCAGGAGATTCGGCTACACCGAGGGGAGCTTCCGTGTCCTGGTTCACCAGTTCCGGCAAAGCCCGGATCGACAGTTCTTCCTGCCGCCTTCTAAAGGACCCCATATGGCCCCTAAAAAGGATAAGGTCCGTAATCACGTGATCGCCCTCAGAAAACAGAATTTGTCCATTTATGATATCAGCGATGTCCTTGCAACGAAGGGCCATCAGTTGAGCCCGGTCGGCGTATCTTACATCCTGAAAGAAGAGGGGTTTGCCAGACTCCCGAGAAGATATGACGAAGAACGCCCTCAATCCACCAGACCGATTGCAGCCGCTGTGGCCGATGTGAGACAGCTTGATCTCGCTCCCCGAAGGATACACACCAAATTTGGCGGCCTCTTCTTATTTATGCCCTTTCTGGCAGCCATTCCACTGGATGACATCCTTGATGATATGGGATTCCCGGGATCAAAAATGATTCCTGCCGGACACGCCATGCGTTCCCTTCTGGCCTTGAAGCTCTTCGGCTCGGCCCGTCATAGCCATGTCATGAGCTATGTTCTGGATGAAGGATTGGCCCTGTTTGCCGGACTGAATGTGATTCCCAAACGGGCTTTTCACACCGAATACAGTTGCCGGGTAAATCCCAGATCCTATCCTCGACTGATGCGAACCTGGTTTGACGCTATGGCCAATCTGGGTCTTGAGCAAGGCACCTCTTTTGACCTGGACTTTCATACCATCCCTTTTCATGGAGAAAATGCCTTGATCGAGAAGCATTATGTCTCCAAGCGGAGCAGAAAACAAAAAGGGATCCTGGCTTTTGTGGCTCAAGACGCATCGACCCGGGTCTTTTGCTATGGCAATGCTGATGTACGCAAAGACGACCAAAACGACGAGATCCTCCGCTTCATTGATTATTGGAAAGAACGAACCGGTCATCTACCCCGGGAACTCATCTTTGATTCAAAACTGACAACCTACGCCAACCTGAAAACATTGAACCAACAGGGGGTGGATTTCATGACCCTCAGACGTCGATCCAAACAAATGCTTCAGCAGGTCCATAGCGAGCCTGTATCCGCATGGAGACGCATTGAATTGGAGGGCGTGTCCCGCATCTATAAGACCCCCAGGATTCTGGATACTAAAATCATGCTCAAGGACTATGAGGGGCCTATCCGTCAGATCGTGATTACCGACCTCGGTCATGAAGATCCCACTTTCTTATTGACCAACCAGATGGATCGATCGGCTCGTAAGTTAATCCAGCGGTATGCCGAGCGGATGATTATTGAGAATAATATCGCTGACGGCATCGATTTTTTTCACATGGATGCCTTGTCTTCCACGGTGGCTATGAAAGTGAACCTCGACCTGCAACTCACGCTCATGGCCAGCAGCCTCTACCGCTTACTCGGTTCCAAGCTCGGCAACAGATATCAAAAAGCCAAATCTCGTCATATATTCAGAGACTTCATCGATGCGACCGCTACACTGGTCATCACACAAAAAGAAATCTTGGTCCAGTTCCAGAAGAGGGCCTGTAATCCCTTTCTGATCGCTGCGGATTATGAAAATATTGATACCCCAATTCCATGGCTCGGGGGGAAAAGGCTCCAATTTGTCTTTGGCTAAAGCTCCATGGTGTTAAGTCAAAAAACTAACGTGGGAATCCAGG
>CAYPDL010000271.1:0-2091 GCA_964409475.1 uncultured Desulfobacteraceae bacterium | reverse complement strand
TTGGAGGCGGCAACCGGATTCGAACCGGTGAATAACGGTTTTGCAGACCGCTGCCTTAGCCACTTGGCTATGCCGCCGGTCTTATGGATTTGTGGAGCGGGAAACGGGACTTGAACCCGCGACAATCACGTTGGCAACGTGAGGCTCTACCAGCTGAGCTATTCCCGCATAAATTCTATTTTACAACACACAAAGGCTTTGTCAACAAAAAATTCCATCAATTGGTTTCCTCAATGAGGGAAATTGAGGAAATTAGGGATTGGGGGATGTTGGAATGCTGGGATTGTGTGTGGGATTGGGGGAACCCAAATCAGCGTTTTGGAACAGGACGCGGAGCGTCCCAGAAATGCGTTCCCACGCAGAGCATGGGAACGAGGGGAGGGGTAGAGCATGGGAGCGAGGGGACTATCCAACATGCAGGAACCAGCAAACAGAACCAGTTTCATATGAGACCAAGGAAAATGCGAGCACCCGTGACAATCCGTGACCACACATGACCATCCATGACAATTGAGGTTTCAGGTCTTTTCAATCGGCAATGGCAAATCGGCAATCCAAATAAAAAGCCGTGTCGTTTCCATTGAGTAGATCTCTCTCAGAATGCACTTTTTTCTCCCTGTTCACTGAGTTCGGGAATATCTTTGGGAAGTGGTTGGGTGAGGTGGTCCTGGAGAAAATCGATGATGTCAGCCGTTGATTTTCTTCTGTCAACGAAGATGTGGTATTCACCCCGTATGGTGCAGATGCCCCCCTTCAATCTCAATCCGGCTGCCTCAAGGAGGTCATAGTGTATCTGGATGCCCTTTGTGGCGGCCGTCTCTTCCAGCTCAGCCAGGCGCTTTTGAAGTGCAGGGGAGGGGGCCTTTTGCTTTTTTTTTGATTTCATATGATCCTGTGAATTCCAAAGTGTTGACGACGGGGATATCATACCGTATAGATCACCTTAAAGCAAGCGCGTAGGGACACGGTTGAGTGAGGTGAAATGCCTCGGCCCTTGGGACGATGCTTTTGTGTTTTCTATGGCTTTTCGGCTATATCAAGAAAGGAGTCCTGTTTTGTCGTCAAATTTCGAATCGATCGATCAGGTAGTGGATGAACTGGCCGAGTCTCATTATATAGCGGACCGTGCCCTCGCGACCGTCCTCTTTTTGGCACACCGGCTCGAAAAGCCGGTCTTTTTAGAGGGAGAGCCGGGGGTTGGAAAGACAGAGGTGGCGATTGTCATGTCGCGCCTCTTCGGGACAGAACTTATCCGGCTTCAGTGCTATGAGGGTCTCGACGCCTCGACAGCGCTTTATGAATGGAATTACCCCAAGCAGCTATTGCATATCCGATTGGAAGAGCAGAAAAAAAGGGAGCGGGAGCAAATAGAGGAACTGATCTACAGCCCCCGTTTCCTGATCCGGCGACCCCTTCTGGAGGCCATATTGAGGTCTGAAGAGAAGGCGCCTGTGCTCCTCATCGATGAGATTGACCGCTCAGACGAGGAGTTCGAGGCCTTCCTCTTAGAGGTGCTTTCGGATTTCCAGATCACCATTCCCGAGATCGGGACCATAAGGGCCAAAAAGAAGCCGCTGGTGGTGGTGACCTCCAACCGTACGCGCGATGTCCATGACGCCCTGAAACGGCGGTGTCTCTATCACTGGATCGACTACCCTTTATTTGAAAAGGAATACCGGATCCTGATGACCCGACTTCCGGGCATAGAATCCCGTTTCGCCGAACAGGTGACCCGGTTTATGCAAAAGGCCAGAACGGTTGATTTCCTGAAAAAGCCTGGGGTTTCCGAGACACTGGACTGGGGCAGGGCGCTCATGGTTATGCAGAGGGCCTACCTGGATGAAGCAGTGGTCCTGGAGACCCTGGGGTGCTTTTTCAAGTACCAGGACGATATCAAACGGTTTAAAGAGGAGATATGGGCCGATCCCGGCCAGCGGGCCGAATACCTCGGGATTGATGATTGTTGATAGTCGATTGAAAAATGTAGCCGGATAACAGGGAAATGACTGACAACCGACTGACAACGACTGACGGCCTAATGCCAAATGACGAATGACGAATGACGAATGAGCGTGCGAAAGAAACCGGAAG
>CAYPDL010000270.1:0-2133 GCA_964409475.1 uncultured Desulfobacteraceae bacterium | reverse complement strand
CGTCCTTTGGGAAAGAGACCCCCACTGGCGTTTTTCACATGCCTAAAGTGTTACATGGACCGTTGGTTCTCGCACGAGGTAAATGTTCATAATAAGGGGGTCGCCGCGCCCGCTGATGAAAATGCTTGTGAGGAAAAAATGAAATCGAGCAATAAGCGCAGTATTCCAGTGGTTTTTCGCTCACAGGGATACCGCCCTTCCTTGTCCTTGAGACTCCGCCAAACATTAGCAAACCGACCAGTCGGTTTTACTATGCAAGCCCGGCCGTGTCAAGAAAAAACATGAGCAGGCGAAAATGAAACTGAAAAATTCCCTGAGCATTCCAAAACTCGTCGCCAACCATAAAAAAGGCTTGACATAGGCTTCAGCCTGCATTAAAACCGACTGGTCGGTTTTTTTATTTATATCTTCATGAAAGCGAGACGAAACTTTCAGGTGGAGGCACGATTTTTCCATCGTTTTCTTCTCAAAGAGCAATCCCATTTCAATTTCTATCCCTAAATAATAAGGAGGGGGGGAAATGAAGCGAGAGACGGACTACGGGCATCCGATTAAGACATTCTACCATCCTAAAGATATTGAAGGCCTGGATTACAACAAGGACCTGGGTGACCCCGGATCCTATCCTTACACCCGGGGCTATTATCCAGACGGGTATCGAAAGCGAGTATGGACGCAGAGGATGACCGCCGGGCTCGGGTCTTCCAAACAAACCAACGAGGTGCTCAAGCAATATCGGGAGATGGGTCAACGGGGCGGAATGCTGGTAATTTGCGACAGGACCAATGCGATGCCCATCGATCCGGATCATCCGATTGGTCGGAGAGAGGTGGGGGTCCTGGGATGGCCGGGGGCCTCCCTGTTCGAATTTGAGCAGCTCATGGACGACATCCCCCTGACCGGACAATCCATCACCCTCTTGGGTTCATGCGCCATGTCCTCCATACGGCTGGCCTATATTGTGGCCCTCGCCGAAAAAAGAGGCATCGATTTGAAGGACGTGCATGGCAGCGTAACGGAATATCCCTTCTGCACTACCTTCGGACAAACCGACGCACAGCCTCTGGATCTCGATCTAAAACTTTGGCTGGATTCTTCCGAGTACATTGTGCGCAACAAGATACACATGCGATCGGGCATCCTCAGCCAGCACTTTCAGGAATCCGGCGGCAACAATGCGCAGGCCCTTGCCGTGGAGATGGCAATGCTCAAGGAGCTTTGCAGCCTGTTGGTCCATGAGCGGGGCCTTGATTTTGATGATGTCGCCCTCTTGCCTTACGAACTGGTCAGCGTAGGTTCACGCTTTTTTGAGGAGATAGCCAAGATCCGGGCGCTGCGAAGGATGTGGGCTAAAATGGCCAAAGAGACATTCAAGGCCAAAAAGGAGAAATCCTGTCATCTGCTCATATCGGTCCACACATCCGGCCGCACCATGACCTATCAGCAGCCTCTCAATAATATCGCACGATGCGCCATCCAGACCCTGGCCGGCGCCATCGGGGGCTGCACGGCCATAGACAATGCGTGCCTGGACAATGCCCATGCAGAGCCATCGTCCCTGGCGGCGAGGATGTCGCTCAACACCCAACACATCGTGGCCGATGAGACCGGCGTGACGGATGTGGTGGATCCCCTTGCAGGTTCCTACTTTGTCGAATACCTGACCAACAAGGTGGAGGAAGAGGCGTATAAAATCTGGAACAAGATAGAAGAGGTGGGTGGAATGATTGCCGCTGTGGAAAAGGGATTCGTTCAAAAGATGCTGAAGGAATCCGCTCAGGAAAAACACCGGGAGGTGGAAAGCGGAGAACGACGGGTTGTAGGCGTCAACGATCTGGTTATCCCCCCGGAGGAAGATTTCCAGATTCCCATACAGGAGCTGAAAACCAGCGATTCGGAGGCTATTGCGAGGCGTATGGAGGAATGGAAGAAGACAAGGGACATGCCTTTGGTAAACCAAAAAATGACGCAGCTCTATGGGGATGCAGAAAAGGAAGATACATACAACCTGATGCCGTCTATTATCGAGGCGGTCAAGGCCTACGCTACAGCGGGTGAAATCATCGGGGTGATTCGGAAGGCCCGCGGCCTGAGTTATGATCCATTGCAGGCGATTGATTGCCCTTTTGATCT
>CAYPDL010000269.1:0-2178 GCA_964409475.1 uncultured Desulfobacteraceae bacterium | reverse complement strand
CGTAAATAACGTAACCACTTGGTGTAAACAAGGGGCAGAAATCATCCATGATCTTCTTCACCAGCACATTCTGGCCGCCAGGTGAAAGCCTGATTTCCTGCCCGTTTGCCAGCCTGACAGGCAGTCGTCTCATTTCTCTCTCGCGTGCATACAGCTTTTTCAGTGTATCCACGGTCCGAAGATACTTCTGCAAATTCCCCTTCCATTCTGATTTTCCAAAACCTCGAAGCAGTTTCAGAACAGATGGCTCGACCTGATAGACTGCTTTAGGGCTATTGGTCGGTCTCGAGGGTTTGTCAGGGTTAGCGACAATCAAGGCGGCCTGCATAAACTGGTGAACTGTTTGGCGCCGTACCGTTTCACGGGTGTTGGGTGCGTATTTCTTTCCGTAGTGTTGCTCAAAAAACTCCATCATGGGAGTGATACCCATGAGTGGATCGGTTGCATCTTCCCATTTGCTGGCAGGCTTGAGACCTAGCAGTGACAAAAGGGTCAGGGCAGAGCGGTCGTTCTGTTGCTGTCTTGGAACACCCAAATCGTCTAGGATCGAGAGAGCTTCCTTGATGTTGCCTTCTGCTTTTTTCCTGCTTGTCTTATTGGTCACAGTTCAAGCACTCCTTTTCGATGATTGCATCAATGGTTTCCTGATCGGGCATTCTTTCCTTGAGATGGGCACCAAGTCGGACAAGCTGTTCATGTGTGGGATAGGGCATCTTCCGGAGGTCGGTGGCATTAACCTGGGTATGCCCGCTAAATAGGCGGAAATATTGATCGACGATGGTTGAATTGAGATACAAGGCAAGCCCCTTCGCCAGGTCAGCAGGTAATCCACTTCCCTGTTTATGAAAGTAATTCAGGTGATTTTCAAAGCCCACAAGGCGTGCGGCGATTCTTGTGGGATCATAAACCGATGCCGTAACTCGCCGCAATTGCTCCTTGGACGAAAACCGTTTTGTGAGAACGTAGAATCCCCCTTCGACAAGAAGACCGGATGTCTTGGACGATGACATAATGGCATTGGGCTTCTTTCCTGACTCAACAGGCCATTCGATGAAGCCGTTCAGGAAATGGCACGGATAAATCAGGGGGACTGTTTCTTGCTCGGGGGCTTGTCTGAGGTGCTCCCGTGCCCTAAAGTCGACGACCCGTCCCGTAGAAACAGTCAGCCCCAGTCTGTTGAGAGATGATGTAAAGCATTTTATTCGCTCCGCCGGGCTGGTGTCAGCATCATCGACGTCCAGATGGATAAACATATCTCGATCACCGGGCTGGACCACCCGACTGTATGGGACGGATAGGATGCGTGCCTTGCCGAAATCAAGGCCCTCTGAGGTGGAAATTGTCACGGACTTAGGCTTCTGGAGCCCTCGGACGGCATGATAAATGATATTCTCCTGCAACACGTCGTCGTCACCAAAGGCCTTCTTGCGTGATCCGAATACGTGAATCTGTTTGAGGCTCATAGTCCGTAAGAATGCAGCACGGAACTTTTTAAAATAAGGGCCATTGCAGAAGCTGCGAGGTGTTATTGCCACCATTTGCCCGCCCGGTTCCAGCAGCAGCATGGACAGCCAAACGAAAACGGCATAGAGGTTTGCCACCTTAATGTCGGAAGAATAGAGCTTTCTGCTCATGGCAGTCTGGCTATTGATCTTCATGTAAGGTGGGTTGAGAATAGCATGGGTGAATCGCTCGCTGGGAGCGGCAAAAAGAGACTCTCTTGTTTCCGCAATGGCTACCGAGACGAAATCCTCATTCTTCACGAACCCTTGAAACTTCATGCCACCCGATGTGCAGAGCGATTGGCATCGCTTCATGGTCTCTTCCAGGTGAGGCAGAATTGCGTCATCTGTTTCGTAGGCGACAACCTTTATGGAAAGAGGGCGATTCTTTTGGGAAATCAGGGTTTCCACGCACATGGCAAAAAGCACACCCGCCCCTGCACCCGGGTCCAAAATCCTCAGATGTTGAGGTCCGCTTTCAAACATTGAAGCCATGAACTGGCCTATCACGCCGGGTGTCAAAAACTGACCGATCTCAGACCGGGCAACTCTACTTGTCGAACCGTTAAATGATTTGCGAACATGGTCAAGTATATGCAGAGGTCTCATTATCATATCATTTTCTGCGGTAAAGGCATAGTCGGCAGAATTTATCACTGTTCAATTGCCTGATCAA
>CAYPDL010000268.1:0-2213 GCA_964409475.1 uncultured Desulfobacteraceae bacterium | reverse complement strand
GATCGTGTGTGATAACGTCCCGACCGACTCAGCGCTTGACAGAACATTCTTCAGGAGGGAGACGCCGTGGCACAGACCCCAGCCGTTGCAGTTGTCGGGACTTTCGATTCAAAAGGAGAAGAACACCGCTTCCTGAAAGTGCGTATCGAAGAAAGAGGGATTCCTGCCATCACCATCCATGTGGGCACCAGAGGTTCTTCTCCCTTCCCCGCAGACTACGACCTGTACCGGCAGGTCATCCAGCAGGGGGGGGCGGAGATGACAGACCGGGACAGGGCCATAGAGGCCGTCATCGCAGAGGCCAGGAGTCTCATCAGCGATCTCTATCAAAAGGGCGAAATATGCGGCATGATCTCGGCCGGGGGCGGCACCGGGACCCATATCGGCGCGAGCATCATGGCGGTGCTGCCTCTGGGGGTCCCCAAGGTCATGGTCTCCACCGTGGCATCCAGGGACATGGGGCCGGTGGTGGGCACCAAAGATATCACCATGATGCACAGTGTGGCGGATATCCTCGGGGTCAACAGCATCACGGGAAAGATCCTCGATCGGGCCGCGGGGGCGGTCTCGGGGATGGTTCAGAAGCAATGGAAACAAACAGAGGATAAAAAGCGGGTGGCCCTCACCATGTTTGGATTTATCACCAGGGCAGCCGAGGCCATCAAGGCCTCCCTGGAGGAAATGGGCTACGAGGTGGTCGCCTTCCATGCCAACGGTACGGGCGGCATGGCCATGGAGGAGCTGGCCGGCGAAGGATATTTTCACGGCATACTGGACCTGGCAACCCACGAACTGGCCGACGAACTGATGCACGGCTATTGCCGGGGGATCGGCCCCGGAAGGCTGGAACCGTTTGCCGGTCGTCATATCCCGCGACTTGTGGTTCCGGGGGGCCTCGATTGCGCGGTCCTCGAGTTCACCCGTCATAATATCCCTGAAAAGCTCAGAGGCCGAAGCATCTTCTTCTACGATTTCCGGTCCGCGGTCCGGCTGAGTCTGGACGAAACCCGGTTTATCGCGAGACAACTGGCCGAAAAACTGAATCAGGATATTTCAGGCATCAAGGTCCTGGTGCCCATGAGAGGATGGTCCGAGGCGGATGGCGAAGGAAGCCCCCTCCATGATCCACCGGCCCAGGATGCGTTCATGGAGACATTACGACAGGTCTTAAGCCCCCAGGTGCCGATCAAGGAAGCGGACCTCCATATCAACGACCCCTCCTTTGCAGAGCTTGCATCCAAAACCATGGATCAGATGATCCGCAGGATCGACTGAACTACAGCATCCATCTTCGAAGAGCCACACACGGGAATCTCAGACGGCCCTTCCCTCCCCTTGACTCACAAGGTCCTTATCACTATCTTGTTTAAATTAGGAAACAGAATCAATTAGTGTCCCATCGAGGGATGATCGTTGCCACAATTTACTTAAAGGCTTCAAAAGCCAAGGAGGAGGAAGTGAACATGAAAGCGTTATACAGAAATTCGATTAACCTGATGACCATTTTGCTGTCAGGCCTGTTGGTCCTGGCCGGGAGCGGTCCTGCCCTGGCCGATGATGCGACAGAGGCGAAGCAACTGGTTGAAAAGGCCAGGATGAGCCTTGAAGACTTCGAAACAGCCAAGGATATGGACGCATTTCGTAACCTGATCAAGAAGGCGAAGGGTGTGTTCATCGCCCCACAGGTCCTGAAGGGCGCCTTCATTGTAGGCGCATCCGGCGGGAGCGGGGTGTTTCTGGCCCGCGATGGAAAGACCCAGAAATGGTCCGGCCCTGCCTTCTACACCATCGGTGAAGCAAGCTTCGGCCTTCAAATCGGTGGAACCGCCTCTGAAGTGATTCTGCTGGCCATGACGGATCGGGGGGTCACGGCCTTCTTGTCAAACAATCTTAAACTGGGCGCCGACGTCGGGGTCGCAGTGGGCCCGGTAGGGGTTGGCGCTGCAGCAGCTACCGCCAACCTCAGTGCAGACATCCTGAGCTTTTCACGGTCTAAAGGCCTGTTTGGCGGTGTTTCAGTGGATGGTGCGGTGGTCGCGGTTCGCAATGCATTGAACGAGGCCTTTTATGGCAAGAAGGTGGACTCGACGGATATTCTCATAAAGCATGCAGTCGATAATAAGCCTGCCGCCGGCCTGATCCATTCAGTCGAGAAGGCTGCTGCCCCCAAATAGCCGTTGCGCCCCGAAAAAAAGGCCTGTCAGCAGACAGGC
>CAYPDL010000267.1:0-2250 GCA_964409475.1 uncultured Desulfobacteraceae bacterium | reverse complement strand
CTAATTAACCAGATGTGTTGAATCCGGGAAAGGAGCATACTGAAAATGAATTTCTTTAGAGCGTGGGGAAAATTTATGATGATGGGCGCGATGGCCCATGCGAGATGGGAGATTGACGTATCCAGGACGATACTTGGAGACAGACGTCGATTGATCCTGCTGGGCCTTCTCACAATCCCGATCATATGGGGCGGGATTGCGTTTGCGGAACAGATCGGCACGGCCCTCCCCGAACTGTTGGGCGGCAAGAAGGCCTACAGTCCTGCATTTTACGGTACAGGCATCTTTATCGTGTCTATTCTAATTGGGATCGGGGCCGGCCTGATTACCGGTTGTATCGGCGCCGGCGGCGGCTTTATCATCGCTCCCGCCCTCATGAGCGCCGGCATCAAAGGCATCCTGGCCGTGGGCACCGATCTTTTCCATATCTTTGCCAAGGCGATTATGGGGAGCGTCATCCACAGGAAGCTGGGGAATGTCTCGGTCCCCCTGGCCGTCGTCTTCCTGATCGGGGCCATCATCGGCGCGACCGCGGGCGGCGTGATCAACCGGGTGCTTTACGAGATCAACCCGGTCCTCAGTGACGCGTTTATTACGACCGTTTACTCTTTCATGTTGGGATTCTTAGGCATCTACGCCATGACCGATTTCCTCAGGGCAAGAAGTGCCGATAAGAGGGTTGACGCCCCCCACGGCGGCGGAGATGCCCACGGTGGGAGGGCTGAGGGGGCGGAAATGGGCAACCTCCCCAGGAAGATCCAGTCCATGAAGATTCCCCCCATGGTAAAGTTCGATCATGATCTGGCCCCGGGAGGAAGGAGCATCTCATGGGTGTTCCTGGTCCTCAGCGGGGCCCTGGTGGGGCTGGCCGCGGGCATCATGGGGGTCGGCGGCGGTTTCCTGACATTCCCGATCTTTGTTTACATGCTGGGCGTCTCGTCCATGACCACGGTGGGGACCGATATCTTCCAGATCGTCTTCACCGCCGGCTATGCGGCCATCAGCCAGTACGCCATCTACGGGTTCATCTTCTATACCCTGGCCATGGGCATGCTGTTGGGGTCGCTGATCGGGATCCAGGTGGGCGCCATGGTGACCAAGGTGGTTCCCGGCATCACCATCCGGGGGTTTTACGCCATGGCGGTCCTGGCAGGATTTGTGAACCGGATCTTCGCCCTGCCGGCCAAGCTGGGTGAAATGGACGTCATTCCCATTTCACGGCAGACAGGGGCCGTCCTGGAGACCATCGGCGTGTGGGCCTTTTTCATCGTGATTGGAGGGTTTTCAGCCTGGGTGATCGGCACGTTTCTAAGCAACATCCGTGTACTCAAGGGAGAGGGGGTGCGATCATGATTGCGAACAAAAAGGAGTTTTTCGGCGGTCTGGCTATGCTGGCGGCGTTCGTCGTGGTGCTGATCATCATATTCTCCCCCGTATTCAAAGGCCACAACGGCCTGGAGTACCTGGACGCCCTGTATAATTCCATATCCAAGGGATCGGCCTACTATATCCCGGATGTCTTGAAAGAGACCGCTCGGTTCAACGGCCGGTCCATAGATGTGACCGTAAGCCTGGGAGATGAAAAACAGGCCCAAAAAACAGCCCTCCTCTTCCAGAAAGGGGGCGCATCCGTCACGGTTGCCGGGACGTCCCTGCAGATCAGCGGCGATCTGGGCAGGATACTCGAAAACACGCTCGAAGACGCCGACGAGATGTATCACAACAAGGGAGAAGCGGTCTCGGGGAAATACGGCTATAACGAGAGGCAGGTCTTATTCAACTGGTGGAAGGCCCTCAATGCAATGGAGAAGGGTTTAACCAAACAGAAAAGATTTAAAGAGGCCAAGGGGGTGGCCCTGGTTATCAAAAAGGGGGTGGAGCCCTCTTACAATTATTACACGATTGAACCGCAGAAGATCTCCGATCGAATGGGCATTGTCATCTTTTCCCTGGTCTTTTATGTGGTTTACACGCTGTGGTATGGCTTTGCCGTCATGTATATGTTTGAGGGATGGGGCATGAGGCTGGAACACTGAGGGATTGACAATTGACAATTGACAATTGAAAGAAACGAAATGGTCTGATAAAAAGGCTAAAGGCTATCTGCGTCGCGCGTAGTGACGGCCTTTAGCCTTTTTAATTGCGGCAATAGATAGGAGGCGCAAGGCATAAGGCTTAAGGCACAAGGATTTCATTAAGCAACCCGGTTGAGAGCTGCTAAGCCGTTGAGTCGTTGAGACTTACACCCGC
>CAYPDL010000266.1:0-2258 GCA_964409475.1 uncultured Desulfobacteraceae bacterium | reverse complement strand
TCTCCTGGCCGGCCGCGCCGGGGTCTGGGGCTTGCTCTCCCTGGTCAGGTAGAGGTTGCTATGCAGACCATATCTACAACTGGTTTGAATGGTAGATAATTTTCTATCATGGCAAGCTAGTTGGCATCAGGAATTAAATTTATTTTGAGCCTTTTATCGGCGTTTAATTTGTGCCGCCGGATTGCCATATAACGTATACGCAAGACCAAGTGGATTTTTCCATTCCTTGAGGTGTTTCAGCCGCACGTTGAGCATAGCTTGAGATACGTCAACTTTGCCATCAAAGAGCTCATCCATCAGGTTCATTCCAAAGTGATAGGCAAAGTTGGCCAATACCGACGATTCGGTCACGATGACGGCGCCTGCGCCCAGATGGTTAAGCGCTCCGACAAAGCCATTGTTGTTCATGGGTTTGACGGCAAAAGTTCCTGTCTCACAGGCATCGAGGATGACAATGGGTTGTGCCGTGAACTGAACACCTTTTAGCATTAAATCATCGAAGTCCCAGGGTGTTAAAAACTCGTTCTTAGAAAAGTTAAAATGGGCTGCAGCCCACTCCTCTCCAATTATTATAGGCTTATTAGCATCAAGAACAGTCCCGCTGGTTGCATGCCCGTAGGCAAAGACAAATCTGATCTTCTTTGCCTCCTTTGCCAGTTTGTCAAGAAACTTTTTTCGCTCGTAATAGGGCTCAACCGCTGCGCCAGTTTTGCTTTTGATAAAATCTACCAGCTTCCCTACTCGTTCAGTTACCTCGTCCGCGGGATCGCTGCGCCAGCCCGCAAATGCGATTTCTTCGGGTTGCGGCGAACGGATAAGGCTATCCACGCGTTGTGTGGCTCTGTCTTGCCTACGGACGATGCCCAACACATACCGGAATCCCCAGAACTTGTTGGGGTCTGTTTGGCCATTTCCATCTGAACCTTTCTTGAATGAATAGAGTATTTGCCAGGGCGCATAGACGTTTATTGGCCAGATAGCGACTCGCAACGGAGAATCTGAGGGGAAGTTTTCGATGAAGTCCATCGCCTTTTTAAGTTCAGAGTCTCCCATAAGGAAAATCCGCCCGTAGAGACGTCGCCCCTCCTTCTTCAGCAGGTCCAACATATTTTTGAGGTCGTTGTCAGAGAATTTAAGCATTGCTGCGCCTTTTTCTAGGGTGACGTCAGAGCCTAACTGTCGATATACCTCCTGCAATTGCTTCTTATTCTGGTCATTGATCGTTCGTAATGCCTTGTAGATCTCAAAGACGAGGCCGTCGAGATCCGCTTTTGTAACCCCCGAACTGAATTTCCATTCCATTTCAGGCCATTCACCATTGCCCGGTCCAAACTCATTCAGGAAATCCTTGTGCAGGCTCTCGATTCTTGGCCTGATCTTAATGGCCAGCTTCCCGCTTGCGTCCTCAGGGAAAACTTCCATCACAATGTCGGGATGCTTACCTGCATCGGCTGGAGGATGTGGACAGGGCACCTTGGCAGGCTTCACATAAGCAGCACGCCCTTCAGGTGTGGGATCACCCACGAAGGCCGGAACACGTATCGTATCGACGATATTCCCGCGGTCATCAACGGTGAAGGTCAAATCGCCTATTCCATGTGACTTACGCACCGCGGCTAAAGATGGCACGATTGTGAATCTTGCCCGACTTGAGGCGCCATCCTTCGGGCGATACGCTATTTGATCATTTGGGTTGGTGTTCTCTTCACAGACAGTACAAGTGAGGGTCACGGTGAGCGGCAATTTGTCGCCCGGGTATTCCGTTATTGGCTTCGCAGGAGGAATAGCTTCTAGGGCCGACTCGGATGATTCCGGGCCAATGTAAAAGGTTAAATGGGTCTCTTCGCCCGGTAAAAGAATCAATGGATCCTTCGGCTTCGATTTCTTCGGAGTTACCTCTAAGTTGTAGACGGGCTCTTCTTTCCGTAGAGGTTCCCCTAAGTAGTAAAAGATATGGTCTTTCCGTGTTGTTTCGGCATCTATGGCGTTCGCCGGCGGGGATTTCACTGCACGTTTCTTATGCCTTTTGGCCTTGTCCTTGTAAGGTTTAAGCATGGCGCGCGCTTTTACCGCCGCGTCTTCGGCCAGAGCCGCAGCCGCTTCAGCCTTGTTGGCTGCTGCGGAAGCGCGCGGTACGGGGACTTTGGCATCTTGTGCGGCCGCTTCAGCCTTTACTACCGACACGGCTACCCGATCTGCAGAAGCCTTTGCCTGCTCCATGTACATCTTGCACTGATCATAGTACTTTTGACAGCAGC
>CAYPDL010000265.1:0-2267 GCA_964409475.1 uncultured Desulfobacteraceae bacterium | reverse complement strand
TCTCTGGGCGGACGTCATGCCCTTGTCGGAGATTGGTCGAGAAAAGGGGTCGCGTCTGCTGTTGACTGTTGTTTGACCATCAAGGGCCTTCAGTAATGGATTCAGGAGGTCGTTGCATTTTGGCAAATGACTATGTTTTGCCATGTGGGGTTCCGCTGTTAGACGTAAAGAATTGATGTAGACCGGCCCATCCCGGCATTAAGATCGTTCTCTTTTTATGCCTTTGAGGTTTGAAATCTAAGGAGTTGTGACGAAGGTTTTCGCTCCCAACAGGAAAAATAGCTCCTGTCAGGAGTCAGGTAGGATGTATTTGAGGGGATGATCCATAAATAATCTCTGGGAGATTAGGGTATCTGGGTAATGGGAGAAAATAAAAATCTGTCCAGATCAGCTTATACAATAATAATAGTCTTCCTCAACATCCTCAATGAGTTCTGTTTGTTCATTCATTCTCAAATACAGCAAAGAGGTTTCGTCGATCGGTGCGAACTCCCCATCCTTTGTCCGCCCCAAAAAGGACATAAACATCCTTTCCTCATTTAAATCAGCTTCTGGCATTTTTTCCTCCTCTTCCTCTTTTCTCATCTCGCTATGGTATCATTTTTCGCCCAGCCTTTGCCTCGATTTCATTCCTAATACCAAGCAAGTTATGCTCAAATCCACATTTGCATATCAATTTATTATCTTTTGGAAACGGTTGCAACCCTTTTTTCTTTGATTCTTCGTCAATTTTGGGGTCTGGAATAAATTTAGCATACAATTTATGCTTTTTACCACATTTTTCACATTTAATCCCAATTTCCATGCTGTTCACTTGCTGTGGTACAGCTTTCCTTATTAAGGCTTGTGTTCTTACAGCACGTTTGAAGATCTTTGCCTTTTCCGACACAAACATCTTGTATATATCGGTATCGCTAAAGAGGAATCGAATCACAACCTGAATTCTGTAAATAATATCGGAAAGATCTGGATCATCATCTAACCTTACAATTTCTAAGCCTATGCTTTGTAAGTCATCAATCTTGATTGACCGGCCGTGGCTTCTCCATTTGCTGTGATTTGTCAATTCAGCGGCAATCTCCTGGGCTCTTTGTTCTTTCATTTCAGGGGTGACCGGGAGTTTTCTGGTCGCGGTTTGATCCCAGTTTTTGAATTTATATTTAGGTAGCCAGCTTACAACAAGATCTTTGGCCATGCTCAAGGAATGGTGCACCAGTTTTAATTCCCCCGGGCTTATTTGAGCTACCATTGTTGCATCAAAAGGGTTCAGTTTGCCGATGTTGTTTGCCTCATTCCTCTTTTCTCTTACCCACTCCTCGTAGTCATGTGCTGAGATAGTGCTTCTTCCTATTTTTACTTGGGCGTCGATAGGACCAAGACTTCCGCTTTCTGTCATTAGAATGTCATCGCCAGACAAGACCATAATGGTTCCGGCACTCTTGGCTTCTCCCGAGACGACGAAATTCACAGTCTCAAACTTGCGTCTGAGAAACCTGACGATTTCCTCGGCAGCTTCGCCGCTCCCGCCGGGAGTTTCGATATAGAAATCGAGTTTATTACTGTCCACGTCTCTTAGATGGTCAGAGATTGTATAATAATCATCCATGGATAGAACGATATCCGGGATCGCTTTTGATATGGCAGCGGCATATATAAATAATGGCCTATTGACGCGCCGATTATATTTCCTAACCAAAGAAGTTAACTCATTTTCCAATTGAGCAGAAGTCAGCTTTTTGTTTATATATTCACTCATTAAGCTCATTTGCATTCTCCTTTGGATGGCGGGAAAATGTGGAACAAAAAGGGGTTGCGTCTGTTGTTCAGTGTTGCTTGTTCACCAAGGCCTTGAGTAATGGATTCGGGAGTTCGTTGCATTTGGGCAGATGGCTGTGTTTTGCCATGTGATGTTATGCTGTTACGTGTCATACGTTGAGGTTGACCGACTCATTCGGGAGATTAGGGCTTACTGTGTGTATGGTTTTGAGCGCTGAAATCTACGGATTTAAGGTGAAGCGTTTCCTCCCAACAGGAAAAATAGCTCCTGTCAGGAGCGGGGTGGAGTGTATTTGAGGGGGTACTCCAAGCTGACGCGGCTCATGGCTCATGGCTCATAGCTGATGGATTAGAATTCAAAAACTATTTGTCAGAAATTGGCTAATTGTGGGAGATCATAGTGAAATAATTACAAAGTCAAGGAAAAATTGAGGATGTGGGTGATGCATGGGGCTACCGGCTTGTCAGAAACTACGAAACGGCCCCGGTCG
>CAYPDL010000264.1:0-2332 GCA_964409475.1 uncultured Desulfobacteraceae bacterium | reverse complement strand
GATGTTGGGAATCTTGTTGAAAAGAGAGTCCTACTGCATGACCTCTGAGATCATCATATCACCTCGAAGGAGCTTGTTTACAATGGAACTTGTATCCGCCCCCTTTTTTTCAGCCAGCCTTTCAACAAAGGCCATCACTTCGTCGTCAAGGTAAATGGGCAGGTTCAGCTTTATGTCTGGCCGATAGAATTTGCCTCTTTCGGCTTTTGAAAAATCGTAATTATTTCTCATAGTTGTTCTCCGTACTCTTGGGTTTCTTGTTTATTTGCTTTACGGCTGGAAAAAATGCGTATCGTCACGGTTTCTCGATTTGTATCATTAAAAGTGTGGCATACGATCAACAACCTGCTGTTTTTCGAAATACCCATGGTGATCCATCTTTCCTCGCCTTCACCATGGTCTGGGTCATAGATGGTCAAAGCCATTGGATCAATGAAAACGGTTGCGGCCTCTTCAAAACGGACACCATGTTTCTCCATGTTAGAGCGTGCCTTGTTGGGGTCCCACTCGAAGTTATAATTTATATCCACAATAAATCCTCATTCTGAACAGTACGTTCCGCAACCATAATTTAATATCATAACAGAAAAAACAGCTCCTGTCAGGAGGAGGATAGGCACACTTTGAAATGGTGCTCCGGGGGAATTGGGGTCATAGCTGTTGCCTCATGGCTGATGGATGGAAGCTCAAAGCTCAATGCTGAAAGCCGAAAGCGAACGGCTCAGAACACAGTGTTCATGGCTGATGGTCTAATTGTTGGGTATATTATTGAAAATTGAGCGTCAGTCAAGAGAAAGCCCTACAGTTCAGGGGGAACAGGAAAATGATTATTCCACTGTTTCTTGCTCTGTCTGATGAGTCATCAGTGAGCCAAAAAACGCTCTGCCCCAACAATCTCAATGTTCTCTGAGACCGGGTAATCCCTCTCTCCCAAATAAACGAGGAATGCCTTGTGAATGATGCCATCATCCATCCCTTTCTTGAGATTTGCCCAGTCTTTAGGGGCCGCGGAGACGGCGCACTTAAATTCATATCCAATCCTTTCGCTGCCCCGATCGACAATGAGATCAATTTCGGCACCCGCATAGGTCCGAAAAAAATAAAACTGGCTCCCTGCTTCCTGCAATCGCTCCCGAGCAATCATCTGCTCGACCATCAACCCTTCCCAACTATTGCCTCGTTTGGGAGACTCCAGCAGTGCACGTTCCGTGGAAACACCCAACAGATAATGCAACAGGCCCGTGTCTCTCACATATATTTTTGGGGATTTTACGAGCCGCTTTCCGATGTTGGCATAATAGGGCGGCAACCTTCGGATCAGATAATGGCCTTCAATGATGTCCAGGTAATCATTGACCGTATGGTACGAAATACCCAGAGACCGACCCAATTCCGAAGCATTGAGCAACCCGCCGTGATAGTGGGAGATCATGCCCATGAGCCGTCTCATCTGTATGGGGGAAATCCTCATCCCGGCCCTGGGAATGTCCCGCTCGATAAAGGTGCGGACAAAATTCTCATGCCACCGTTGCCATTTGGATTCGCTCCTTTCTCTGATGGCATCAGGATAGCCCCCTTTCAACCAGTACGTTGGGAGGTCAATGCCCAGATCTTTTAGTTCTTCAAAAAGAAACGGGGTCAGTTCAACCATGCCGACGCGTCCGGCAAGGCTCTCCGATATCTGCTGGATGAGAAATGGGTTGACTGAACCCAACAGGTAGAAGCGTCCGCTTTGCCTTCTGTCCTCATCGATCAGGGCGCGAACCACTGGAAAGAGACCCGGGAGAATCTGAGCTTCATCAATGATCAGGGGTCCGCCAAATCGGCGCAGGGCAAGTTCCATGTCTCCCATGAAGACCTGCAGATCGGACGGTTTTTCAAGGTCAAAATATTCGCCTTTTAAAAAATGCCTGGCCAAGGTCGTCTTGCCGCACTGCCTGGGCCCCAGAATAAGAACGGCAGGGAATTGCCTGGCTAATTCATGTACGAGGGATTCGGATAATCGTTTGATCATGATTGAATATTAGCATTGTCACTTCTAAATTTCAAGGCTTTTTTGGGTAGATTTTTTATGATGCACTGTCTGGGGACGCCGAGTCGTTTGGCTTCCTCATCCAGGGTATTGATCATCTATATGGGGAAGGCTGCATTTATTCTGGAGAATGTCGACCCGGGTTCAGCCGATAGATCAGGGGCCATAACGTCTATGCTTTTATGCCTTTCTCCGCTATAAGTTCAAACTGATTTTCTATCTCTATTTTTTCACCCCTCTTCGAGGAACGACTCACCGCCGGCTGGCTTAGCTTGAGTTTGGCAGCGATTTCGGTAGTGC
>CAYPDL010000263.1:0-2386 GCA_964409475.1 uncultured Desulfobacteraceae bacterium | reverse complement strand
TGCCCTAAACTCAACAAACCCAATAAACTCAAGCAACCCCATGAACCCAATTGTTGTCCCAAATAATTTTGCTAATATCTTTTCAAAAACCGCTCCTTCGGCTGGACTTTCTCCTCTCGGGTTACCCAGTAGGAATCCAAGTTCTTATCAGGCTTCACCGGAAGCGGCGCCCCGCCAAAGATTCTCTTCAACATGGCCGAAGGGCTGATCACCAAATAATAGGCCAGTGTCAGCACCACAACCGTTACAACCTTACCTATAAAATGGGCAATTTTAAGCCACCCCTCATAGACGGGCCTTAAAGGGCCAGGGATCAAGATGAACCCTAACCCTAAGATGGAGAGGAAACCAAAGAGATAAGTGGGGATAGCTTTCCCGGTCCAGATCCCCAATGCAGCGAGGCATCCAAAAAAAAGAAAGGCAATTATGCCAAATTTCCTGATATCATGTTTTTCAGTCGAGATCGAGTTCACTGCGCCAATCTCTCTTTTCTTCCCAAGGAGGTTGTTCTTCCTTATAAAGGATATAATTTTCCAGGACTAATATGTCCATCTCGGTCCGCATAAAACATCTATAGGCATCCTGGGGGGTACAGACAATCGGTTCGCCACGCACATTAAAACTGGTATTGACGATGACAGCACAGCCGGTCAACCTCTCGAATTCGGAAATGATGGCGTGATAATCAGGCTTGTCTAATTTGTTTACGGTCTGAAGCCGGGCCGAATAGTCGAGGTGAGTAACTGCCGGTATGTCGCTTCTTTTGACCTTCAAACGTTCCAGCATCGGCATACCGTCTCTTGAGGGCTGTGGAAGACGTCTTTTCTCCTGCACATTGGCGACCAGCAGCATATATGGACTTGGAACGTGTATATCAAAATATTCAGATGCCTTTTCCTCCAACACCGTAGGGGCAAACGGTCTGAAAGACTCACGATACTTTATCTTGAGGTTCATCACGGATTGGGTGTCTCCTCGCCTGGGATCGCCGAGGATGCTTCTCGCCCCCAGCGCCCTGGGTCCGAATTCCATCCGGCCCGCCAGGTACCCCACGATTTTACCCTCAGCGATAAGACCTGCAACCACCTTGGCCCTATTTCCGTTCTCTAAAGGATGAAACGGGTAGCCTCTCGCGGTAAGAAAAGCCCTGATGTCCTCATCTGAAAAAGCAGGCCCGAGATATGACCCCCTCTGGTTATCCCGCCCAGCCGAAGGACTCCGCTCTTCTTCCAGATAACGGTGCCAGACGGATAGGGCCGCCCCCAGCGCCCCTCCGGCATCGCCCGCAGCAGGCTGAATCCAGATTCTCTCAAAAGGACCTTCCCGCAATACCCGGCCGTTTGCAACACAGTTAAGGGCCACTCCGCCTGCAAGACAGAGGTTTCTTTGAGATGTTTTCCTGTGTACGGTCCTAACCATCCTGAGCACAATCTCTTCGGTGACGACCTGTATGCTCGCCGCAATGTCCATTTCCCTTTGGGTAATCTCCGTTTCAGGCCTTCGCGGGGGGCCGCCAAAAAGCCTCGAAAATCGCCGGTTGGTCATGCGAAGGCCCCCTAAGAAGTCGAAGTATGAGAGATCCAGCCGGATCGAACCGTCCTCCCTCACGTCTATCAATTCAGAGAGGATGATATCTTTGTACCGGGGGACCCCGTAAGGCGCCAGACCCATGAGTTTATACTCTCCCGAGTTGACCTTGAAGCCTGTGAAATAGGTAAAAGCGGAGTACAAAAGCCCCAACGAATCCGGGAAATGCAACTCCTTGAGAAGCGTTATCTCACGACCTTTTCCAAACCCATAGCTCGCCGTTGCCCATTCCCCCACACCGTCTATGGTCAGGATGGCGGCCTCCTCAAAAGGAGACGGGTAAAAGGCGGAAGCTGCGTGGGCCTCGTGATGCTCGGTAAAAAGGACATCCCCTTCATACCCGATTTCCTTCCGAATAACCTTTGGGATATGAAGCTTCTGACCCAGCCACACAGGCATCGCCTCCAGCCACGATCTGAGTCCCCTGGGCGCTACCGTCAAATAGCTCATAAGTAGACGTTCAAATGTAAGAAATGGTTTGTCGTAGAAAACCACATAATCCAATTTCTGAGCCGGAATGCCGCCCTCTTTCAGACAGTATGTTATCGCATTCTTCGGAAACCTGGGGTCATGCTTTTTCCTTGAAAACCGTTCCTCCTGAGCAGCCGCCAGGATATTCCCATCCCGAACAAGACATGCTGCACTGTCGTGATAAAAGCAAGAAATGCCTAAGATGTCCATATTGACCTAACCCGGATAAGGGGGAATTGCGAATTTAGGGATTGAGGGATTAAGGGATTGAAAACCCAAAAAAAATAACCTCAGGTGAAACCTCATTTTTTGGGCTCGGATTTCACGG
>CAYPDL010000262.1:0-2410 GCA_964409475.1 uncultured Desulfobacteraceae bacterium | reverse complement strand
CCAGCTCAGGATGCTTTTGTTCAAGCCATATTTCCACCTCGGCTTTCAACTCCTTTACAAACTCGATAAGTTCATCCGCATCGTCATCTGTAACACCCCCGACATAGTCATATTCAACAACATTCCTTTTGGCTCGGCAGGCATCCAGATAATTCGAGTCCTTTTTTCTCTGTGGCCCAAGAATGAATGACAGGGCTTGAATGGTGCGGTAATGCTGTAAGGCTCTTTCGGCCTTATAGCCTTCAGCGTAAAGAAGAATGGTACAGAGCTTGAGGGCTGCATTGTAGGCGATCCCAAAGCGCCAGTCAGCCGATACGGCACCTTCGGTGGCATCCTTCAGATCACGTTCCACGATAGCCAGAAGATTTCCTATTTCCTCGGCGCTGGATCGGTGCTCTTTGATCCAGCCGTTAGCGGCCCATTGCTTCAAGGTCATGCTCGGTCCCAACAACAAAGATTTTTGGCGATTTTAGGATATGTGATATGAAATGTTCGCCTGACTTGACCCGTTTCCGATATTCATCTTTGTTCATCACGTGGGGGTTGATCTCTCTTCCTATTGCCTCCGAACACCCTGACAGCAGTTCTGAAAGATCACGGAAGCCTATCTCTCCGATGACAAGAAGATCCACATCACTACCGGCAGTTTCTTCCCCTCCAGCAATTGATCCAAACACAAAGGCCATGTGGATCCGCTCGTCTCGAAGCGCCTCCCGGAGAACGTCGGCGACCCCGGTTGTCTTGGTTACAAGATTTCGAATTTCTGGATAAAGAGGGTTTTCCTTGTTGGCGCTGTAATAGACCCGATTACTGTCTCTTCTGCCCTTTACCAGATCCAGCCTGACCAATTTCCGCAGCTCCTGTCGTATGGTGCTATCGTTCAGTGAGGAGCGACGCTGAATCTCGCGGACATGAAGCTCATTTTTGGTCCCGCCAAAGAGAAGCCTGAAGATCTGAGCTCGCGAACGAGAGGACAATATTTCAGTTAATGTATCCATTTCGCGTGATTATACCATGCAATTGAGTGGTTTTTCCACTCATTTATTTGCGGTGGTATAGTAGTGGTCATTATGGGCCTTTCGTGGGCCACAAAAGACAACACCCCGGTCTCCATCAGAGAAACGGGGTTTTTGTGTGCCCTGGACCATGGCTATCTCCCTCTGGCTTCGGAATGAACAATCATTCAATCCCTTAAAATGTCTATGTTGTCTTTTTCAGCACCCTTATACCCCAAATGACACAAATGTCAAGGACTGTTATGTTAATTAATGAGAAGCTAACCTCAATTAATTCAATATTTGACAAGATTAACCGGATTTTCTGGATGGGGTAGGTTTTTCTCAGTTTCCGGCCTCAAAAAGCTGCTTCTAAGGGTCCAAATACCCCCGTCACGCGGGCTATATCCATATTATCAATTACTTGGCTGGCTCCGACCCCACTACAAACCACCCGCTGCAAGTTCCTCATGATGCTTTAAACAACCATGGCAGGGCTTGACCCAAGGAATCCTCTTCTCTATACTCCATTGCGAAAAAACGCGTTTCACTGACTGAGTGCCATTTTTCCCTCATTTCATGTGAGGGTATGATAAACCTGATGGCAGCGATCCAGAGGCATCCGTCACAGAGGTGTACCTATGCTTGATAACAGGGATGTTTTTCGGGTGGAAGAGAGAGGCTTTACCGCCGTGATTACCTTGAACCGCCCGGAAAAGAGGAATGCCATGAACCTCGTCATGATCCGTGGGTTGACCGAACTCGCCGAGACGCTTGCGCTGCGGCCGGACCTCAAGGCCGTTGTGCTTACAGGCGGGCCGGAGTACTTCACCGCTGGCATGGATCTTTCGGATATGGTCTCGCTGGACTTGCCCGACACCCAACTGGTGGAGCAACGAAAGCTCCTGGGATACGCTCCGGCCATGTGCCAGGCATGGGAAAGGATGCCCCAGATAACGGTGGCGGCCATTGAGGGTTTCTGCCTGGGCGGCGGCGTAAGCCTGGCATCGGCCCTGGATTTTAGGGTGATGGCGGAATCCTCCCGTATTCGGGCCCCGGAGATCGACCTGCGTGATCTCCGGGACGTTGTTGACTACGTTGACTTGTTATCACTTTGAATGCCATATCTTTTGCGATGCGTATCTCCCCGGGGGCCAGAAATAACAAAACCCCGCTCTCCATCTGTTCGGAGGAACGGGGTGTTGGATGCTCGCAAATCATTTTAAGTCCTCTTTCCCTCTGGGGGCTGAAAAAAGAAGATCGGCTCAGAAAAATTTCCCGCTGTGTTCGTGAACGTGGTCTCCGATCCGGATCATGCGCGCCATTTCCTCAGGGCTGAGGGGACCCAGATCCAGCGTCCTGAGCGCCTCTTCCATCTGGTGCGCATCCTTTGGCCCACACACGCACACGTCCAC
>CAYPDL010000261.1:0-2487 GCA_964409475.1 uncultured Desulfobacteraceae bacterium | reverse complement strand
ATCAGCCATCAGCCATCAGCCATCAGCCATCAGCCATCAGCCATCAGCCATCAGCTATCTCCCTTTCTATGGCCTTCCCAATCTTCTCAAGAAGGGCAAGACCTTCGCCCCCCCTCACCCGCATGCTGTCACGATCGCCGATCCTGATAAGGTAGACCTTTTTCATCTTTCGGATGTCCGAGAAAGCGGTTTCGATCTTCCACGGCGAATCGATCGGCAGGAGGTCGTTTCGCAGCGAGAGGACCCCATAATTCAGGCGGATGCCTCCAGGACCCACGGAAACTGCGCTGAAACCGAAATAGGCGCTGTTAAAGAACCAGATGACCAACGCCGCCCAGACGAGCGCGGCCACCAGATGCCTTGGCAGCTTCTTTACAAGGGCTACGGCAAAAAAAAAGATTACAGCGCCCAATGAGACGAGCATGATGCTGTTCTGAATCAAGAGCGATTTGATGATGAAGGCCTGGCTTATCATGATGTTTGCACTGGATTACCACACTATCCTCCATGCTGTCAACCAGCGGAAACCTTCCTCTTGACAGTTGAAATACCATTCTGTTAGATTCCCGCAACATCTGAGCCACCTGACCAGATGATTCTGCCATTAGACCAAGTTCAAGGGGGAACGACGCATATGAAAATCTTTCGGCATTGCCTGGCATCAGCCTTTATGATCGGCATCATTTTCATGGGATCATCCGCACTGGCGGGCCATGGCCCCAAGGGGGGACCTCCGCAGGCGACCATCTCCGGCGGGGATACCGTCAACATCTCCGGCATCGTCCTCGACAGTCATAAAGAACCGATTGACGAGGCAACCGTAGAGGTCTCGGTCAACGGCAAACCGGTAGACACCGTCGTCACTGCCCACAACGGCAAATATGTATCCCGTTTCCAGATGGAAAAAGACGCGATCCTCTCGTCCACCATTCATATAAAGGCGACCAAGACCAGCTTCGCCTCCCGTACGCTGGAGTTCAAAGGGGCGGAACTGGCAAAAACGGGAGGTCACTATTACATCAGCGAGGACCTCGACCTCAACAGGGTCCTGGGGCCTGCCTTCTGGATATCCACCGTCGTCTTCATCCTGGCCTACGTCCTCATCGCCTTTGAACTGCTGCACCGGACCATCGCAGCCATGCTGGGCGCGGCACTGATGCTGGTCATCTCCTACACCATCGGCACCATCAACCCGGCATATCATATCGTTTCGTTTGACCGCGCCATCAACGCCATTGACATGAACGTGATCTTTCTCCTGATGGGGATGATGATCATTGTCGGCGTCCTGAAACATACCGGCGTGTTCCAGTGGTGCGCCTATGTCTCCTATAAACTGGCCAAGGGGAAGGTCTTCCTCCTCTCGGTGTACCTGATGATCTTCACTGCCGTCACTTCCGCCTTCCTGGACAATGTCACCACCATGCTCCTCTTGACCGGCGTGGCCATTGAGATCTGCATCTCCCTGGGCCTCAACCCCCTCTATCTCCTGATACCCCTGGTCCTGGCCTCCAACATAGGGGGCACGGCCACCCTCATCGGCGACCCGCCCAACATCATGATCGGTTCTTATGCCGGCCTGACCTTCATGGACTTCGTGGTGGCGCTGGCCCTCATCTGCGTCCTCGGCATGGCGGCCCTGGTCATATTCACAAAATTCGTCTGGGGCAAGGCCTATGCGGCCGCAAAGGTCGATAACGTGACCGAATACATTCAGAGATTGAAAGAAGAATACCCGATTACCGACCCGAAGCTCCTGACATACGGACTGGCGGTATTGGGGTTTGCCGTGTTTCTGTTCCTGAGCCATGGATACTGGCACATGGAGGTCAGTGTGGCCGCCCTGATGGGCGCGGCCATCCTCCTGACCATTGCCATCCTGACCGAAAAGGTCAACATGATCGAGCTGATCGAGAAGGATGTCGAGTGGCCCACCCTCATGTTCTTCATCTTCCTCTTCATTATCGTAGGCGCTGTGGAATCGAGCGGGCTCCTCGCCCTGATCGCCGACTGGATCCTCAAACTATCGGCCGGCAATTTTGTGGTGGCGTGCAGCCTGATCCTCTGGGTGGCGGCCATCATGTCCGCCTTTGTGGACAACATCCCTTTTACCGCCACCATGCTGCCGATCGTAGCATATCTCAGCGGCGTAATCCCCGGGGCTGAAAACACCCTCTGGTGGGCCCTGGCGCTCGGGGCCTGCTTTGGCGGGAACGGGACCATCATCGGGGCATCGGCCAACGTGGTGACCATGGGGATTGCGGAATCGAGAGGTTACCGGATCAGCTTTATCGGATTCATGAAGATCGCCTTCCCCTACATGATCATCAGCGTCCTGATCGCCCATGCGTGGCTCCTCATTTTCAGGCCACAGTAAGGCACTACAGAGAGAGACACAGAGCCCACAGAGGAAAATCACAGCAAAAGTATTTTTCTCAAGTTTCGCACCCTTCATTAGGCTATCATTTCAATAAATTTGGCATGATA
>CAYPDL010000260.1:0-2541 GCA_964409475.1 uncultured Desulfobacteraceae bacterium | reverse complement strand
TTTGGATAACAGGCATTTATGAAGACTTCATCAATACATTGGTCCGGCAACCTCAAAATATTAGGGGTGACAAAATTCCGGAAAGGGGCCCATTCAGCCGATGCGGAAAGCCGGTCTGCCGTGGGCCTGGGCACCGACCACAGGATCGAATCCAAAAAGGTGACAGGTTTTGCCCTGGCTTTGGAGGATCAGATTCTCCATGTGCCTGTTTTTGCCCGGGAGATCACTGGTTTGAAAAATACCGTCATTCGATGAGTCAGAGTAATGAAATGTGGACAAATCCAAACTATCCCTTGACTTCAGTTTGAAAATATGATTTTTTGATGACTATGCCTAATGAAACGACATCGAAAATAAACCGCCTTGTCAGTCAGTGGCCAAGAGGCACTCCCGCTGCCGCGTCCTACTTGAACACAAAGGGCTTCAGCCATGATCTCCTTACGAAATACAAGAAAAGCGGTTGGATCCAGTCCTTCGGAAGAGGCGCCTACGTTCTGAGCGGTGATCATGTGGAATGGCCGGGGGCCGTCTACGCCCTTCAAAGCCAACTGGGCCTGAATGTCCACCCCGGCGGGAAAACCGCCCTCGAACTGAAGGGGTATGCCCATTACCTCCCTTCCGGCAAGAGAACGATATTCCTTTACGCAACCCAGGGTCTGGTCTTGCCCACCTGGTTCAAAGGGGAGCGGTTAGGGGTGGAAGTCTCCCTGACTCGCACCAATCTATTCCCCGCATCCCCGGAACTGGGGTTCTCGGAAGTCAAGGAAAAGGAGTTCAGCGTCAGGATATCCGCACCGGAAAGGGCCGCCATGGAGATGCTTCACCTGGTGCCCGGGACCGTCGGTTTCGATGAGGCCCTCCGGATCATGGAAAACCTTGTGACCCTCCGATCGGAGATGGTCCAAAGACTACTGCAAGCATGCCGGTCCATCAAGGTCAAGAGACTGTTTCTGGCCATGGCGGAAAGGCACGGCCATCCTTGGGTTTCCGAACTGGACCTCTTGCCGGTCGATCTCGGCAGGGGCAAGCGGATGATCGTGCCAGGCGGGCGTTACGATAAGAAATATCGGATCACGGTCCCTTTAGACAGGTATGAAGAGGCTGTGGGATGAGGGACACCGTCTTCTTCAGGCAGGCGGAGCTGCTTCTGAGAATCCTGCCGCTGATACACAAAGAAGAGGCCTTTGCCTTGGCACCCGGAAGCCGAAATCGTGAGCGGAATATGGTAAACGGTCTTGACATTGTAGCATATTGAAAGGTAAATTGATAATATGCTACAAACAATACCCCGACCAAGACTATTGAACCAGATAGAAGCCTGTCTGCGGGCGTCGTCGGCAACTGTCCTTTTGGGCGCACGACAGGCGGGCAAGACAACTCTGGCCCATATGGTTGCGGTGAATCATAAAGACCATCACTTCTTTGACCTGGAAAGGGCAGCGGGCCGTGAGGCCCTGACGCAAACGCCGGAGCTGACTTTAGAGGACTGTTCGGGGCTGGTGGTGATTGATGAGATCCAGCGACTTCCATTTCTGTTTGAGGTGCTGCGCCCTCTCTGCGATGTTCCTGAGCGTCGGTCCGTCTACCTGCTGTTAGGAAGCGCCTCCCCTGATATTGTCCGCGGCGTCTCCGAGACGCTTGCGGGGCGGGCTCTGTTTGTGCGCATTTCGGGTTTCTCTGTAGATGAGGTAGGGGAAGAGAATCAGGACCGTTTGTGGCTGCAGGGCGGATTCCCAAGGGCCTACCTGTCCGAGACGCCTGAGGACGCCTGGCGATGGCTGGAAAGCTTTGTTCAGACGTTTCTCGAAAGAGACATCCCTCAGCTTGGAATCCGGATCCCCTCCGAAGCCCTGCGTCGCTTCTGGGTGATGATGGCCCACTACCATGGCCAGATCTGGAATGCCTCGGAGTTGGGGCGTTCCCTGTCGGTAAGCCCGGCGACCGCCAACCAATACAGGGATATTTTGGCAGGGACTTTTGTGGTTCGGGTGCTGCCGCCCTGGTTCGAGAATATCGGCAAAAGGCAGATGAAATCGCCCAAGGTGTATTTGAGAGACAGCGGCCTGCTCCACTGGCTTCTTGGAATCGATTCTCTCCAGGGCTTGAGGAGCCACCCACGATACGGGGCCAGTTGGGAAGGGTATGCCCTCGAACAGGTCCTGACCCTTTCGGGGGAACGTGACAGCTATTATTGGCGAACCCAACGGGGGGCCGAGCTGGACCTCCTGCTCATGCGCAAGGGACGTCGATACGGATTCGAATTTAAGTGTACGGATGCGCCTCGGATCAGCAAATCGATGCACATTGCCCTTCAAGACCTGGGACTCGAACGAATATGGGTTGTCTACCCGGGTACAGACCGTTACCCGATGCATGATCGTATTGAGGCCCTTCCCTTAAGGCAGATTTACCAGGCCTGTCCGGAACTCATATCAGGATAAAGGGGGCAGACGCGGATGGCGACAACAATCACGATCGGGTGGAAAGGCGCTGGATCTGCTCAGGCGCGAGCTGGAGCGGCCCATTCCCATGAACCCATGA
>CAYPDL010000259.1:0-2558 GCA_964409475.1 uncultured Desulfobacteraceae bacterium | reverse complement strand
CCCAGCAATAACGGCCCAAGACCTCCTGCCGGTTAAAACCAGTGACCTCCTCGGCACGCCGGTTGAATCCCGTGATGCGCCAGCGCGTATTAATCGTGAAGACGGCTTCGGACAGGTTCTCGAATAGCGCATCGAACTGGATCCCCAAACCATCTGCGGACCAAGCGGTCCAGGCCCGGGCGGTGGTATTATCCCGCAGGGTCAGCAATACGCCAATAATTTTATCCTCATGGTTATATAAAGGGTCCATTGAGAAGTTTAAATAGATGCCGTCGCCCGAGGTCAGAACAAATTGAGCCAAGAGATTAGCGCTAGAGATACCCGCCTGGAGGGCTTCCCGGAATGCCAGTTCAGCCAGAGAGAGATATTTCTCGGTGACTAAAAGCTCTAACGGGAGGCTTTGCCCCCGGTTCAGTTTGACCCGGAGGAGCCTTTCCGCTTGCAGATTGGCTGAAAGGATACGCATTCGAGGCGAGAGGATCAGGACTCCGTCTCCCTCCGGCAGGTCTTCAAAGGCATTGGGGTCGTTTGCTAGGGCGTTAAGGTCTTCCACGGCCATTTAAGGGGATCCCGAGACCCAGCAGGTCGTCATTAAATAAAACCGAGGAAATATTCCAGGCCAGAGTTCTCACCTGGTTTTTTCTGAGACCCGGTTGGAGAACTTGCTTGGCATGGGCAAACCCTCGACTTTGGGATAGTTGCACCAAGGCTTTCAGGTTGGTGAGAGACGTGGATTTATTTTCCCCAAAAGCTTCTTCATAGAGGGCGCACAGGGCGTTTACCCGAGCTATGGAGCAGCGTTTGCAGGTCTGTTGCCTATCCATTCCGGACCCCGTGGAGGTTGATATTCACTTATGTATTTTATTCGTGCACACCTTGATCTGCAAGATTTCATTTGTAAAGTGGTCAGGGAGGGGGACCTCATCGAGCCTGGTGCATAATGCGTCACTGAGGTGGATACGGTTTTCTTGGACACGGGATTGGGGAGGGGGTAAGAGTCTGTGACCCTTAGTCCCCTTCGCCGCCAACCAACTTATTAAATTTCAGGAGGATTGCGGAAGGTTGTCCGAAGGCCCCGGTTGACATGAAAAAAAGGCGGGTGTGCCCCAGCCTTTTTTTCAAGCCTAACGATACCCCCGGGAAGGCCGTTACGCTAAATGGTGGGTGCGGAGTGAGAAACTACCCCGCCGTTGCTCTGCTTCAGGGACCCAACTTTCTTCTCATAATGAAGAACGTGTTGTCTTCTTCGAAATCCGGAGAGATGGTTCCCACTATCTTGAACCCCATCTTCTCGTATAAACGCATAGCTCCGGTTTTGACGAGGTCCACGTCCAGTTCCGCTTCGTCCAGGTCCTTCTTCTTGAATTCCCGGATTGACTCTTCCAGGAGTTGCGTGGCGATACCCTGGCCCTGATAGTCCGGGTGGACGGCGATCCGCAAGATGATGCCCCGGCGGGCCACATCGCAGCAGCAGGCCACCAAGAAGCCGACAAGCTCGGTAGTGGCCGAATCCACGGCCGCCAGAAAGATATCATCCAGAGAGGCCTTGAACTGGAAGTAATCCCATTGGCCGCCGAAAGCCAAGCGTTCAATTTCCATGATCCGGGGCAGATCGGGGCTCAGGGCGGTGCGGATGCCGATTCCCTTGTGTCTGGGAGCTTGAACTCTGGGAGCTTCAACGAGGATAACAGGCATGATCCACCTCCTGTGGGACAGGTGGTGAGGCTTAACCTGTAAAGTTGGGCTTTCTAAAGGACAGGTTTCCTGTATCGGTTTTGGGTCAGCAGTGGATTCAGGCCGCAGATTCCGCCCAAGAAGATCTACTGTCACTGGGCTTCAGGCTTCCGGAAAACAGGGTCAGCGATCGAGGCAACCAGCTAGGACATATGCATCACGAATAAATTATTATACCCGTTTTTCAGGAAAATGAAAGCGAATTATTGGTTAGCGGAGAAAAATTTAGGAGTTTAAATCGACTATACGTTTCAGCAGAGATTATACAGCCTTAATCACCGCAATCAAAAAAAGGTCTTGGGAACCTCTTGCCCGGGAAAAATCCCCCATAGTTTTTGCTCTTGAAGCCGAATCCTCTCGCCGACGGCATAACAGCCCACCCCTCCCTAAAGAAGTAATTTTCTCTGAATTCCGAGCCTACCATCCCATCAGAACCCGGATACTTAAATTGCTTGTGGGCTTAAGGACTCCAGCCAGCACCGCGTGGTAATGGTAACGCAAGTGGCCAGATTTTATTGACGTGTGTGCTGATGGCTTGCCACTATCCGCCCTTATCGTCAAACTTGGAGAGATTGACGATATGAGTAGCGAAATTGGCCTTCTGTGGGGGGATTTCCAGAATTATTTTTGGTCCGATGATAGTATGCCTCGATGAAGAGGTTGTCTGGTCAAATCTTGACCATTATACTTGAGGCAAAGGTGGGCAATCTTCTCCCCACTCTTCGCCTCTTCGCCTTTTCCTCTCTTACTTATCCCGGGCCTGGACGTTGCAGACCATGACCACCAGGTCGCTGCTCTTGCCGGCCGGGTCCTTGACCAGGTCT
>CAYPDL010000258.1:0-2572 GCA_964409475.1 uncultured Desulfobacteraceae bacterium | reverse complement strand
TATGGTGTCATGCGGTGGCCGGGGTCCTGAGGTGAATGACATAGGCGGCAAAGCCAGTGGCGGGGAGGAGGAGAAAGACGGCCGTGGTAATGGCTGTCAGGAATTTTTTCATGGGGCATTCCTTTTGCGGGTTCAAAGGTTCTCCCGCCTATACTGCGAGACCTACGACAAGGTTCAGAGTTCAAAGGTTTCGTTCCACATTTCGAATTTCCGGTTGTTTTTGACACCCTGGATGAACACCCCCGGTACCATCTCCCGGAGCTACTGGGCAAGTTAGAGGATGCACGGTCAAAATCCTAATTCCTTCCCCCACAAAAGTCAAGCTCATGAAATTACAGGCGCATTTTCTTTTGACACGCCCGTTGGGGAGGTGTTATTATTTACCGGCTTTGGATCTGATCCCTGATGCTTATAGGTCGATTGCGGCGAGGACAAGGATATGATGAGAAGTGGGAATGGTTCTCGGTGATGCCTTCTCAGATTAGAGAGATATTGAGCGAAATCCGAAATAAGGAAGTCATAGCGGAAGGTTCCTCCGTAAAAATCCGCAAGAGACTTGAGAAGGTTTATGGACGTGGTAACTGGAAAAAAATGAAAGGAATTGCAAAGGTACGACTTTCGGACGGTTCTGTGAGGAGGGCTGAAATCCATTGGTTTGAGGCTCATGGCATTGGTAAAAAGAATATGAAGGTAAAATACTACATAGGAGAATAATGATGATAAGCCAACTTGAGGGGAAAAGACTCGTTATCTGCATTGACAATCGAGGAAATGAAGCGTCTTTGGAAAAATGGAAGGTTTACCAGTGTTTACCTGATGAGGAAGCGGAGAGGCACAATGAAATTCGTGTGATTGACGAAGAAGGTGAAGATTATCTTTACCCGTCTGATATGTTCTCATCAGTTTCCTTAGAGGCGTCTATTGCAAAAATCTTTATCATGCAGAATTCAAGAAATGAACAAATGGCATAATGAGCACGCTGTTAAAAGATTAAAAAATCTGTTAAGCCAAAGTGCAACCCATCCTCACGCCCAATGACCTCTCCCCTTTTGACCGGAAATCCCACGCCTGGTGGATTTACCCCCAGGCTAATGGGTAGGTCTGCCGCCTTTTTAATCAAGACCGTATCTCTTCAAGAAAATCTCCCCCTGTGCCAATGAGCCCGGCATACCGCTTGAATCTGAGCTGGTCCCCTTCTTCAAAGTACTGGTCAGTGACAAACTTGGTCCCGTCCTTGAGGTGGATGACATAGGCGGCAAAACCGTGGATGGGGAACAGGAGAAAGAGGGCCGCGGCGATGGCTGTCAGTAGCTTTTTCATTCGTCCAGGATGAGCAGCCCCGGTATAGACGGCCGATGATATCCAGTTTTTGAAAAAACAAAAACATAAATATTTTCAAGACGGCACAGCGTTAGACGGCTGCTCCATGGTGCTGTCTGGCACATTAGTAGGGGCAGGTAACGGCGATTTATTTTCTTGAGTTATTCGAATTAAGAACCGCAAGGCTTCATTCACTGATACAGAGTTGGGAAACACTTCAGCTACATCCGCTTCTATACGAACTGTTGGTCCATAAAAACTCTTTCGCTCAGGGCCAACCTTCCTTACCTTTAAACCCTTTAGATCATATTCCGGACGAAGTTCATCGTCCTTTTCAATATTATCCTTCTTCATAATCTTTTCGCTCCTTTCGAGTTGCTTCTCGTGAATTAATCAAACGGATTGTATTCTCTCGTTCTGTATATGCCACGAGTAGCAAGCGGTTGTTTACCGATTGCCCAATAATAATATATCGACGTTCAAGATAGGAATGATCTGGATCAAAAAAATCAACGTATAAAGGATCATTGAATACAGTCTTTGCTTCATCGAATGAAACTCCATGCGTAGAAAGATTGAAGGCAGCTTTATTTTGATCCCATTCAAATTCCATTAAAAGAACTTAGCTCCACTTTTTCCTCGGGGACATTCTCAAACGCTTCAATGGACAGACTAAAATTCTAAGTGGTTACAAAACGAAAGTCAAGCATCCGAAATTGCCCGCCACCGCCCTTTTTGTTATCTCGGGCACCTCTTCCACCAATTTCATCCCTGAGACAAGGTCTTTCTGAATCTTTTTGTCGTTCGAGATTTCACAGCAAATCCGGGCTGAGTTCTTCTGTTTCACCATTTCGATCCTCTTGCATTGCCTCTACCGCTAATTTGGCGAGCGCGGCCTGGGATCTGGAAAATGCCTGTTTCCAACGAGTTTCATCTTCCAGCTCTTCAAGGATAATAGCTGCGATCACATTTTTTTCAGCTTCGGGAAGGCTTTGTGCTTTTTGGATCGCAAAATCAAATAGTTCGGACATAATGGGTTACCTCCTATAGACGCCCCAGGGGAAGGTCATGTGAGCGCGGGAGCGGGACGCTCTTTAGTTATTCAGTTGAGCACCAGCCGACCGAGCCCGATAGCAAGTCTGTGATGCCGCAGTAAAGCGGGACCAACCCGAGGTTTCTGCGCTCTCTCAGTTTACTCCTTGTCGCTGTCAAAGTCAACTCGCTAAAATTACAAGTTTTTTGGCATGTTATG
>CAYPDL010000257.1:0-2586 GCA_964409475.1 uncultured Desulfobacteraceae bacterium | reverse complement strand
GCCTTTTATGAAATCCTTACGGATGAATTCCACCCGAACTTATTGAGAAGTTACAGAAGATGATCTATCCGTCACTGAGGCTTGAAGTTTGGGACTAAGAAAAGAGGGCCTGATCGAGATACGCAAACCCCAGGTCTAAGAGCGCTGAATCATCCTCCATAATCGTGTTGCGCGTCGGGTTTTCAATCTTGCAGGTCTCCATAAACCCGGTTTTGAAGACAAATTCCCTGAAAAGATCGATGTTGTAGCAGGCCACCAGGACCTTCTGCTGCTGCCGCTCGTTCAGATGGACGGCGCGGTCCCTCCCGGGATGGAACAGAAGGCCCAGCATCCTGTCATTCATTTGGATGTAAGGCCCGAGTCCCTGCTCTTCCTGCCAGGCGGCGACGCTCTGGACCTTTTTTTCCTTTATCCCCTGGCAGTCCGGCGTATCCACTAGGTAGAAGAATGCCTCCGGCGGGGCCCCGTTCTGCCCTACCCCCGACGACCGTCCCAACGGATAGAGGCGGCAGGCCGTGGGCCGGTCATGGTAGATGGTGCACCCGTCCGGACTGACAAACGGGCACTGTCCGTCGCCGTCCCCCATCCTCACCGACAGGACCGGGAAGCCGGACAGGGGGTCCAGCCGGTAGAGCGCATATTGTTCAAGGAAATCGTCCGAGTGAAGCCCGAGGGCCTTCCGTATCCTCAGAATGTCGTAAGGCGTCAAAGGAAGATGCTTGTTCCGGCAGCATTGGTTGAAGCAGGAAAGACCGTTGTGACACGAAAAGCAGAAGGTATCGTTCAGGCCCAGCCGCTTTTCAGCCGGAGGGGGTGAATCTAAAAACATACGGTTTAGCCCTCGCTCGTGCTCATTGGCCTGTCCTGCGCGCCTGCGTGAACAATCGATGGGTCTATGGGAAATCTTAGGGAAAACGTACTGCCCCCGGAAGTCAAACAGTCTGATTTTTCCTTTATAAACCGACATTTAGAGATTCTTCCCGGGCATTCGTCCGTGTCATTGGGTATGAATCGGCAGCGTGTACTTTCAAAGCCCACCGAAAATCCAAGGCGTTCCGAGAAAACCTTTGTCCGCAACAGATCCGAACCGGCCCCCCCTGCGTTGAACTGGTATGGCCTTTTTGATGAATAGTTCATGGTGTCCTGGGTATGGAAAAACCCGTGGAAGATCAAATTCTGGTTTTGCGGGCTGATTCCGATGCCGTAATCGCGAAAATCGATGCAGATCTCATGGTCCGTGCCCTTTAGACCCACCTCGATCTTCCCTTCATCCGGGGTATTTTCTACGGCATTTTTTAAAAGGCCTTCAAAAACCTTCCTCAGGGTCTTTTCGTCTGCATTCACCACGTGTCCCTTCTCAAAATCCCTGATGATTTCCAGGTCCCTTTCCTGTATGGCTAAGATGGCTTTATTGGATATGTCATTCAATAACTCATGGAGGGGTATTTTTTTTGCATGGGGCTCTTCAATGCCATAAACGGATTCGATGCGTTTTAGGACCACGGCCAGGGCTTCGGCGTGTCGCGCATCCATTTCCTCGCTGGATTCTTCCACAAAATCGGCGGCGGACGCGACAATGCAGCGAATTCTGTCCTTTTCCTCAAAAGCCCTTAAACTGAGGATGTCATCAATCTTCCCCTGAAGATCTGTCAACCGATTCACATTGCGTATACCCCTGTGGATCATTCTTGCCTGTTTCGGGTCATCTCCCTCCTGAAGGTCCTTGAAAAAACGGTCAAAGATGGTTGCGATAAGCGCCAGCGGCGTTTTTAACTCGTGCGACAGGTGATTCATCGCCCTTTCCATCGCCTTATTCAGGTCCTTAAGCTCCTCAATAAATCTCATATTTTCTAAGGCGATGGTCACGTAATTGGATATAAAGGTCAATAATTCCATGTCGTCGTCAGTGAAATCACCGGACCTCTTGTTGAGAGATTGGAGTGCGCCGATACAGTGGCCGGCCCAATTGACAAGTGGGACGCACATGATATTTCGGGTCCTGAACCCGGATTTCTTGTCCACCTCGGAATAAAAACGCGGATCGTTGTATGCGTCATTAACCGTCACCGGGGCCCGATGTTGAAAGACCCAGCCCGCCACCCCGTAATCGGATGGTATGCGGATCTCCCTTTTTTTCAGCCCGACCCCCACAAGCGACCAAAGCTGGTCTGCCTTATCGTCGTGCAGAAATACCGTACTCCTTATAGACTCCAGGACCTCATTGGTTTGATGAATAATGACCTCAAAGAGGAGATCCCTATCCACTGCCGAGGTGATGACCTGACCTACATGAAAGGCCTTCTTATATCGGCGGATCTGGTCTCTAATGACCCGATCTTCCTTTCTTCGGCCTGCGGCATCTATTCCCGGAGTTCTTTGATCAGTATCGGTCATCTTCGTCTCCCATTGTTCTCACACAGAGCCACCCCGGTGAAACCATATACCCCAGTATTCCAAAATTCCACTATTCCAATGGATTAGAATCCTGTCACAAAAAACAAGAAAATCTCTTTGTGGCTCTGTATGATAGATCCTTCTTGACTCACACGAAGCCACGAAGAACACAAAGAGACGGGCATCTTTTTG
>CAYPDL010000256.1:0-2630 GCA_964409475.1 uncultured Desulfobacteraceae bacterium | reverse complement strand
CCTCAAGCACCAGGTCGAGTTCCTCTCCAGGCGCATCGAGGATATGAAAAAATGATCCGAGTATAACCTTTTTTCGCCGTCCAAATCCCCTGTAGATGTGGTTTCGAGTGCATTTTCATTAGGTTAGCACGCCCTGAGACTGAAGTGGCACCTACAGGAACAGGGAAAGATTATGCTCAAATGATTCATGGGGTTGAGCGTGCGAGTTCTCCATGTGGGCAAATATTATCCTCCCTACCGGGGGGGGATGGAAAATTTCCTGAGAGACCTGTTGAAGGCCCTTAAGAAAGAGGACGTTTCTGTTTCCGCGCTGGTCCACCACCATATCCCCGGGCGATCCTTTTCACGTGAGGAAGATGACGGCGTGTCTATCTCACGGGTCCCGTCATGTGGGCAGTTGCTGTATCTCCCCCTAAGCCCGGCATTTCCCCGACTGTTAAGATATGTCATCAGGGACTTCCGGCCGGACCTCCTTCACCTTCATTTCCCCAATCCGTCCGCATGCTGGGGCCTTCTGATCCGCGAGGCGCGGGCCATCCCCTGGATTATCCAGTGGCAGTCGGATGTGGTCCCTTCAGCCATTGATCGTCGCCTGAAGGCTGCCTACCAGATTTATCGTCCTCTGGAGCAGGCGGTTCTCAGGAGGACAAAGAGGGTTATTGTGGCCACTGCGCCCTACCTTGAATACAGCGAACCCCTCAGGAAATGGGCCTCGCGGTGCCGCGTGGTCCCTTTGGGGATCGATCCGGCAAGGCTTCCGTGGCCGGATGCGTCGCTTCTCAAAGCGGCAGAGAGAAGCTGGAGACCGGGCACGCTGAAGGTCCTTGCCGTGGGACGTCTGACCTATTACAAGGGGTTTGATGTGCTGATCAGGGCCGCGGGCCGCGTCGCCGGCATATCGGTTCAGATTGTGGGCGACGGCGCCCTCAGGGGCGCGCTTCAGGAAGAGATCAAAGGGAGCGGCACGGAAGGGCGTGTTGTGCTGCGGGGGAGTCTTCAAAACCCGGAACTACAGGCCCTCCTGGCCACCTGCGACCTCTTCTGCCTTCCCTCTGTGGAGAGGACCGAGGCATTCGGCATTGTATTGCTGGAGGCCATGCAATACGGAAAGGCCCTGGTGGTGAGCGATATCCCCGGGTCCGGGGCCGGGTGGGTGGTGCGGAAAGGGTCGTGCGGGTTTTTGACGCCGCCGGGAGATGCGGCTGCGCTGGCGGATCGCTTTGAATGGCTGGTTTCTCAACCGGCCCTGTGCGAACGCATGGGGATGAAAGGGAAAGAGAGCCTCGATCAGGTGTTTCATATTCGATCCGTGGCTCGCCGGATCAAGGATCTGTATCGGGAATTGACGAATTGAGGAATTAAGGGATTGAGGAGTTTTGTCTGTGATTTCTCGGCATGATGCGGAGATATTGTATCGATGCCAAACCATTCCTCAGGCAAAGTCTCTAGGCTCGCAAAGGAAAGAGAGCCCCACCGGCGCTTTTCACATGCCTAAAGCGTTACGTATTTTTTGATAAAATCTCCGTGTCTCCGGGTGAGCCCATTTTGGTTCCGGCTTGTTCGGGTAAGGGTTTGGAAGGGTTGGACCGGGATCAATCTATGCTGTCTGTGCTGTCAGGCTTCGGGTTATCCGTCTTGCGCAGTTCTTCCACTAATTTGTTGAGCACGGCCACCTGCTGGAGGAGTTCCTTGGTTCGGACCTCATTCTGGGAGGCAAATATAAAGAGGTACAGGTTCTGGATTAAAAGCACCCCGACGGCTATGGCAAATAGGAGGGCCGGCGGATAGGTTATCCCCGTAAGCCAGGCAATTTTATCGATAATTATTGGGAAAAGGCCGAGTATCACGACACTAATCCCGATGCCGAACCAGGTCAGGGCGAATTTTTCCTGAAGCTTCCCTCGGCGGACCAGCATGAATATGATCAGAAAAATGATGGCCCCGATAATAGTAGTGGTGACTTTGTAGGGGATCATGGTCTTCTCACAAAAATAAACGTTAATGTAATGCACATATAGCTGATCACGCTGGTGAGGGTAGGAAAGACCTTTGATTTTTCACTGACCCTGTCCATCATGCGGGTTGGTACCTCTATCATCGTGAGCCCCAATTTCTGTGCCATGAACAGGACCCCCAGGTCCTGGTAGTGGAGGCTCAGAAACGGGCCGCAGATCAATTCGTTCATGGCCGACCGGCTGTAGCCCCTGAGACCGGATGTAAAATCCTGGATCTGAAGCCCTGACAATCGGTTGAGAACCTTCCAGCAGAGCTTTTTGGATAGGGTGCCCCGGCCGTTGTCGTTTCCGACCACCACATCATACCCCTCTTCCACATAGGGCGCGATCTTGAGCGCCCCTTCGGGGAGGTGCTGGCCGTCTCCGTCAAAGGTAATGACCCCGTCGTAGCCCTTTTTGAGCGCGTATCGAAACCCTGCCTGGATGGCGCTCCAGTGGCCCATGTTAAAGGGAAAGCTGATATATTCAAACCCGTCGTCCTTCAGGTGCGTCAGGAAAGCTTTGTCGTCGCTCCCGTCGTCCACCACCAGGATGTTGGAGAAATGCCGCCTCAGACCTTTCAGGACCGGGAGGAGGTGAGGCCACTCATTATAAACGGGGACCAAGACTAATATT
>CAYPDL010000255.1:0-2641 GCA_964409475.1 uncultured Desulfobacteraceae bacterium | reverse complement strand
CCACGGTCTGTTGAATTATTTGTTGCGTCCTTTGGGAAAGAGACCCCCACTGGCGATTTTCACATGCCTAAAATGTTACAATGTTATAATCTTGTGTATGTCCCCCAGGTCCCACTGGTGAAACCACAGGGTAAAGGAATAGTATCCAAGGCGGGAACAAGTCAACATCGAAACCCAGATAGCAAGCCGGGTGACCACATCTCATCACGCACATATCAGAGCGATGGCTTTCAGGGCCGTTCAGATGAAGGGAGAAAATGAGCCGTTATCTGCTGAGAATGCTGCCGGTTATTGCACTCTTTCTATCGGTATCCTCTGCCGGGGTTTATTCAGAAGAGGGTCAACCGGATTTAGATCCTGAACAAAAAGGCCAATCTGATCGGATGCAGCAGCATTGCCAGCCGCAGATCGATCAAATCAGGAACAGGGGTGAGCATCTCGGAGCCCGGATGGAAAAGGAGAAGAAACAGGGGGACGAGCAGGTTGTGCGGGAAGATGATGAGACAGATACACCCTGGTACCAAAAGATAAAAGCCGGTTATGAAAAAGGACTGTTCGCAGAAACAGAAGACGGTAATTATAAGATGAAAATGAACCTGTTAGGTCAATTTCAGTTTTACGCAAAGGATACTGAACACAAGCCTACGGTAACCGATTTCGAAGTAAGAAGGTGGAGGGTCAAGTGGGCCGGGAATGCATTCAGGCCCTGGTTTATGTATACAATCCAGATCGGTGACGACGGCGACGGCTTTGAGTTGATCGATGGCTATTTTACCGCGGCAGTCGACACCCGGTACGGCAATATCCTGACACCGCGTGTCGGCCAGTTCAAGGTGCCTTTCTATTGGGAGACATTGATCAATGCAACCAATCTTCAATTCGTGGACAGGTCCATCGTAAACACGCAGTTCGGATTGGACCGTGAAAGAGGCGCGGCCCTCTACGGCGTCGTGGGAAATTATGTTACATACGGGGGAGGGGTGTTCAACGGAGTCAGAAGAAAGGGTCACGGTGCTGATTCCCCGCTCCTCTATGCCGGAAGGATCCAATTGACCCCCTGCTGCGGCAAGCTGACGTACAATGGGAACAACCAGTTCCCATCCAGCGGTTCTTACGATTACATTCCCCAGAATTTCAATCAGAGGTCCACCCCCAGGGTTGCAATAGCCGCAGCAGCCTGGGGTATGTCGCGTCTGGACACAGATGAAAAAAGTCCCAGCAAAGCAATAACAGACCGGTTTCAGGAGATTTTTGCAGGGACGGGTGCAAAGGCTGTGGCAGACATTTTTGCCGTGACCGCTGACATTCACTTCAAGTACTGGCTCTTGAGCCTTCACGGATCCTACGACGTTAGATGGATAACTCCGGAAGATGCGGGCGTTGACACGGTGTTTGATCAGGGATTTACCGTACAGGGGGGCGTTTTCGTATGGCCTGGAATCATTGAGCTGTCAGCAAGTTACGCTCTGATCCTTTTTGACAACGATATCCAGGGGTTGAAGAAGACCTATTCGGTTACACCATGCATCAGTTCGTATTTCTTGAAAGACAAGCGATGGAAAATTCAGATGGACTACTCCTTTATACGAAATGAAGATACAGATGGAAACCGGGTCCATCAGAATCAGTTCCGCATACAATTGCAGGCACTTTTCTGAAAAAGAGATGACGAACAGATTCAGGCCATCTTCGAAGCGATCCGTGCAGTTTACCCCGTTGAAGGACATAAAATATGCACTATACCTATTAAGCTTATGGTCCGGGGAACCCACATAGATGCCCCCGAGGGGATGGGGTGGATAACCTGTTGAGATTACGTGCCTATTTTTGTTCAGGATTTTGGTTGTTGCGAAGGCGTTTAGATTTGTGAGCGTCACGAGCCGATGTGAATTCATGCTGGGTATTCCATGACAGAGGCCGGAGGGATGATTCATGAGATTTGAAGAAAAGCGGCGATTGGGAGGCACGGGGCTCGAGGCGGGCCCCCTGGGTCTCGCGGCCAGCTTCGGTGCACCCGCGAGCGCCTTTGAGAGGGCATTTGAAATGGGTTGCAACTATTTCTACTGGGGCTCCATGCGAAAAAGCGGCATGCGGGACGCCATCCGTCATATCTGCGGCAAAGGAAAGAGGGATGACATCATCCTTGTGATCCAGAGCTATTCAAGGTCTGCTCATCTGATGGAGTCATTCGCACATTCGGCATTGAAGACGCTCGGCCAGGACCACGCGGATGTTCTGCTTCTTGGCTGGTACAACAAGACACCGTCCCATCGAATCCTGGAAAGGGCCGCTGCCATGAAGGAGAAGGGGATGGTGCGTTTTCTCGCGCTATCGGGGCACAACCGCACCCTCTTCCCGGAACTTGCCAGGCTTGGGATATTTGATCTCTTTCACGTGCGCTACAATGCAGCCCATAGAGGAGCGGAGCAGGAGATCTTCCCGCATATTCAGGGGGAAACAAAGCCCGGCATCGTGTCGTACACGGCTACCCGATGGGGTCGCCTCCTCAAAAAAAAGATGATGCCCTCAGGCGAGGAGCCGCCGCCTGCAAGTCACTGCTACCGCTTTGCCCTTACAAACCCCTCTGTGGACGTGTGCGTGTGTGGGCCAAAGGATGCGCACCAGATGGAAGAGGCGCTCA
>CAYPDL010000254.1:0-2642 GCA_964409475.1 uncultured Desulfobacteraceae bacterium | reverse complement strand
ATAAAATCATAAAATTCCTCAGCCGATAGTGGGGAAGAGGGCTTTAGAGGAGGGGCGGCTCGAATTATGGTCAGACCGGGGCAACCATCCGAAAAAAACATGAAATAGGTCTGAATCGGCTTGATTTGAGGCTTAACAGGCTGTTTGTCCACCCACCGGGGCGTAGGCGGGCCGGAGGCCACGAAGGCCACGAAGAAACACGAAGCTACATCAAACACGCTCGAAGGCCTTGATTTTTTCAAGGTAACCGAGCAGTTTCAGATACCGCCGGTCTCTCTTTTTGAGGATCTCTGCTTCGCTGCGTCCCCCGTAATCATAGACACCTTTCGATGTCTTGACGCCCAGATGCCCCGCATCCACCTTCTCCTTTACAAGGGGATTGACAGAGCCCCCGCCCCTCATGATGTCGTAAATGAGGTCCAGCCCGGTAAAATCGGCTGTCTGGACCACTCCCACCACTGGGAGTCGGATCCCCAGGGTCAACTTGATCGCCAGATCGATCTCCTCCGGTGTTGCCCACCCCTTTTCTAACATCTCCCATACCGCCCTCGAGATACTGTGCTGAATCCGGTTGACAATAAAGGCCGGTACGAACGCTTTCATGATCACCGTCCGCTTGCCGAGCCGCTTCATCAGGTCTGCGGTGATTTGAACGGTTCCCGGTGAGGTCTTGGGGCCTGGAACCACCTCCACCAGAGGGATGATATGGGGCGGCGCGAACCAGTGCGCCACCACCAGTCGCTCAGGTCGGGTGATCTGAGCGATCCCGAAGATGTCGAGCGAGGAGGTGTTGCTCGCGATCACCGCATGCGGAGGGCAGAATTGATCCAGTTGTGAAAAGGCCTCCCGTTTTATGTCCGGCACCTCGGACACCGCCTCTACGGCGAAATCAACCCCCTTTGCCCCGACCGCAAGATCTGTAATTGGATGAATGCGGGCGACTACTCCCGGGATGTCGTCTTTGGGGATCTTTTCGAATTCGGCCAATGTCTCAAGATTGGTATGGATCAGACCCATGGCATGTTCCAGGACCGCCTGGTTCAGATCCACGAGATTCACCTCAATTCCGGCCTGGGCAAACACATGCGCTATGGAATGCCCCATAACACCGGCGCCCACCACAACTGCCCGTCTGACGTCATTCGCATCCATTGCCTGCCTCCCCGTGTTCATACGCTATTCGGGCCGCCCATTTCAATTCGGCCTTATTCTTCCACTCTGGCCACGGCATTGCTCATAACAATGGCGCGTTGGCTCTTGACCTGGATGATGTATTGCCCTTCATTCTTCCACCCCTGCGTGGTGAGGGTGTCTCCCGGATAGACCACATCGGTAAAACGGGCACTGAACTCTTTCAGACGGGCCGCATCGCCGTCAAGGAGTCCGGTCACGATGGCCCTGGTGGCAAACCCGTAGGTGCAGAGTCCGTGGAGGATGGGCCGGTCGAACCCACCCCGCACGGCAGCCGCAGGATCCAGGTGCAGCGGGTTGAGATCACCGCTCAATCGATAGATGGCGGCCTGATTCGCAGCAACCCGGTAAGAGATGCTGAAGTCAGGCTCCACCCCCTCCGGCGGCGTCACTGTTTCCGACTTGGGACCCGAATTCCCCCCAAACCCTCCGGCACCCACATAAAAAGCGATCCACTCGACGTCGTAAAGATGTCTTCCCTCTCTTGTTTCTCCCGTAATCTGAATATGGTAAACAGCCGCCTTTCCCTTGTCGTATATGTGGGTCACTTCACCCACCTGGACGATTTCCCCTTCAGGCGGAATCGGGCGTGACAGCCGTATCATATGTTCGCCGTGGAGAAATCGGGAGTAGTCGATGTTCTCACCGATATAGGGATAGGCCTTTATGGCGGGCACAACGCAAAAGCTCGGCAATACCTTTAACCCGCCGGGGGCGTTTTCATACACAAAGGAGAGTTCATCGGCCGAGGCCCCGACACCCAAGGCATAAAGGACAACATCCTTCCAGGTGTATTGGAAGACAACTGGTTCAGTCTTCCTCCCAATAACGCTAAGATCTACTTCGGGCATACTGAATCTCCCCGACTCTTCTTCCGAGTAGTCGTGCCAGCCCTTTCCCGTCTTCTCACCATATTCGCCCTTTAAGTAATGTTCCACGAGCCTGGGATGGGGAAGCAAGGATCATTACGGATGGATTCTACAGCCTTATCGAGGTCCTTAATCGGCTGTTTATGCAGTTTCCTTTTTGTTTTGCAAAAACAGGTGACTGAATAATCTCCGTAATTGTGGTCATTCACCCTCTCCAAATATATACGGAGTGCCTTGACCAGATTTAATCTGTTCCCTTCCAACCAGAATGTCTTGTATAAACGGAAGAGGAAGATCCGGATTTTCTTCAATCATTTGACCAACTTTTGCCCAGTATTCAATTTGACCGGCAATTGATCTTTTAAAAACCTTTGATTGAATTTTTGCTTTTTCAAACAGATCATCCGATATTTTCACCGCAGTTGCCATATTCCTCCTTTATAATTGTGTGGTTTCAATTTAACACGATAGGTTTCTTTTTGCAGCCGCTTTTTTTGGGGAGGGAACGCCGGCAAAAAGACGGATTATGAAAAGGTGGATGCCCATAATATTATAAAATTCTTAACATATTACGTCTACATA
>CAYPDL010000253.1:0-2651 GCA_964409475.1 uncultured Desulfobacteraceae bacterium | reverse complement strand
AGCTTCATTTTTTGACCCTTTTTGGCGATTTTCAATTTTTTTGCATTCATTTTTCAGGTGGAAGGGTCCAAGAGGGCGATTGGAAGCTTGACAGCCCCACTCAGATATGGTTTTTGACTGGGATGAAATTTATCGCAGACCTTCATACCCATTCCAGGTTCTCCAGGGCTACGTCAAAGGCCCTCGACCCGGAACACCTGTCCCTCTGGGCCCGGAAAAAAGGGGTCAGGGTCGTGGGCACAGGCGATTTTACCCACCCCGGATGGTTCGCGGAACTGGCCGATAAACTCACTGAGGCCCCCTGCGAAGGGCTTTACCAACTGAGGCCCGACATCCAGAGGGCCGTCGATTCAGAGGCCCCTCCCACCTGCCCGGGGCCGACCCGATTCCTCCTCACAGGAGAAATCAGTTGTATATACAAAAAAAACGGCCGGACCCGAAAACTCCACCACCTCATCCTCATGCCCGATATGGATACGGTCGCCAGATTCAACCGACGTCTGGACCGGATCGGCAATATCTCCTCTGATGGAAGGCCCATATTAGGGCTTGACTCGAGAGACCTCTTAGAGATCTCCCTGGAAACAAGCGAAAAGGCCTTTTTCATCCCCGCCCACATATGGACGCCCTGGTTTTCCCTTTTCGGGTCCAAGTCCGGGTTCGAGACCATCGAGGAGTGTTTTGAAGACTTGACCGGGCATATTCATGCCCTGGAAACCGGGCTCTCTTCAGACCCCCCGATGAACCGATGCCTCTCCGCCCTGGACCCTTATCTCCTGGTCTCCAATTCAGATGCCCATTCCCCCGGCAAACTGGGCCGGGAGGCCAACCTGTTTGACACCCATCTCGATTATCCCCATATGATCCAGGCCATGAAAACCGGCGCCGGCTTTGCCGGCACCATCGAGTTCTTTCCCCAAGAAGGGAAATACCATTTAGACGGGCACCGCAAATGCGGGGTAAGGCTGCATCCGGAAGAGACCCTTCGCCTCGATGGGATCTGTCCCGTATGCCGCCGGCCCCTCACGGTGGGCGTTCTCAACCGGATTTACGAGCTTTCGGATCGCTCGACGCCCCGGCTCTCTAAGCCATTCCACAGCCTCATCCCCCTCCCCGAAATCCTCTCCGAGATCCTTGGCTGCGGCCCGGCAACCAAGAAGGTGACCCTGTTCTATGAAAAATCCCTGTCAGATCTCGGGCCCGAACTGGAGATCCTCATGGATATCCCCCTGAATAGACTGGAGGCCTCGGGCGGGCCTGTTCTGGCCGAGGCGATCAGGCGGATGCGTTGCAATCACGTGATCCGCGACGAGGGCTATGACGGCCACTTCGGGACCATCCACCTGTTTCAGGAGTCAGAAAAGGCGAGCGCGGCCGGACAGACCGCCCTCTTCGTCAATCGCCAATCCGACGGACCGGCTGGTTGAAATATCCCAGCCCCAAATTGGGGAGATCTTCTCTAAGAATTTCTACCATCCGCCGCATTCCCATACCCGGCCCCTTGGGCGCCGGCATCTTCTCCAGATACAGGGCCGGATCGATGCACAGGTTCTTGAGATGGAGGAAATTGACGCCCGTGGCCAGCACCAGATCCTTCAGGGCGGCCACCTCGGCCTCCTGATCGGTGATCCCGGGAAAGACCAGGTAGTTGATCATGGTATAAAGCCCCAGTTCCCTGGACAGGGCAATGGCCTCCACCACGTCTTTAAAATGGTATCTTCGTGGCCGGTAATAGGCATGGTAGACCTCCGGCCGCGCGCTGTTCATGCTGATCCGAATAGAGTCCAGGCCGCTCATGGCAACCTCCCGGACCCGGTCAGGCCAGCTCCCGTTGGTATTCAAATTGATCGTGCCCCGCCCTGTCTGCCTTCGGATCTCACGGATGCTTTCCGACATGAGCCGATATTCTGTCAGGGGCTCCCCCTCGCAACCCTGGCCGAAGCTGACAATCGGTTCCGGCGCATGGGTTAAGTGCCGCACCGCCAATTCAACGATTTCTTCCAGTGAAGGGGTAAAAGAGATCCGTTCGTGGGACGCCTCGAATGAGGCATCGGGCTGAAGGGAGAGGCACCCGAGGCAGGCCGCGTTGCACCTGCGACTGACCGGCAGCGGGGCCTCCCATCTTCCTAAGAAGAGATTTTTTGCCGCGAAACAGTGGTTTTCCGTGGCGCAGCGGATCAGATGCCTCACAAGAGGGCCTTCCGGGTTCCGCCGTTTAAACCGGCGACTCGCAGAGATGAGCTCCCTGTCGTCGTAGTTTCGTGGGTCCCACTTATGGTTGTATTCAATCTGGAAGCCCGACACCCAATAGCAGCCGTCCTCCCCGAATCCCACAGCCCCGTAGGCCCAGGAAGGCAGGGTGTATGCCTTGGCGCCGTAGTCGGCCGCAGGAAGGTGACCCCGAACCCATCCCGGTTCAAGGAAGGCGGCCACGGCAAAGCATCTGGAGAGGGCCCCGTCCACCTCTATCTCCGGTAGAACCTCGGTCTCCCCTGTGTCGGGATCGAGACCTATGGGCGGACAATCGGGGATATAAAAGAGCTTGCTGAAGGCCGGCATCGGCGCCAGGTCGTCTTCCGCGATCACCTGCGGCACAGACCCCGAAAGGCCCAACATCCTGAGATGAGGGTGTTCAAAGATACGGCCATGGC
>CAYPDL010000252.1:0-2689 GCA_964409475.1 uncultured Desulfobacteraceae bacterium | reverse complement strand
CCCCACGGACCTGATACCTCCCGGTCTGGAACGCGAAGGGGTGCAAAACTTGAGTCAATAATTTAGCACCACCTGAATGTTGAAATATCTGCCATATTGATCAGCGTTTCCGTGATAAAATACAATGTAATATCAATTAGATAAATATCAAATAAGGGTTTGCCGGGGTGAAGACCTTTCATTCCAGATGGTAATGATGAAAATAAATACTGTGCAGATAATTTCGTAGGTACTGACGAAGGCTCCGGGGCCTTTTAGACCTGCATTGCGGAGTCCATTGAATGGATTAATCCGAATAGGCCTTTTCAACGGCCCGCTGTACCGCATTCATGATGACCAGGCTGCTGTTTGTGGCCCCGCTTACCGCATCGACCTGTGTTGACTGCTGTTCTATGATCCTTTTGAGGGTGAGTGATTCGGCCTCCTTCCCCCTTAGCTCCCAGTGTTCGACCATTTCAATGTGGACGATCCTGTCATCTTTGATGGTTACCCTAACAACGGCCTTGTTAGGCCCTCCCCTATAGACCCCTTCGTAGGTCCCGGCCTTGAGTTTTCTCTGCTCCAGGGGCCCCCCGATCATGGGTGTTGCCGCGCAACCGGCAAAGAGGATGGCAAGCAGAATACAGGCAATTCCACGCCCAATAGGTCTATTGCCACGGGGATCGTGCCTGAAAATTCGACTGCAAAACATCGGTTTGATAACTCCTTATTCCGCGAGCAACAACAGCACAAGGGGCAAGCTTCTAAAGCATACCAGGTGTCTCCTGACCAGGCCATGTCTAAAAAGGGGATGGCAGACGGGGTATTCTTTCCGCGGGCTCTTCTATCGACCATCACCGTGGCGAGGTTGGTAGGTATGGTTTGAATTTCATGCTTACCTGGTAAAGGCCTTGTAAAGCTTGCTTGCGCCGATCATGGCCGCGCCATGAAAGGCCGCATCAAAGATATCCTGGTCGCTCCAACCCATCTCCCGCAGCTTTTCCACGTCGGTTTCCTGAACTTCTTCCGGTGTCTTGACCACTTTGAGAACAAAAAGCAGCAGGGCCTTCTGGAAATCCTCCAGCGGTGCATTTTCGGGATTGGCCTTGAGGGCTTCCAGATCAGCATCGGAAAAACCGCCCGCCATTTTGAGAAGCCCTGCATTCAGATTAATGCAAAACGTGTAGTCATGCTCTACCGCTGCCAGGTATCGAATCATGGCCAGGAGGCCCATATCCAGTTTTTCGTGGGTCATGAAATGCCGGATAATTCCGCTCTGCAGGTGGACCAGTTCCGGGCTTGCGCTCATAAGGATGAGAGGGGCTGGGACCGCCATTTCCTTGGGAAAAACCGAATAGGCTTCCGCAACTTTTCCTGTAGCTTCCTCCGGTTTCACGGTTTTCAAGATAAACATGATTTTCTCCTTTCCGCTTTTTAAGGTTGATCACAGGGTGTATCCGTTATTCCGCTTTCCGACTCTCCATCGCATGGCGTTTTTTCTAGCTTTTTAACTCCACAAATTGAATTCCAAAAGGAAACCTAAATAATTAGGGTGAGGGGCACATTGAAGATGCGCTTAAATCGGGGGCCTTTTTTGGTTCAGGTTTGACCTGCAGCAACCAAAATCGCAGACGCTGCTTATTTATCTTTCCCCATATGAAAGGCTTTCCCGATGACACCTCCCAGGCGCTGATATTGCATAACTCCTACAGTGAATATAAGGGGATCTATCTTAGCAGGATCAGGTTTCCCGTCGGTCATACAACTCTCATCTACATATGTTTCAAGAATCTCTCCAATGATCAACATATGGCTCTTGAGATCCAGGGAATGAATCACTTTGCATTCAAGATTAACGGGACATTCGCGAACGAGGGGAGCGGTCTGCGAGACTCCGTAAAAGATCTCAAAAAGTCCCGATTTATCTGCTTTCTTACCTGAATAGATCCCGCAGTAGTCCACCTTCCGGGCAAGACCTGTAGAAGGCACATTAATGGAGAAGGTCCCTTGTTCGTTAATACCCTTCAAGGTGTGTCTCACTTTTTGTAGCGCAACTGAAATAGCCGGTGGGCTGGATGCTGCAATACCACACCAGGCAGCCGTCATGAAATTGGCTTTTAGGTCAACGTTTGCCCCGACCAATACCGCCGGCATTGGATAAAGGAGTGTTTGAGGCCCAAGTTTTATCTTTTCCATGTTATGCTTTCCTTTCTCAATCCATTCCTGCGGGATCCCCTCCCGAGTCGAGACTGGATCCCCGGTTTTAAAAGATCCGCCGGCAGGGTGTGGGGTAACGACACCTTCAAGGGGTAACCAGCTTCACACCACAAACATTCCCGGCGTATTCCCTAATGGTCCTATGCCTCACGATGACCAGGACCTATGAGTTCAGACTGACTTTCTGACAGCCTCAATATGTTAGGCATCCTGGTTCAGAAAATTGTGAAACCACATCTACCATATAACACCTTCGGATACAAACCAAAACAAGCCATATTCTCGAAAGGATCTCTTCAGTGAGGTCAACTTGATAGTCTTTTTCTATCTATGATGAGGGATTAGAAGGAGTCATGATAAGGTCGGCCAAGGTTCGTGTGCCGCAGGACTACCATCTGGATATCTCAAACATTCAGCGGCACTCAAAATTACAGATACCTGCCATTTTGGGTCAGCGTTTTCGGGATAAAATACCATGCCATACCAATTAGAT
>CAYPDL010000251.1:0-2766 GCA_964409475.1 uncultured Desulfobacteraceae bacterium | reverse complement strand
TGCTGCCCCCAAATAGCCGTTGCGCCCCGAAAAAAAGGCCTGTCAGCAGACAGGCCGAGGGCTAAAAGATTGTATGAAACGTCACTCGCTAAAGGTCACCTGTAAAATCCAGCCGGCCGCCTCGGCGGCCGGCCACAGGCCTGCTCCTGATACGTCGCAACCGGCATCCGAACGCCTCACGCTGGAGCACGCCCCTTATGCCGGATTCCCGCTAACTGCCTGAGACGTGTTTCCCCTTTTCGATCCTGCGTCTTTCTTCGTCCCTGATTTCTCTTCTCAGGAGCTTTCCCACCTTCGATTTGGGAAGCATGTCTCTGAAAATTCACAGCGATCGTGATCATATAATCTTAAACTTCGAATGTTCAGCAATAAGATAAGCTGTTTAACTATTTTTTGCTGAGTCCCTAAAAATACGGCCCCAGAGGGACCGGCCTGGCAGGCTGTATGGCTGATGACCCTGGGCTGCGTCAGGCTGGCAGATGGGACTTCTCCTCCCCTGTCCCTGACCTTCGCTGCATAGGCGGACGAAAAGATAATAAGTTGAGATTCTGGTTTGCGCATGGTAAAAATTATGCATGCCAAGAAAATCCCGCATAGATGTCCCGGTCGTGTCAATATGCCAAGCTAACAGGATTTTGGGACAAAACCGATGTCATCATGAGAATTGCTGCGCCGCAATCCCAGTCCTTGTTTCCCGACATAATGGTTTATAAACTTATGTACGCCCCTCAATCCCCGTCCAAGATGATTACCCCCTGCCAGTTTCAGAGCGGAACGGGCAAAGTTGCAAAGATCGTCCTGTGGGTCCTCGTCCTTGGCGGCGTACTGCTCTTGCCCGGCGTGTTGAAACGGGAGGCACAGGCAGGCGCCCTTCCGATGGATCGGGTCCTGTTCCAGACGATGCTGGCCGACCTGGTTGAACCCTGCAGAGTGGATGTTGACTCGCTTCCAATAGATGTCAGAGAGCGGGCCCGGTCCTTTCAGAAGAGAGCAAAGGCCTTTCGGACCCTGTTACCCGCAAAGGAGGCCGAACCCGGTCCGGAACTGTGGACTTGGGAGAAGAAGCAGGAGATGGAGCGGGCGATGGTCGCCCTCATCGAGCGGACAGGAATTGAAGAATCGGCCTGCCAATACGCACGGGAGGCTGTCCTGGCCTACGAGTGGGAAGGAATGAGCGATGGTCCCCTGGCGGAGGCTGGTTTTGCCGAGGCGTTCCTCAGTGAACACTTAGACACACCCTTGAAACCCTATCTCACGCTCTTTCTCATTCATCGTTTCGGTTGCGCTGCCGGTGCTCTGGCAAACGAGAAGAAGGCGGACGAACAGGCGCACGCTACGAGGAAATCCCGCCGGTACCTGCTCATGGCCCTTGCGGACCCCGATCCCCTGGTGCGTTTTACGGCGGCAGACATGGAGGAACGGCCCTGGTTCCCGAGGGGAACAGGAGGGAACCCCGTCCAATCCACAGAAACAGCCCCAGCGGTGGCGGCCGCGGCCGAGTGCCCTGATTCGGCCATGTCGATCCCCATTCCGGATCCCAGGGCCTGGGTCCTCGACTGCTTCGGGGTGTCGGACGGAGAACCGGCCCGTCAGGTCGCCACCCTGTTGGAATATCTTGCGGACCTGGATCAGGACGGCGTGCCGGAACTCTTTCTCGGTTCCCTCGTGGCGAGAGGGAATGCGGGCGGTCTCCATTACGTGTTCAGTGCCCGTGGCACCCTTTATCAATATCTCGGCTCCATCTTTCTTCATCCCAAGGCCTTTGCGGTGCTGCCCCTGTCGCCGGACGGCCATCCAATGGTGAGGCGGTATCATCGCATGGGAGCCAGGGAGGGATTCCTCGATACCCTGGTTCACGATGGGAAGTCGTTCGTCGTAACCTCATCCGAGAAGGTGTTCCCCAAGGAGGAAGACAACGGGTGGCTTGTGCGGGTTCTTGGCGGCCCGGTCATGGCCGATGCCCAGGCGTCCCCCGGGGTTCCAGCCCTCGCCGCCCGGAAGGCTGTTGAACTGGCTGAGCGGTTCGTGGCAGACAGGAAGGTGGACCTCTCGGATCAGCACATCGGGGCAGTGACGTTGCAGTTTGACATGGAGAGTCGGTCCAGGGGGCTTTACTGGCTTGTTCAGTGGCAGGCAAACATGCCCCGCCTTGGGGGTGAATACGGGTTGCGGGTGTACATGGATGGAAGGATCATGGAGGCACGCCTGGGGCCTTGATGGCCAAGCGCCGCTTTTCATAAGCAAGGGCGCACCCCCTTCTGTCCTCGGTGAGGGATTTTCAAAGCATGCAAGGGGTTCTACGCAGGCCGGCCAGCGATTCCGGTGCGAGGGGGTTGGGCGGGGTCAACCGTCAAAAAGGAGGAGGGCAAAACGTGAGGGTCGGCTTCCGGATGGGCATTGTGGCACTGCTGATCGCGTTTCTTCTCGCCGGGGACCCCGACGTTGCCCTCGCCTGCTCGTGCGGCTGGAACGGTCCCTTCCTGGTCGTGGCGCCGCAATCCAGGATGGTTGTGCGAGGGAAGGTCCAGGGCTACCACGGCAAGGGCCGGGCAGGCCTCCTGGAGCGAAGTGGCCAGTCGGCTTTACGTGGATCGTTCCGCGGTGAGCCGGGCGGTGCAGAGAGTTGGGAATGATCGGGACTTGCTTGGAACCGCCATCACGATTCGTGGGGCACTTGGGCTTCCGAACCTCGAAACAAGTCAACATTGAAACAGCGTTATATATTACTTGAAAGTTTGGGGTGTTCCTGTTAAGAAGAAAAATGAA
>CAYPDL010000250.1:0-2800 GCA_964409475.1 uncultured Desulfobacteraceae bacterium | reverse complement strand
AGACCGAAGAGGACATGCAGAAAAGATGGGCCGACAATCGACTCACCGTGGCCTGTAAGAACGGATTTACCCTCATTTACGATGAATTCACGCGATCGAGACCCGAAACCAACAACGTACTCTTGTCGGTGCTCCAGGAGAGGATGCTTGATCTGCCATCTCCCCGTGAAGGAGAAGGAAATTACCTGAAGGTCCACCCGGATTTTACGGCCATTTTCACCAGCAATCCGGAGGAATACGCGGGGGTTCACAGGAGCCAGGATGCTCTTCGCGACCGAATGATCACCCTGGATATCGATTATTTTGATGAAGAAACAGAAATGAGGATCACCGAATTCAAGTCTGGTCTTGCCAACGGTGATGCAGGCAAGATTGTAAAAATCGTTCGGGGATTAAGGGATTCGGATACCTATGAGTTCGCCCCAACCGTCCGGGGTTGCATCATGATCGCCAAAACCCTGGTGGTCCGAAAAGCCCAGGTAAATAAGAAAGACCCGGTTTTCCGCCAGATCTGTATGGATATCCTTGCATCCGAGACCAGCCGCATCGGTACGGCAGGGAGCCAGGCCCGGGTGAAAGAAGTGATTGCGGAATTGATCGATAAGGTCTGTTAGAGGATAAGGGATTCAATTGAACTTTATCAAGATGGTGGGTCCCGAAGGGCCCCGCACCACGGAGGAACGGTATGGCAAATGCAATTCGTTCACTTTCTTCCATTAAGACCCTCATGGGGATGAAGCACCGCTCCATGCCCAAAGCGGAGAGGTCAGTTGACGGGGAGCTTTACCTTTTGAAAAACAACCTGGCCCTGTCTCAGAGAGAATTCACCGCCGTAAGCGAAAGAAAGGTGATTGTGGAAAGGAGAATCAGAGACATCGAGTTGAGGATAGCAGAACTGGAGACAGGCTTAGGGATAACAAGAAGAACGCCCGCGATCGGTTCTCAGGGCTTCAAAACCTCCTCGAAGGGAGCGCTCAAGGTAATGAAGGTCGAATACTAGGGGTTTTAATTCCGAGGAGGACCTGGAAAAATCATGGCCAAAGAGGGTAAATATATATACTGCATCATAAACGGCAATGAAGGCAGGAATTTCGGCCCCATCGGAATCGGCAAACGGGGCGATATCGTATCCACCATAGGATACAACGACATCAGCGCGGTCATCAGCAGCTCGCCGATCACCCGATACGTGATTGACCCTGAAAATCTCATGGCCCACGAAAAGGTCATTGAAGAAGTCATGAAGGACTACACTGTCTTGCCGGTCAGATTCTGCACCATCGCCAACAGCGCCGAAGAGGTTCGAACATTCCTCAGAAGGCAATATGGCGGATTCAAAGGAATGCTTCATGATCTGGACAACAAGGTGGAAATGGGTCTCAAGGCCCGCTGGACTCACATGGAAAAGATTTTTGAGGAAATCGCCCAAACTGACTCCGACGTGAAAGAACTCAAAAAGAGGGTTGAAGAACCCGGGGGAGATGGGGACAGCGATGAAAAGATCTCTCTTGGAAAAGCGGTGAAAGCAGCCCTGGACGAAAAAAAGGAGCGAATTGCCGAAAAAATCCTGCGCAAATTCAAAAAACTGACCCTGGATACGCGCCGGAACGATGTGATGGGGGACGACATGTTCCTAAACGCCGTATTTCTCATCGACAGAACAAGAGAAAAACAGGTCGATTTTCTGGTGGAAGACCTGGCGGATGAATATAACAACGAAGCGGATTTCAAGCTCGTGGGACCGGCGCCGCCATTCAATTTTGTGAGCATTGAGATGAAATGGTAAGAAGCCAGGGAGCAGTGGGCAGCGTTTGGAAGGACGATTGACGAAGGACGAAGTCAAAGGTGAATGGCGATTGATGACCAATGACTAATGACTAATGACGGCGAAGCCAAATGACGATCGAATGACTACCGAATGACAGCGAAGCGAATAACAGCGAAGCGAATGAAGACAAAGTGAGAAGATATGAGCCCAGACAAACAGAGCAGTAAAGTTCAATCTCTGACCCTGAAGGTAGCGGAAGCGACCGCCAAAGACGTGGGCCGTGGGATTGTTCGCTTTGATCCGGCGGATTTTGGAAATATTGGCGTCCAGGTGGGTGATGTGGTGGCTGTTGAGGCGAAACGCAGGACCGTTGCCAAAGTCCTTCCCGCCTATATGGATGACCGTGGAAAAGGAGTGATCCGACTGGACGGCATCACCAGGGAAAATGCCCAGGTGGGAATCGATGAGAAGGTCAGGGTGATGAAATGTGAATTTCAACCGGCCCAAAGGATTGTGGTAACGCCCCTGACAACCATGCGCTCCTATGACACACGCTACATCGGAAGTCTCCTTGAAGGTCTTCCCCTGATGGAAGGAGACCTGGTGCGGGCCAGGCTGATCGGTTCCCGGACACAGGATTTCAAAGTGACTGCCACAAGGCCTTCCGGGGTGGTGATGATTCATCCCCAGACGGCAATGGAAATTGAACAGAAAAAGGAACCGGGAGAGGGGAGAACCCGCATATCCTATGAAGATATCGGCGGTTTGGAAAGGGAGATCCGTCGGATAAGGGAAATGATCGAACTCCCGATGAAATATCCCCAGGTCTTTGAACGGCTGGGTATCGACCCCCCCAAGGGCGTTCTCCTCCACGGGCCCCCGGGATGCGGAAAGACCCTCATCGCACGGGCCGTGGCCAATGAAACCGACGCTTATTTTAATCATATATCCGGCCCGGAGATCATGGGCAAATTCTACGGCGAGAGCGAAGGGCGCTTAAGAAGCGTGTTTGAAGAGGCGAAGTCTCATGCA
>CAYPDL010000249.1:0-2860 GCA_964409475.1 uncultured Desulfobacteraceae bacterium | reverse complement strand
CTGCTTCAATGGAAAGTATCCGGTCCCCATCGATGAGGCCTTCTCCAAATACTGCATGGAGTCTGCCTGATCAGCAGGTGACTGATCCCCCTTCCGCCAACCCCTTTCCAGGCCGCATTTGTACACGCGTTCCTCCGATGCCATAACCGGTTGGAAGGGCGTCTTATAATTCTCGTCGGGGTCATTTTTTGACTTGACAAGGGGTTTATTTTTGATAAAAGGTAGAAATTGTAGACAATAGACAATAGGCATTGGATCCTTAGACGGGTTTCAATCATGTTGAAAATCCAGAGCATCGTTGACAACGTAAGGAAGTATCTTCTTGGCCGTATCCTTCATGGCGAATTGCATCCAGGGCAGCAGGTGAAGGAACAGGAGATTGCATCGTCTCTGGGAATCAGCCGGCCCCCCATCAGGGAGGCGCTGAAACTCCTGGAGGCAGAGGGGTTGATCGTGAGGAAACCGAATCGGGGGGCTTTTGTCGCCACGATCACCGAACGTGATGCATGGGAGATCTATACCCTGAAGTGCAGCCTGTATGAAATGGCCACGAGACTGGCGTTTGAAAAGGTTTCCAAAAGGGACCTCGAGAACTGGTCAAGGGTGGTAAACGAGATGGAAAAATGCGTCTTGTCTGAACCTCCTGATGTCATCAGGTATCAGTCCCTCAATAAGGAATTTCATGACATTATGTTTCAGATCTCTGGTCACCAGCGTCTTCGAAAGATCTCTCAAATGCTTCACCATCAGATGAATCGATTCAGTTGTATATCCCTGATGAACAAGGCGCATCTCAAGGGCTCCCTCACGTATCATCAGGAGATTTTCACTGCCATCAAGAATGGGGATATGGATCGGACCATCCGAATCACCGAGGAGCATATCTTGAAAGGCCTGGAAATTGTTCAGGTGATCATTTCCGAGGAAACCGGTTCAACGGGCCTTTGGCAAGACGGGTATGTAGTGAAGGACAAGGCCGAGCGTTTCGTTGGAGAAGCCGGTGGGCCCGTTTGACAGGATGAGAGGGGTCTCGGAGCGGCAGGATGGAGGCCTTCCCATGACGTCCTGGGAGGAGTATTATCAGGGGACTGTTGAAATCCAGGTTTTTGATTGGGCGTTGATTGGCGAACGTTACACATTGTTAACACTAAATCATTGAGGAGGGTTGGCTATGAAAAGAGGACTTCTGTGTTGTCTAATCGTTGCGCTGCTGGCTTTTTTTATGGTGCCTGCGGGGGTTTGGGCTGAATCAAAGTCCAAGATGCATTTGAAATTCAGTACATGGCATCCACCTGCAAGCAGAGAAGTGAAAACCGTCTGGCAACCGATGCTCGAGGCGTTAAAGAAGAAGAGCGACGGACGTATCACCTACACGCTCTACGCGGGCGCCGCCCTGGGGAAAGGCCCGGAACACTATGATATCGTGGCCAAGGGCCTGTCCGACATGGGGTACTTCACGGCCACATGGACCCCCGGCCGGTTTCCGCTGACGGATGTCCTGTCTCTGGCTACCTGGGTGGACGGCAAGGACATCGCTGTGGATATTGGCAACAAGATGTACAAGGAAGCCCTTGCAAAGGAGTTCCCCGGGGTGAAGATGATCGAACTCAACGGATGTATTCAGGCCTTTCTGTGGACGAGAAAACCGGTGAAAACCATCGAAGACTGCAAGGGACTGAAGATCCGGTCGCCGGGCGGGCAACAAACCCATTACATCAAGTCGCTGGGGGCGGAACCGGTGTTCATGCCTCTGGGAGACGTGTATCTTGCGCTGGAGACCGGGACGATTGACGGCCTCGTGACCTGCCCGCCCCTGGTGCTGGCCTTCAAGCTCTACGAAGTGGCCAAGTACGGCGTCGTTGCGACCTTCGGGTGCGTATCCGAGGGCGTGATCATGAATCAAAAGAGCTGGGAGAATACCCCCGACGACCTGAAGCCCATCATCGAAGAGGTGTGCGGCAATCCCTTCAGGACCACCGGCGGTCTCAACCGTGAGGTGTATAAGACCATGGTCAATGAGATCTCAGGCAAGGGTGTCAAACTCACCACTCTGACGCCGGACCAGGAGAAACGCTGGTTTGCAGGCTTTCAGGATGTGACCAAGAAATGGGTGGCCGATCTGGAAGCAAAGGGACTGCCCGCGAAAGACACCGTCTTGAAATACAACAAGATTTCTCAGGATTTTGGCATCACGTGCGTCGCCTTCCCCGAGGAGTGGAAGTAATTGCAGTAACGACGCGATACACGCATCTTAACGTCGCGGGGTATTTGAACGATGGTTAGAAAGACGATCCAACGCTGTACACTCTATATGAGTTACATCGGCATGATCTTGCTTATCCCCATGATGCTGCTTACGAGCGCCGAGGTGGTAGGCCGGGCCGTATGGTCCCGGCCTATCCCGGGCACCATGGAACTCTCAAGTTATATGCTGGCCATCTTCATCCTCCTGGGCATCGCCTATACGCACCAGGTCAGGGGCCATGTCCGTGTCACCATGCTCGTATCGAGGCTTCCACGAAAATGGGGCATTGCGTTGGACGTGATTACCACGCTCTTGAGCCTGTTCATCATTGCCGTGATGACCTGGCAGGGATGGGTTGTGGGGATAGAGGAACGGACCGTGTCGGATATGCTCAGGGTACCTCAGTTCCCCTTCCGGCTGCTCGTTTCCCTGGGGGGCCTGTTGCTCTTCCTTGAATTGCTATTGGAACTCGGTGACAATCTGAAAAAATTTGTGAGGCGATAATGGTGGACCCTGTTATTATCGGCATCATTGGAACGTGCCTGGTCTTTTTCCTCCTTTTTATCGGCATGCCCATTGCGTTTGCCATGATGTTCGTGGGATTTTCGGGGGTGA
>CAYPDL010000248.1:0-2875 GCA_964409475.1 uncultured Desulfobacteraceae bacterium | reverse complement strand
GGGATTTTTTCCGGTTTAAGCATAAGGAGGATAGAGAGAGTGAATCCATTCAAAAATTATTCCGCGCCTTGGGCGTGTCTTTTCGTATGCGGCGCATGCCTTCTCTTGTGGTCCACGGCAGTGCCGAAAGCTTCAGGCCAAACCTATGATTTTGATGAAGGCATGAAGGAACTTACCTCCGGCATGATTTCCAAAAAGGAAAATCTCCTCAAAAACAAGAGGATCGCCGTCTTTGGCATCGTGGAGGGTAGAAGCGGCGAGCAGTGGGGAATTTCCTCATATATTGAGGATGAAATCGTAGATGCTTTCGTCAATGAGGGATTTACCGTGGTGGAGCGAAGAAGGATCGAAGATGTCCTTCAGAAGGAGATCAAAAAAGGAACCGATTTGTGGTTTGACGAGGCTCAAATCGCCCAATTCGGGAAACTCCTGGGAGCCGAAGTGGTGATCACCGGAAGATACAACCGATGGGGCAACAATATCCTCAGGATTAACGTGCGGTGCATCAGTGTGTCCGATGGCAAGGTCCTTGCTGCGAACAGGGTCAATGTGCACACCGACAGGATAGAAGGTTTGCTCGAGAAACCGCAGCGGGAAGAGCCGAAAAACAAGGAGCAAAAGGCCGGAAAGTCCAAAACGCCGGCTGAACCTTCACAAAACGAGGCGCCTCAGCCGACGCCTTCTTATCCGCAGGGCCAGAGTCCGCAGCCGGGGACATACCCGCAACAGCAGCAAGCCCCTCAGTACGGTTCTTTTTGTTGCGATCAATATGGAGTAAGGCGATGTCCCTTAGCTCAACCGCTTCCTTTGGGAACCCCCTGCTTCTGCCCTGGCATATGGGGGACCGGCTACGTCTGTCAATAGCAGGCTATCAAGTCACTCAAATTCCCTGCCAAGCTATACGCGCTTCTGATTGTCCATTTCGTTGGAGGGCGGCAACAAGGCCCTTTTCCAGGGCGCTCACATTGCGGGTGCGCTATCTCCTGTCACTGACCGAACCAACCCACGAAGGCATCCGGAACATCAACGTGACATTCCGGTCCTTTTCGCTTCCGGAGCCGTCAAATCGTTGCATGGCGGCCGATGCCAGAGATGCACGGGCGTTTTTCCCTAACTGTCCCCCAACCTGCTGGTTGAACACAAAGGTTCTGATGGAACCGGTTCCATCCCCGTTGTTCAGAATCTCAATGATCCTGCCCTGTTGTGGAAAATCGATCAGAGAGGAAGTCTGGATTTGCCAAAAACCCTGCCCGTCTCCGGCAGGACTGGGAATGGCCCTGATGTTATTAAGATGGGAATGGCCCGCAACCAGGGCAATCACATGGGGCTGGGAAAGGAGAAGACTCTGCAGCTCCGAACGGCCGCTGCCCAGTGCCTCCAGGGCGTGGTGGGATACGATAATGGCCAGATGGGCCGGATACTTCTCCAGCTCTCCCCGCAACCACTGGATCTGTGCACTGTCCAAGGCTCCACCTGCGCTCCCCCTGGGCGATACGGTTTCCAGCACATAAAACCTCACCCCCGGCCTGATAATCTGTTTTCCACTTCCCGCAATGGGGGGCAGGGCCGTGAAAGCGTAATAACCCTCGAATCGGATGCCTTCTCTGGCACCGGGGCTGAAATCAAAGCCTTTGGCTCGGGAACCGAAGGCCTCTTGCAGGCGAACCTCGCCCTCTTCCGGAAAGTGCTTTCGAATAAATTCCTTCTTGTCCATGAACTTCAGGTCGGTAAAGGCCTCCAGCATGCCGGGGGGGATGTTGCCCAGACCCAGCACGTCGTGGTTGCCAATGGTCTGAAACCAGGGAATCGATAAATAGTTCATTTCAGAAAGGAAGCCTATCATTTCCGGAGTGGTTCCGATATCCACTGAATCCCCGGTGTGAACGACGAAGTCCACCATCTCCTCTGAGGCGTTGAGCGTCTTGACCATGGATCGCAGGACGTCCAGATCAAACTTTTCCTGAATCTCCGGCCGGTCCAACCCCCCGAATCCTATGGATTCTCCAAATTGGTCCAAGAGAACCTCCAATTCGGGATGACCGGTAAGTTTAAACTGTTCCAGGGTGATGTGTACATCCGTGATCTGCCCAAAACCGATCAGACGGTCCTGCAGCTTGGCCTTTCCAGGGGACGGGAATCCAACGCATAGATCATCTCGCAGGTTAAAGTGGGCCGGCCTTTGCAAGGGTTTAGCCTTGCCCTGCGCAGGGGGCTGAAGAAGGGCCCCGGCCATGAACCCCTTTCCGCCACAACCCGTCAGGGTGAGTCCGGTTCCGTACAGTAAGAACATCGTGCTCCATTTCAAGAATTGCCTTCTATCTGTGTCCATGGTATTTGCACCTCGCCAGGATTCAAAAGGTTTCTTCTATGGTTTTTGCCATTATAGCCCGTGGTTAAAAGGAATGCCGGTTTTTTACCGGCAGGCTATTCCCACCCTGGACCGAAAAACTTCACCGTGCCCGCGACGGGGAATTGTTCGAGAGCAGGATATGCCATTTGGGTCTCTTCCAACTCGTCCGGAAGGTCTCCACATCGGACCGGTAGGCCACCCCATCGGCCTCATTTCCATCCAGAAAGACAATAAATCCAAGCTGTGGTGATCCGGTCCCATATTCTTCGTCAAAAAGTTGAACAATGTCATTTGCTGTAATGAGCTTCCTCCCCAGGATCTCCCTCAGGGGCAGGTCCAGTCCGACGATGCTCTCCTCCGGCTCGTAACACTTGGCAACCAGCTCGGTGCAGACCAGATGGGAATCCGTCAAGAAGTCGAAATCGAAATCATAGGGTCTGCCACTGTATTGAAAAGCACGCAGGATGGCCCGGGCCACGGCAACTCTGGGCAAAAGGGGCCGGAGCACCGCCAGGGAATCGGCCG
>CAYPDL010000247.1:0-2974 GCA_964409475.1 uncultured Desulfobacteraceae bacterium | reverse complement strand
AATCATCAATCGTCAATCCAAAGGGTTCAAGGTTGAGCGTCCAAAGTTTAGGCCCAATCGTCAATCGTCAATCATCAATCGTCAATCCGAGGCTCCTGCCCGGCGAGTCCATCGACCGCTTTCTGGAAGGCCGGTTGCAGATCATCCAATCCAGGGACGGCTACCGGTTCTCGATCGATGCGATCCTCCTGTCCGAATTTGTGAGCGTCCGGCCGGGGGATGTGGTAATCGATCTCGGGACCGGGTGCGGCATCATCCCGCTTATCCTCCTCCTCACAAGGCCGATTGGGCATGCCGTGGGCCTGGAGATCCAGGAAGAACTGGCCTCCCAGGCCGTGCGGAATGTTCTGTTGAACGGGTTGGACCAGAGAATGGACATCGTTATGGGGGATATCCGATGCCTGCCCATGGCCGGGGCCTCGGCGGATGTTATCATATGCAACCCTCCCTACCGAAAGATGAGAAGCGGCCGCATCAACCCGGATCCGCGAAGGGCCATTGCAAGGCACGAACTCCTGGCATCCATTGACGATATCCTTCGCGCTGCCAGCTATCTTCTGAAAAAGAAGGGAAGTTTCGCACTGATCTATCCGGTTGTTCGGCTAACAGATATCCTTGTCCGCCTGAGACAGATCAAATTTGAGCCGAAGCGTATCCGGTTGAATTATCCGGGCCTGGATTCGGGCGCCAAACTGGCATTGATTGAGGCGACACAGGGGGGCCGACCCGGGGTCGAGGTCCTCCCACCCCTCCTGGGACAGGGTAATTTTTCTATCGCCGGCCGACCCTGAAGTCTATCCTGTCAACGGCCATGCGACCCAACCTGCTGTTCAATTTTTCCCTGATGGCGGATTCCAAAAAATTGAGTTCCTGAAGCCAGATCGGATCGGAGACCGTAACACTCAGGCAACCCTTTTTGATACGCGACGGCCGGGCGCTCTCTGAAATGGTTTCACCGACCACCTCATCCCACACCCTCCAGATATCCACGTCATCCGGATTGAAGGGCAGGGTCCCGTCGCTGAGCAGCCCCGAAATTATGTCCCCCAGGGAAGTCAGTTCATGTTTTGATGGGTCCATAGGTTGAGATGATCCCGTAATCTTGTTGATACATCAGACGCACCGCACTATAACCCTTTCAGAGCCGCTTATCAAGGACAGTTCTTTACCGCCGTCATCATGTCAGGAATAGTCATTGAACTTGCTACGTTTCCATGGTATGGGAATCGTCAGATATAGGGATCAAAGGAGGGTGAGCCATGAAGATCAAGGCCAACGGCATTTATATGAACTGCCAGCTGTCAGGAAACGAAGACGAAGAGGTGGTAGTGCTGAGCCATTCCCTCGCCTCGAGTCTTGTGATGTGGCGGCCCCAGATGGATGTCCTGAGCCGCCATTTCCGTGTGCTCGCCTATGATACCCGTGGGCACGGGGATTCCGAGGCGACCGCGCCCCCTTACACCCTCGCACAGCTGGGGAAAGACGCCGTGGCCTTGCTGGATGCCCTGGGTATCGACAGGGTCCACTGGGTCGGGCTCTCCATGGGTGGGATGATCGGCCAGTCTATCGCCCTTAACCATCCCGACAGATTCAGAAGCCTCTCCCTGTGCGATACGGCGGCTATTATCCCCAGAGAGGCCGACCCGGTCTGGCAGGAACGGATCGACCTGGCCCGCAAAGAAGGGATGGCGCCCCTGGTCCAGGCCACGCTCGAACGGTGGTTTACCCCTCCCTTTCTCGCCCTCAATCCTCCCATGGTAGATGTGATCCGGAAACATATCCTGGCAACACCGGTGGATGGCTATATCGGCTGCAGCGAGGCCATACGGCGTCTCGATTACCTGGATCGACTCTTCGAGATACGGGTCCCCGCCCTCATCATGGTGGGCGAGGATGATCCCGGGACCCCTGTGGAAGCATCCCGGGCCATGCACGAGCAAATCCCGCAGTCCAAGCTGGTGATCCTCCCCTCTGCGGCCCATCTTTCCAACATCGAACAGACCGAGGCATTTAACCATTCATTGATAGACTTTTTGACGTTTCTTCAAATAAATAGACCTGATAATTAGAAAAGGGGAACCCGCTCTCGGTCAATAAGAAGAAATACCCCCTGGACAAGCCCTACCATGCCGACCCCGGGGTTTCCATGCGCCTGATCGTCGATTCCGCCGACATGGACAAATCCCTCCACGTCCCCCCCACCGGCGAATCCGGCCACCTCAAAAGCCCTAAATACAAAGACCAAATCCCCCTCTACCTGAGCGGCCGATGCCACCCCGCCTGGCCCAACCGGCAGGACGCGGAGAAAAACAGCAGGGGCATCCTTGTTCTGAGCCCAAGATGAAACCCGCAGCATGAAAACTTGACATACACATCATAATGCTGTATTCGAGTGTACAGAGAGGATTGAATTATGCGCACGAATGTCGTCATTGAAGACAACTTAGTTGAAGAAGGGCTGGCATACACCGGTCTGAAGACCAAACGGGAACTGGTGAACTATGCCCTGAAAGAGCTGGTGGACCGCAAGAAGAGAAAGGCCATTTTAGCTCTTGAGGGAAAACTGCACTGGGAAGGTAATCTGAACGAAATGAGGGAAAACCGCTTTGAAGATATTGGTTGATACATCTGTGTGGATCGATTTCTTCAACGGCGTTTCAAGCGTTCCCCGGGTGTCCCTCCGGAAGCTCCTGGAGGCGGAGGAAGAGGTTTGTATTTCCAGCTATATTCTGGCAGAAACACTGCAAGGCTTTAAAAATGAAAGAGAATTTGAAGCAGCCAAAAGGCATCTGCTTTATTTGCCGATCCTTGACTTAACCAACCCGGAGTCATACATCAGCGCTGCTCAGCTCTATCGCACATGTAGAAAACGGGGCGTTACCATAAGAAAGACAGCCGATTGCCTGATCGCACAAACGGCCATAGAACATGGAGTGCCCTTGCTTCACAATGACAAGGACTTTGATCGAATTGC
>CAYPDL010000246.1:0-3146 GCA_964409475.1 uncultured Desulfobacteraceae bacterium | reverse complement strand
AGCGGACTTCTAATCCGCAGGCCGGGGGTCCGAATCCCTCCAGGCGCGCCAGTAATATTAAGGACTTAGCCGGTTTTGGTTGAGTCCTTTTTTATGGACAAACGAATCTTTCCATCTTCTAAGCGGGATATCCAGTATCCAGCATCCAGTATCTGACGAGGTCTCATGTTTCAACGTTGGTCAAAACCATGCGGATACCGTGAAGTGCTGGCCATCAGCCTTCCGCTGGTGGCCTCAATGGGCTCCATCACGCTGATGCAGTTCACGGACCGCATATTTCTGGCCAATTATTCGGTGGATGCCATCGCGGCCGCCCTCCCGGCCGGAATCGCATCGTTTACATTCATCTCCTTTTTCATGGGGGTGGCCAATTACACCAATGCCTTTGTGGCGCAGTACAGCGGGGCCCAGGCCTTTCATCGCATCGGCGCGGCCCTCTGGCAGGGGATCTGGTTCTCCATCCTTTCAGGGGTCTTGCTGGCGCTCCTCTATTTTGCGTCTGAGGACCTCTTCAGCCTTATCGGGCATTCCCCTGGGATTTGCTCTCTCGAGGTCGTCTACTTCAATATCCTGACCCTTGGCGCAGGCCTCGCGGTCCTGGGTTCTACCTTGGCGTGCTTCTACACGGGCCGGGGACTGACATGGACCGTCATGGCGGTTCACATGGCCGGGGCTGCTGTCAACATCCCTCTGGATTACTGTCTGATTAACGGCGCAGGGCCTTTCCCCGAACTGGGAATCATGGGGGCGGCCATCGCCACGGTTGCTGCCTACGGCGCCATCGTGCTGACCTTATGCCTCCTTATCTTCAGCAGGAAGAACCGTGTCCGGTTCGGAACCTGGAAAAACAGGGGATTCGACAGGGAGCTTTTCGGACGCCTCATGCGCTACGGTCTGCCCAGCGGCGTTCAGTTTTTTCTCGAGGTATTCGGGTTTGCCTTTTTTATTCAGATGTTGGGAAGACTCGGCGACCTGGAACTGGCCGCTTCCAACATCGTGCTTTCCATCGAGGCCCTAGCGTTTTTGCCTATGGTTGGATTTCACATCGGAAATGCCACCATGGTGGGCCAGGCCATTGGACGCGAGCAGCCGGAGGGCGGAGTGGAAGCGACTACGAGCGCCCTCCATATTACCCTGGCCTACATGATGCCACTGGCAACCCTCTTCATATTCATGCCCGAGCCCCTCCTCTCTCTTTTCGAGACGGGGGGCCAACACCCGGATCAGCAAAGGGAAATCATGGAACAGGGTATTATCCTCATGCGATTCGTAGCGGTTTTCTGTTTTTTTGATGCACTTAATCTCATCTATTCAGGGGCTATCAAAGGGGCCGGCGATACCCGGTTCATCATGTGGACCATCGGCGCGGTCTGTCTCGGCTTGATGATCTTTCCGGTGTACGTGGCAGTAGAAATAGTGGGGGCCGGCCTCTATACGGTCTGGACATTCGCCACGGTTTACGCCTGCGCCTTGGGGGTCGCATTCATGCTTCGTTACCGCCAGGGCAGTTGGAAGCGAATGCGCGTCATTGAAGAAGTGCCCGCTCTCTCCCAGGCAGAGGCATTTCCGGGCTGAGGACTACCAGGGGTTGAAAGGAGGAGGTTCAAGAAAATGACGGATTCTACCTTTCAGAAAGTGGGAAAATCGGAAGAGAGGATGTTCGGACCGCCCTGTCTCCTCATTTGCGGATACAGGGACGATGAGCAGGAACAGATTCTTTCCCTGATCGAGGGCTGCGGGCTCTCCCGGCACGCGGTGGTTTTTGTGGGAAAGGATGATGAAGACGCGATCCTCAGAGACATTGTCAAGGCGGAATCGGGAAAGGGAAGAGGGCTCTCTTCCGGGCTTGCAAGGGCGATCATCATGTCCGGACTGACTGAAAAGGAGCTGCATTCACTTCTGTCCACCTACCGAAATCAAAAGTTCGCCCCGCAGCTCTGGGCGACCCTGACCCCGATCTCTGAAGGCTGGGCCCTCAAGTCTTTGCTGAAAGAGCTTGCCGTCGAAGCAGAGGCATTCAGGAAGAGACAGCAGGAAAAGGGTCCCGGGAACAGATAACCTTTCACCTGAAGGGGGGAGTTCAGCCTCTGCAGGGCTTGGGTTCCGGCCATTGGTGGGAACTCAGGCAAAAACCAATGACCAAAGGGCGTCTGAAAAACGATACCGAAGGTTTTCAAGATATCACAAGGAGGAGGATATGGAATTGAAAGAATACTTCAACACTGTCAAAGGGACGGGGATCATGGCGACTGCTTATGGCGATGGGAAGGTGGATGCAGCGGTTTATTCCAGGCCCCATTTCATGGAAGACGGCAGCCTGGCATTCATTATGGCCGACCGGTTAACCCATCACAATCTTCAGTCAAATCCCTATGCGGTCTATCTGTTTGTGGAGGAAGGTCAAGGGTACAAGGGGCAGCGCCTTTTTATGAAAAAGACCGGTGAGGAACAGGATACCGATAGGCTGTATGCGCTGCGACGGCATAAATCCCCGGCAAAAGGGAAGGGTGGAAGCCCCCGTTTTCTGGTTTTTTTTCAACTGGAAAAGGTCCTCCCGCTCATCGGCGCCGAAAGGGAGGAAGACACCCTGTAGTTGCCGTTGCGGACAGGAATGAACACTGTGCCTTTTAACATGCGGTCCGGCGGCCGGGGATGGAAGGGCACTATGTCATGAGACCTGTTTCACTGTCATAGCGTCTGGAAAAGACGGCCGCCTTTCCGGAAAAGATGTTGCATTGGGTCAGGACGTGTTCAGCCACCGCCTGCCTCTGGGACACATTGAGCTCATTGAAGGCGGCGACCCACATGGCTTCATCCGCCATGGTGGAAAGGACGCTCCAGATCTCTTCTGCCGGCATGTCAGGACCTGTCTGAAGCCCTGCAGCGGATGAGGGGGCCTTAAAGAGGGTCCGGGCCTTCTGCTTCATCTGCTCAAGCCTTTGGATCAGGACCTGAGACTCTTTTTCAAATGCCTCGTAAGCGTCACACGGCCTGGTTACGGGGCACACGGTCTCCTGGCCGGCCACCTTCAGGCATATGCCCAGCCGGACTGAGATCTTGCCGTCGCCTGTCTCTGTTATGGTCATCAACTCAAAAAGGTCTTCCATGGGTCGATTCGCTCCTAAGTGTATATATTACTCAAGTTT
>CAYPDL010000245.1:0-3172 GCA_964409475.1 uncultured Desulfobacteraceae bacterium | reverse complement strand
TAGTTACCGAAAGACCCCGTTTCAGCGTAGGCCTTGTGTTGTTTGGCTTTATCAAGAATCGAAAGTTTTCCGCCCCCGGCGTCCTTCATGCCCCATGACTCATGATCAGGTCCCAATTCGTTTAGGGGGATGTATGCTTTCGTTTCCAGAAGAGCCAATACCCATTCGTTACTGCTGAATCCACACATAGGAAAGGTTAACGGATTCCCGACTTGCGCTTCTGTAAGAATACCCATCATGTTGCGAATCAATTTATCCTTTTGGGGAAATACCGCGCTTGTAAGCTTGTGTGCCATCATTTGAGGCGATCCTTCAGATTTGAAAACTTGAACGATGCGTATACGTCCACCATCCTTTTTCCCCCAGTAAAAGACACTAGAATAGACTTCCCTGCGTGGTTCATCGAAAATGACCCGTATCTTTCCCAATCGGTCTACTCTGGAATCGGCAGACCAGAATGCAAGAATGCGCCCCAACATCGCTTGCGCTTGATCGGCCAAGCTTTTCAGTTGATCATTCGACAATTTGCCGGTGGCATCGCTTACGATGAGGTGCTGAGTTTCTATGACCGCACTCGATGCCTGTGATAATCCAGCTATCAATAGACCGGCTACAAAGATTGATACAACAATCACTCTTCTGATCATCGGTTTCTCTCCTCTCCCTGTTCCCTGAGTTGAGGGACTTACTTAAGATTTTAAAATTCAAATGATTAACTGATAATTATATTTCCGAGCGATCGCCTCTCCTCTTTCTACCGAATACCCAGCCATCTTTCTGCAGTCTACATATGAGACGTAAAAGAGAAACCTTAAAACCTTACTGCGTCCCTATTCTCACGTGTCTGGTGTATAAATTTCACGCTATTTTGTTACTCTGCCGCCACTGATGAAGGGCCTCAACAGCCGTTATACCATAATACACGCCGTTATTTGACCAACCGCGTCGAAATGGGCTTGGATTTCTTGAACTGCCTCTTGGCGCTCCCGGAGGCGGATTCCTGGTATATTTAAAACCGAGTTCCAAGAGCTTTTGTTGGGCATCCCGTTTAGCCTGTGCCGTTGACGTCTTCCGGTATTCCCTGAACCGGTCGACCTCGTCTTGGTGGATAATGGTTTTGTTTTTATCAAGATAAACGATCTTTATCAGCTTGCGGCAAATGGCGTCTCTAATAATATATTCTGACAACCCCAACAGCGTTGCGGCCTGACCGGGCGTGTAATGTAGGCCGGGTTTGAGCGGCGGTCGGCTGATTTTCTTCTTGCGTGGCTTCCACCGGGCCTTCATTTTTTCGAGCTGGCTCTTGTGGATCACAATCTTTTTTTCGTCAAAAGTTTTGGCCGCTATGTAGCCTCTTTTGATGGCGTGTGTGATTGCAGTTGGCGAAAGGCCGAAATAGTCTGCAATTTGTGCTACAGTATAATATTCACTGAGCTGCATAGGAAAAAAGCCTCTTCAGTTCATATTCGCGCCTGCCCAAGATCAAGGGGCTGGCAAACGATCGTTTTAGAACCCTCATCGCATGAACTGGGGGACGCCCCTCAAGATTTTCAACTTCTGGTTAACTGATAATCATATTCCCGAGCGATCGCCTCTCCTTTTTCTACCGAATAGCCAGCCATCTTTCTGCAATCTACACATGAGACGCAAGAGAGAACCCTTATAACCTTTCAGCGCCCCTATTCCCACATAATTAATCAAAACGCGGAACGGGGAACGCGGAAGGTTGATCTTTCTTGTCAATCCACATGGTCTCTCACAGAACCCGCGATCTATTCAGCTTTGATCAACGACAAGCTCACCGGTGCAAATGGCTGAGGGAGCGAAGCGGCCGGACCCTTTGCGTCCGAGTGAAGCGCCGGGTTATATTCAGATTTCGTGCCCTATCTGACTTTTTTCAGCACTTTCAATCCGTAAGGGCACACTGCCGAACAAATTCCGCAAATGTGCCCTTTGTGATACTTAAAGTAGTGTTTCTTTTTCCATTGATCACATGCCTGTACATCCAATATTTCTTCACGAGGCAATCCCGGATACCATCCGTTGCCTTTCAAAGCTTTTGCGGGACAGGCATCCACACAGCTCTTACAGCGACCGCAGAAATTTCTTTCTATTGCCGGTCCGCACGGAAGTTCAATATCGGTGAAGACAGTTCCCAACCTGACCCATGATCCGAACTGACGCGTGATAAGTTGACAATGGCGACCTATCCAGCCTAACCCTGCTCTTGTCGCAGCTGTCTTGTGGGGGAAGTCTCCTTTGATACTTAGCGTATCGGTACGATCAGAGGCCGCCAACGGTTTGGATCGAAAACCTCTGACTTTGATTTCGGCTGCTAATGCCACCGATAGTTCATTGATATGATTGTTCACTCTGGCATACTCATCAGCGTATGCTTGGTTTGGCCCGTTCTGGATACTGGCCATTATCTGGGGGTTCATCGGGATAGCCCATGGAAGAGCAAAGGGAAATTTCTGTCCTGTTTCATCCCGGGGTGTGGAAAAACTCCGGAGATCTGCTGCACCCCATAGAGTCACCTCGTGTACCTCCATCCACTCAGTAAGCCAAATCGGGAAGGCGGTTGAGATAGTCGGCACTGTATGACTCCTATTATCTTAGTTTATTAGAGTTGGGGGACTCCCCTAAGATTTTCAACTTCAAATGGTTAACTGATAATTGTATTCCCGAGCGATCGCCTCTCCTCTTTCTACCGACAGCCAGCCTCTTTCTGCAATCAAGATATGAGACATAAGAGAGAAACCTTAAAACCTTACCGCGTCCCTATGCCCACATAAAAATAGCTCAGAGAATTAATCAACTTTTTTGCATGTCTTATCTGTCCTGGTTTATTTCAAATCGATTTCTGCAGCTGACGCAATCATATGTATGTGTATCCTCGGAAACCGTACCGTCTTTTCTAACATAGCCTTTGGATTTCATTTCGTTTCTTGGTACGTTTCTCAGATTGGCCTTGCATATCGGACAGCATTTTATATCTGGTTGTGGGCCTGAAATATTCGCCATTTTATCTCCCCTTTTTTCTGCCATAGTAGGGTAACGTCACTCCTCAGGCGGCGCCTCTAGGCGATCGCCTGCAGGATATTGTTGGGCACCTGTACTCATGTGCCCTGTGATTTTGCTTAGGACTTCTTCAGCTTTTCTGCTGAGAGTG
>CAYPDL010000244.1:0-3262 GCA_964409475.1 uncultured Desulfobacteraceae bacterium | reverse complement strand
AATACGAAAAACGAAATATCGTTTCCTGAGAGACCTGGCTTTCTATAACATCGTTCTTCTTTTAGCTCGATGCGGCATGAGGATATCCGAACCGTTGCGACTACAGCGACATCACTATCGCAGAGATGATCGCACCCTTTACATTGAAAAGACCAAATTTTGTAAGGACAGGCTGATTCCAATCCCCGGGGAGGTCGTTTCCGAGATAGAGAATTATCTCTCTGTTCGCCGATCCATATTGCCTGATGACGACAGTCCTTTTCTCTTGGTCCGTACGGATCAAAAACCTCTGGGAGACCACCAGATCCGATTCCTGTTCCACAAAACACTGAAAGATATCGGCCTGGATCAACCCAAACGGGTGATCGGGAATGTGAACTTTCTTCAACCTACGCCTCATAGCCTGCGTCATAGCTTTGCTGTGAATACTCTGCTCAAAATCAGAGAGAGGGGCGGTAACCCTCAACACGCCCTTCCGGTATTGGCGGCTTATATGGGGCATTGTGAGTACAAATATACCAGTGTATACCTCCGGGTAACCGATGCCATCAGCCGGAAGAACCTGGTGGATTTTTCCCTCTGGCAGGAAAGAAAAGAATGAAACTGTCCCCCTGCATTCATTACTTCTTCGACCAATACCTTCCCCATATCAAAGGGGTCAGCCATCACACCATTAAGGCTTACCGGGATGCTTTCAGGCTCTTTCTTCCCTTTGCCGCAAGGTTTTACGGCATCAAAATCAGATCACTCCGGGTAGAGCATCTCTCATCTGAGGTAATCATTGCATTCCTTGAAGACCTTCAGAAGAAGAGAAAAAACCTGGTCAAGACTCGCAATCAACGGCTTGCGGCCCTCAAATCTTTTGCCAAAATGGTCCGGTTCAAGTATCCGGAACAGCAGGAGGTGGTGGATACCATCCTAAACATCCCCCAGAAACGCTCTCAGAAGCCCCTCATCGGTTTTCTTTACCAGGATGAGATCCTGAAGGTTTTCCATGCCGTTGACCTGAAGACAAAGGAGGGGTTCAGGGATTACGCCCTTCTTCATCTGCTCTATGACTCCGCCGCCAGGGCTACCGAACTGGCAACGTTGAACCTGGACTACTTTGACCCAGAAAAAAAAACTCTTGCGATCCTGGGAAAGGGAAACCGGTTCCGGATCATACAGATTGAAACCAAGACCTGTCAGCTCCTCCAGCTCTATATCAGAAAATACCGCATCTTCCCACAAACCCCATATCAAGACCGGGTCTTTATCAACCAGCGGGGCGAGGAGCTTACCCGCCATGGCATCTACCGCATCTGCAAAAAGTATCTCGAAAAGGCCCTTCCTCCAAAACGGTTGAAGAACATCAATCCGGTTCATTCTTTTCGCCACAGCAAGGCAGTTGATATGCTCTACAGCGGAAGGGCCATAACGGACATCCAGAATCATCTCGGCCATGACAATTTACAGTCCACCGAAATCTACCTGCATCTGGATCTCAACCGAAGGCGCCATATCCAAAAACGATTTATCCGGTATATCTTAAAGGTTGCGCGATATTCCCGGACACGTGGATAGGCAGTTGAAATTAATAGATAAATTGGTTCTAGAGCGTGTTCAGAGCCGTTCTGAGTTCTGATTTATAGCGCTCTATCCCCTTGAACTGGGTTAATAGCTGTATAATCCGGGCTTTCTCCTTTCCTTCGACGATGGCCATCACGTATTGCTGCTTTTCCGCCATTGAGTGCCTATTTGTGTGCCCGGGTCTCGGGAGGGCGTTTAAGAGCATGTATGCACAATATACCCAGTGCACATGGGCCAACACGGATTCGAAGTTCTTGGCGGCCACTTCCTGAAAGCCCATAAACATCTTGACTTCTTTGTGGAAAATCTCGATTTTCCACCGAAGCCGATACGCAATGAGGATTTGCTTCGGTTGAGCTTTCAGATCATTGCAGGCAAGGTATTTTCTCCGGCCTTTTGGCCTCTTTTTGAATTCTGAGCAAACCAATTGGACCTTTCCCACATAACGGAGATAGGCAATGATTTGTCGTATGCGAAACTCCATTCGCCTTTTGTTCGGATCACTGGAAGGGACCCGAACGGTTACCCATTTTACCCTGCGATGATTCTTGAAAAAGGACTCCACCTGGGACCATCCTCTGGATAGAGGCGTTGTTGCATGGGCTTTTTCCGGCCTGACGCCTCGGTTTTTTTTCAAGGCGATGACGTAGGCCCATTTTTTTTGTGCAATGGCGTTTTGGATCTTCTTGTCGTCATATCCGCTGTCGGCGAGAACCAGGACGTCATGGGGATTATGGGGACCAAAATATTGTTCCAAATCGAGCTGTTGGATGTACTTGACAACAGACGCATTTTCGGTCCTGTAGACAAGGCCGTTTTTTTTGCAATACCGCTTGCTGTAGAAAGGTATTGGGGGAAGGGGAATGAGCATGTCATGGATAAAAAGAACGATGTTGGTCCACTGGTGCCCGATGACGAACCCCTTGCCGTGGTTGAATCTTTTGGCATTATCCGTGTGGAGGGTTGATCTGCTATGAATGGTGCTGTCAATCAAGATCATTATTTTCCATGGAAGAGCGCCAACGTTTAACGTCTGAATATAACCGCCAAACTGTTTTGCCTGGCTTTTTGACAACTGACTCAAATTGTAAACCGCCAGCCCTGCATGATCTTTAAGCCACCTGCTGAATTGAGATTTATGGAGACCTGAAAATCTTGCGGCCTCTTGCAGGGTGTGTTTTCGGGTTGAGACCATCAAGAACATCAAGTACCAGATGCAGACGGCTTTTTGCCGATTTCCGATTTCGAGATACTTGAGCAAATGCTTTTTGAAATAGGAAAAGCTCATCTTCGCCTCCGTCATTTAGGGTGAGAATCGACGCTCGGAGGCGATTTTAGCTTAAATTATAGGGATTCTTTTGTCCACAAAAATCGTAACCTATTGACATTAAACAACATTTTGTTTATTTTCATTTACAACAGGCCTGATTTGATCGTATGGGAAATGGCAGATCGCCCCTCTGATCCGAAATAATTGCTGGTTCCGCAATCAGCAATGAGAGATCGAAGCGTGGAAGCGCGGCAGGAGCGTCAACCAATTGTTCAGTATTTTACGGCTCTTAACAGCCCACTACCTTCAAATCGCCCATCAACACAGGCTTTTTCAACCCTGAATGGATTTTTCACGCAACCTTTAAGATATAGCTCCTGTACCATGTTCCGCCATCGTCCTAAAGGGCGATCCTTATCAAAA
>CAYPDL010000243.1:0-3300 GCA_964409475.1 uncultured Desulfobacteraceae bacterium | reverse complement strand
AACAGTAGAGATCTTTTGAAAGAAGAGAAGATTAGGAAGGCCTATCTGGGCCTCTGACCATGGAGGCGCATGATATTTTCGTCAATTGACAACAAACGCTTAAAGGAGGTAGATAAAAATGAAAAGGAAATCCGTCATGTTTCCGGCTTGCTCTGTCGGCGTGGGCTCGTTCTTATTGACCTTGGCCATTGGCCTGGTTACGCCATTTGCTGCCCCGCCTGGGCAGAAAGGATCTAATGTCACTATGAGATCAACTCCCCCCATTGTAACCACGGATTGGTTGGCGCAACACATGAACGATGCGGCACTGGTTATCGTCGATATTCGAAGCGACAAAGAGTACTCAGCAGGCCATATCCCCAATGCCGTGCATGTTCCCATGCCCTCCTGGGTCGTTGAGAGAGATGGCCTTCTCCTTGAGGTGCCAGAAGATGCAGCGCTGTGCCAGGCACTGGGATCGGCTGGGATCGGCGCAGATTCAAAGGTTATTGTCGTGAACCGGGCGAACCACCCCTATCCACTGGCCGATACGGTCAGGGTTGCGGATATGCTGATATATGCAGGGGTGCGAAACGCCTCTGTATTGAGCGGAGGGTATGACAAGTGGGTCAAAGAAAAGAGACCGACATCGGACGCCCCGTTCAAGCCGAAGCCCGTAACGTACACAGGCAAGATGAACAAGGATATGTTTGTTTCAAAGAAGGTGGTGAAAGAGAGGATGGGAAAATGCACCCTTGTCGATGCAAGGACCCCTGACGTCTATTTTGGCGTGGTGAAGGAGCCCTTTTGCACAAGAGCGGGTCATATTCCGGGCGCCACATGCTGGCCCGTCCCCTGGATGTGGACGGACGAGGGCGTCTACAAAAATACCGAGGAGATAAGGGAGACGGCAGCCGGCGTTATGGGAGGGGACCCTTCCAGGGAAATCATTGTCTACTGTGGCGTGGGGGGATACGGGGCCGCAGCATGGTTTGTGCTACATGAGGTACTGGGATATCAAAACGTGAAAATATATGACGGTTCGGCCCAGGAATGGACGGCTGACCCGGAGGCCCCGGTTTCCCGATATGTGTGGGAATAGGTGCCCGGAATATCCATCGTAAAACATAGGGAGTGGAGCATTATGTCTGAAGAACTTGCAAGGCTGTTAGCGGATTTGAAAGAGGCAGAGGCCCTGGCGTTTGTGGAAAAGGCCCTGGAACAGGGGACCGATCCGCTGGATCTGCTGGCGAGTGCCAAGGAAGGAATGACGATTGTCGGCGAGCGGTTCGCCGACTCGGACTATTTCATCCCGGATCTGGTCTTTTCAGGAGAGATCTTCAAGCGGATCGTCGCCCTGCTGGAGCCCCATCTCAAAAACCAGGCCGAATCCAAAAAACTTGGGAAGGTTGTCATGGGGACCGTGAAGGGCGATATCCACGACATCGGGAAGGACCTGGTGGTCTTTATGCTGGATGTGAGCGGATTCGAGGTCACGGATCTGGGTATTGACGTGCCGGTTCAGAGATTTGTGGAGGCCGTCAGGGAGACCGGCAGCAAGGTGGTCGGCCTGAGCGGATTTTTGACCCTGGCCTTTGATGCCATGAAGGAGACCGTCGAGGCCATCCGCGAAGCAGGGCTGCGCGACGACGTAAAGATCATGATCGGAGGCGGCCAGATGGACGAACAGGTCAGACGGTTTACGGGTGCTGATGCCTATGGAAAGGACGCCATCGAGGCCGTTGCACTCGCCCGGCGCTGGATAGGAGGATAAGGCGATGGAAAAAAAATGGGAAGCGATGTCCGCAGATGAAAAGCAGGAGGCCCAGTTTCAAAAGTTGCTGGCGCCCAAGGACCCCGAGGGGAACGACCTCAAGTTCCAGAGCGGGGAAGCAGAGGCCGCCTATAAGGCGCGAATCAACCGATTAAAGGACGCCATACAGCTTAAAAGGCCTCCGGACAGGGTGCCGGTCGCCCTGTTCCCGAGCATGTTCCCTTACACGTATGCCGGGATGACGGTTCAGGAGGCCATGTACGACTACCAGAAATGCGTTGCGGGTTACAAAAAATTCGTCCTGGACTTTGAGCCGGACGTCCCTATGGGGGCTGCAGGGCCGGGCCCTGGAAGGTTCTATGACATCCTTGACTACAAGCTCTATTCCTGGCCGGGCCACGGGGTGGCCCCTGAGCACAGCTACCAGTGCAACGAAGGGGAATACATGAAGGCCGAGGAATATGATCTCTTGCTGACCGACCCCTCCTTTTACTTCAGAAATTTCTACCTGCCGCGCGTGTTCGGAAGACTGGCGCCCTGGAATATGCTGCCTCCCCTCACCGGCATACTCGAGATGTACGGGGTTGCCTTTAATTTTATCCCCTTCGGCCTGCCCCCTGTTCAAGACGCCTACAAGGCCCTCTTTGAGGCAGGGGCCGAGGCCCTGAAATGGGCCATGGCCGTGGGCGGGATCGACGTGGAGCTGGCAACCTTGGGATTTCCCAATATCTTCGGTGGGTTCAGCAAGGCGCCCTTTGACGTCCTCGGCGATACCCTCAGGGGCACCAAGGGGATCATGATCGATATGTACCGGCAACCCGATAAGCTTCTCAAGGCCCTGGAGGCCCTGACCCCGATCATGATCGGTCTGGGCCTGGGCGCGGCGCAACAGACCGGAAAACCGTTTATCTTCATGCCGCTCCACAAGGGTGCGGACGGTTTTCTCTCGGATGAGCAGTATAAAAAATTCTATTGGCCTACTTTTAAACAGGTGATGCTGGGGTTAATTGACGGGGGTTGCATCCCGTTGCCCGCAGCCGAAGGGGGCTACAACACACGGTTGAAGTACCTCAACGAGCTGCCGAAAGGAAAGACGTTGTGGATGTTCGATCAGACGGATATGGCCGCGGCCAAGGAGACGGTGGGCGACACCCTCTGCCTCCTCGGCAATGTCCCGTCCTCCCTGTTGAAATTGGGCACACCCGATGACATACGCGATTACGTCAAGAAGCTCATCGATATTGCCGGCAAAGGCGGCGGCTATGTCATGGGCAACGGGGCGTTTTTTGATGAAGCAAAGCCGGAAAATGTGAAGGCCATGGTTGACTTCACCAAAGAATACGGGGTGTATCGGTAGAGAATGGTTCAGGACGCATCGGGTCAAGGTTGCGTGAGTTCGTTGGGTTTATTGGGCTCATTGGGTTTGTTGGGCTGATTGGGCTGATTGGGTTTTTTTTGAGTTTATAAGCTTAGCTCTATGTCTGTAACTTCTCTACAACTTTCCGGGAAGTTAGCGCTTTATTGGTTACCACCCCTTAAAATCTTTG
>CAYPDL010000242.1:0-3323 GCA_964409475.1 uncultured Desulfobacteraceae bacterium | reverse complement strand
GTTCAGAGTTTATTACGATACCGAATTAGATTAAGGGCCATCATGGTTGACACGAAACAGGTAGTTTTAACGTGATATTCAATAGAAATAAATCGGTTGGCTTGGCTCGACCCCTAAACCTCACAATCTGATAGGAGACTTCTTTGGGAAAAGAAGAAATACTCAGAAAGCTTCTTCATCTTTTTGCCTTGGGTGTTCCCTTTGGTATACTTTATTTGCCACGAAAACTTGCCATAGTGTTAATGCTTTCGATTACGATTGGCAGCCTTGCATTCGAGATATTGAGAACCAGGATAACCTTTGTAAACAAATTATTTACAGGAATCTTTGGATCATTCCTTCGGGCAGAGGAATCTGCCCGTTTTACTGGGGCTACGTTTCTTCTCATTTCCGGAAGCATTTGTTTGATTTTCTTTGAAAAGAATGTGGCTTTTATTGCGCTTTCCTTTATGATTTTGGGAGATGCGGCTGCCGCGCTGATAGGGATGAATTTCGGAAAAATTCGGATTGGAAAAAAGTCCCTGGAAGGCAGTCTTGCCTGTGCTGTCACTTGCATCGTGTTCTGGTTTTTCTTTCCCGCGGGGATGTCCTTTGTAAAATGCGTTTCGATTGCCGTTTCAACGGCAATTCTGGAGTTATTGCCGCTCAAAATAAACGATAATCTTTTTGTTCCTATTGTAACCGGGACCATACTTGAACTATGGATGTCATCATTCTGAAATTGCTCCGTCTTACTTTACGTTGCTTCTGGATTTGTGTTGCAGCCGCTTATTCCGACACGGTGATTATGCCTACCTCTTTCCGGAACGAAGCAAATGCAAAGAGATAGGATTGGGTGGGATTTGCGCTGGAGGAGGCATGCCGGCGCAATATGGAAAAATGGCATCTAAGAAGAAAGATCGTGGAAAATCTGGCCCGGTATATGATTCGCGCATCTTTCTCCCAGGAAAAATGGTGCAATATCTCTTCAAGCTCCTCATCATCGCCGATACCGGGCCCTGCAAGACCCGTCATCTTCCCATTCATCCCTTTCTCATCCTTTACTGTTTTTGGACCAGCCTTGAATAAGGATGGGGAACTTGCCCTCTGGTGTCAAATCATGCATAGTGCCGTTTCATTCCCTAGACTTACTGTTCCTTATTGACACGCGAACCTGTTTCACATACACTTCGGCAGGGCAAAAGGTGCCAAGAAGTAACTTATCCATAGATCCTTGGGGAGATTTTGTCCTGGTGAAAATTTTCTATTCTTTGCTGGGAATCATACTTGTGGGCCTGTTGTGGGACGCGAATTTCCATCCCATTCCTGCTCTCCTGAACCTGTTTCCGGTCCTGGTCTGGTTTGCGTTCCTGCTTTTTGTGACGAATAGCTGGTTCTTCTCAACGGCCGCCATCTCTTTGATCGTTGCCACGATCTACTTCCTAAGCGCCCTGAAGCTGGAGGTCTGGCGCCAGCCCATAACGCCAGCCGATCTCCATTATTTCCAAAGCATCTCCGATCTGTGGGGCGTATTGAGGGCCTACACGCAACCCTACCTGCTGATTGCCGTCGCAATCGCCTCTATCGCGCTGGTGGTCCTTATTTATTACAAGAAGATCGACAGGAAAAAGGATCGCTTCCTGTACTACACCGAAAATACAGGAGGGGTTTTCAAACGGCTTTTTGTGGCTGCCGTCGGAGTGACCGCCATGGCCCTCTGGATCGATCAGACCATCGACTTCGGATCCCCCTTGCACAGGATCTATCATGATTTTTCAACAAAACACGGGGCGTCCGTCTTAAAGGCGTCGCTCAAGGAAAATGGCTTTTTTACCTACTTTATGGCGCACCTGCCCCTGTTCGAGATCCGGATGCCTCCCTTTGACAGGACAATGGCATTGGTGGAGCCGCCGCCTGTTCCCAGGGGGCAGGGGCCATCCGGCAAGCCCGACATCCTTGTTTGGGTGAACGAATCGACCTTTGATCCCCGGTTCCTGAAACTGGATTGCCCCGGCATGCCCTCTTTCAAGATGTTTCAGGACCATCCGGCCAATATCGCCAGCGGCCTGTTGAATGTCCATACCTTCGGGGGCCGAACCTGGATGACGGAATTCGGTTTCTTTGCCGGCATTCCACCTCGCATCTTCGGCCCCAGCGGCACCTGCGCACCCTATACACTCGTGCCCAGGCTCAGAGAGGCCCTGGGCACCCATCTCAGGTCCAGAGGATACAGGACAGTCGCCCTGAACCCGGTCGCAGGAAGGTTCATGGATACGGCGTCCGTTTATAAACGCTACGGCATTGATGAATTCTATGATCCGAAAAGGCTGGGGCACCCAGATCCCGAATCCTGGCACATCCCCGACGCATTTTTCAAGGAGCAGACAATCCGGTTCCTGAAGGGCCATAACGGGCCGACGCCCCTCTTTCTCATCGTGCTGACCATGGAAAATCACGGGCCGCATGGGAAGGAGAACAGCCCTGAGATGCCCTGTTCTCAGCACCCGGAATTGGCCCCGAAGACAGCCCTCCAGTTGAATGATTATCTGGCCCGTTTAAAAAACACGGATGCGGCCATTGAGGCCATTACCCTATACATCATGAAAAGGCCGAGGCCGACCATCTTTCTCTATTTCGGCGACCATCTGCCTGCCTTTATCGATGACGTACCGGATAGGCTTTTTGATGTGGAAAGGGGTGTGGACAAGATGAAGACCACCTTTCACATCCGCACGAATTATCCGGTGGAGCATCCGGACATTCCGCGTATTTTGGACGTCTCTTATCTTTCCGGTCTGCTGCTGGACGTGGCCCACTTGAACGACTCCCCCTTTTTCAGGTTCAATGCCTTTATGCGGCATTACGCAGGCGGGAAAATGATCCTGCAGGGGAATTCCGACCCCTATGTCAACACCTATATCGCCCGGATCATCGAGCAGGTCAGGGAATAGCAAACCGGGGAGCATCCGTTATAGCAGCGGAAAGGAATAGGGGACGTACATCATTTTATTACTTTTAAAATCAATCGGCAATCGTGTGTGGCTAGGGTCGGACCCAATGGATGGGGGTCATCCATTAAAGGGCAAGTCAAGAGAAAAAAAGTGAGTAATGGGGACGACTATGCTATTATGCTTTACGTTGGGGATTAGATATGATAGGGAATGATTATGCCACGGAAAGGAAGAATAGACGCGCCAGGGGCGCTGCTGTGTTTTTGGGCACACCGAAAGCCTGGGATGTGCACTACCGAAATCGCTGCCAAACTCAAGCTAAGCCAGCCGGCCGTGAGTCGTTCCTCGAAGAGGGGTGAAAAAGTGGAGATAGAAAATCAGTTTGAACTTATA
>CAYPDL010000241.1:0-3500 GCA_964409475.1 uncultured Desulfobacteraceae bacterium | reverse complement strand
GGGGACCCATAAAGCAACCTTGAACCTCTGAACCTTTGAACCCGTGAACGGTTACGGCGTTACAATGAAAGTAATTTTTCATGGCGACGATTTTGGATTGACCTCGGGGGTCAACAGGGGGATCATCCGCTCGTTCAGGGAGGGTCTCCTGACCAGCGCCTCGCTCGTCGCAGGAGGGGAGGCCGCACAGGAGGCGCTTGCCCTGGCCAAAGACAACCCGGGACTGGATATGGGCCTTCACCTGACCCTCTGCGACGAACGGCCTGTGCTCCGCCCCCGAGATCTTTCTTCGATCATCCCTTCGGGCGATCGCTTCCCTTCCAGGAACCATCTCCTGAAGACGATCCTCTTCAGGCGGATCGATTACCGGGAGGTGGGGGCCGAATGGCGCGCCCAGGTGGAAACGGTCCTGGATGCAGGCATCCGGATCAGCCACCTGGACAGCCACCAGTTTGTCCATCTCTTTCCGGGGCTCCTCAGCGTCTGTCTCAAGATTGTAAGGACGTATGACATCCCCTTTGTCAGGGCCGCGATGGTAGACCCGGCATCCCTGAATGCGGGTCTCAGGCGGTTCATCCAGTGGACCGGCCTCGCCGGCTGGTCCCGGCTCTATGCATCCCGGTTGCTGGCGTCCCCTGTCAGGACCATTCCCTCAGTGGGATTCCTGTCGGCCGGCGGCGGGTTGACCAGAGACGCGCTCCTCAAAACCCTGGCCGCGCTCCGGTCAAAGCCGGCCCCGCCTTGCGGGGTTGAGGTCATCCTCCATCCCGGGACCGGCGACGCCCATACGTCAATGAAATACCGTCACTGGGGCTACGACTGGAAAAAGGACCTGGACCTGCTCACCGACCGCGCACTCAAAAAAGACCTGGCTCAGCGAGGCATTCAAACCACCTCCTTCGGAAAAGAGCGATGACGCACCCTGAAACCATACTCCTCATCAACCCCGACTGGACCGGGATAGGGCGGCAGAAGCAGCCCCAGTTCAAACGGATCTGGCAGCCCCTGGACTTGGCGACAGCGGCCGCCATGCTCGAGCAGGAGGGCCTTTCCGTCCGGATCCTGGACAATAATATCGAACACCTCTCTCCACAGGCCGTCGGACAACAGGCAGCCCGATGCGACAAGGTCTTCGTGACCTCCACCCCCTATGACCGGTGGCAGTGTCCCTCCCTGGACATCGGGTTTTTCTTCCGCACCATCGAGCAGATTCCCAGGGAACGCCTCTATATCATGGGGGCCCACATAACAGAACGGCCGGAGGCCATACTGAGGCAAAGCCGGGCCCGTGCAGCCATCCTCGGCGAGCCGGAACAGACCATTTTAGAGCTGACCCGACGGGACACATCCTGCGATATCCCGCCGGATATCCCCGGCATCGCGTATCTGGAGGGCGGCCGGCTGGTCCGTTCGGCCCCGAGGGGGTTCATCGAGGACCTGGATGACCTCCCCTGTCCGGCCTATCATCTCCTTAGCATGGACCGCTACCAGTATGAGTTCCTGGGGGGGGACTTTGCCATCCTGGAAGGCTCGAGGGGATGCCCCCACCAATGCAGTTTTTGCTACCTGGGGATGTACGGCCGCCGCTTCAGGCAGAAAGGCCTTGACCGCCTGGTGGCTGAGACGGCCTATGTCAGGGACCGGTTTCACGTCAGAAATATCTATTTTATGGACCTTGAATTTGCCCTCAACCGGGGGTTTGTCCGTTCATTCTGCGAGGCCCTCATCCGGCATGACATGAAGATCGAATGGTGCTGCCAGACACGGGTGACCGATGTGGACGACGACCTGCTGCATCTGATGAAACAGGCCGGATGCCGCCTCATTCATTTCGGCGTGGAGGCCGGGAGCCCCCGCATCCTCAGCCGGACCGGAAAGGGAATCCAGGTATCGGACTGCGTAAGGGCCGTCTCGCTGGCCCGCAAGAACGGGATACGGACCGCCCTCTTCATGAATTTCGGGTTCCCGGGCGAGACCCGGGCCGACATGGCGTCCACCATCAGACTGGCTGTTCGGCTCAATCCCGACTATGTCGCCTTTCACCTGATCGTCCCCTTTCCGGGGACCCGGCTCGCCCAAGAGATCCATCTTGACCCTGAGGCCTTTCCCGCTCACCTTTATCCTCATTACAACCACGTCCATCACGACCTCAGGACATTGAAATCCATGCTGAGAAGGTCCTATCTGCGATTTTATCTCCGGCCTTCGTATCTGATACGGTCCATAAAGGATCATACCCTGCCCCGATTCGATCAGGGGAAACTGTTTGTGAGGCTGTTGAAGGGATGACCCATACCTGGCACATACGGGACTACCGGGACGGGGACGAGGAACAGATCCTGGACCTTCGCCAACGCGTCTTCGGGGACCTGGATCCTGTCCGGCTCATGCCCGAGACGTGGCGCTGGCAGTTTCGGCGGAATCCGGCAGGCGAGGCCCTCTGCGCCCTTGCCCAAGACCACGACCGGATCGTGGGCCAGTATGCAGTGATCCCCACCAGGTTTTCCGTTCAGGGCAAAGAGACCCGGTTCGCCCTGTCCTGCGACACCATGATCGATCCCGACTATCGGAGGCAGGGGCTCTTTACCGCCCTGGCCCGTGAGGCATACCGGCGTATCCAATCGGAGTCGGGCATCACAACGGTCTGGGGCTTTCCCAACAAGGCCTCCCTTCCCGGATTCACCCGCCATCTCGACTGGCGCCTGCTCACGGTCTTTCCCCTGCGGGTTGCGCCCCTGCGGCCCCTGACCATGCTGCGCACGCGCCTTGGCCTGAACAAGGAGTCCGGCAACGCGCCCGCAGGGCGGGAAGGTGATTCTCATGCGGCGGTCTCTGCGAATATTCCCGGCCTCCAGGTGGAACCCGTGACCCGCTTTGATAAGGAATACGACGAACTGTGGAACAGGCGCCGGAACCTGGCCCCCGTCATCCAGATCCGGGACGCGGCCTATCTCAACTGGCGTTACGCAGACACCCCCGGCTTCGGCTACCGGCCCTTTGCCATCCGGTCCAGCGGGAGGCTTCTGGGCTATATGGTCATCCGGACCCTGACGCTCATGGGGCATTTTTTCGGGGTCCTGACCGATCTCTTTCCATTCCCGATCAGGGACACACTCACCACTCAACAGCTGTTTCGCTTTGCCAGGGACTGCGTTAAGGCCGAAGGGGCGGAATTCATGACATGCCTCCTGTCCCAGGGAGATCCTGCGTTTTTCAAGGCCGCTGGCCTGAGAAGGGTCCCGGCCGTTCTGAACCCCCGGGAATGGCACTTCGGGGCCCGGTATGCCCCCCATGACGCCTCCGTGCTGGGGACCGCAGAAAACTGGTACCTGACCTATGGGGATACGGATATGGTGTAGGCGCAAGGCGTGGGGCGCAGGGCCTTGAGCTGATAAGCTCATAAGCTCATAAGCTCATCAGCTCATCAGCTCATCAGCTTATCAGCTCATCAGCTTATCAGCTCATCAGCTCATCAGCTTATCAGCTCACCCGCTCATCAG
>CAYPDL010000240.1:1933-3522 GCA_964409475.1 uncultured Desulfobacteraceae bacterium | reverse complement strand
GTGATGAAGATTTTCCTCCCAACAGGACAAACAACTCCTGTCAGGAGCTGGGTACGATGTATTTGAGGGGGTGCTCCAGGGGGATATGGCTCATGGTTCGTGGCTTATGGCTGATGGTTCGTGGCTCATGATTGATGGCTCACAGCTCATGGGTTGGGGATCTATGACAAATTAAAGGGATTCTATTGTAAACGATAGGAAAGTCAAGGAGAATTTCTGTTTCGGAATGTCTGTGGGCGGGTCGGATGTGTTGAAGACGTTCCGGTGACGATTTACGCCTGCTGGAGCCCGGCGATAATCTCCCGATCTTGTTCAGACGTGTGATCCAACTCATTCCTGTTTTCGTATAAAACGAAAGGGCATCATGGACCTGGTGGAGCGTCAAATGGGGAGTGAACCGATGATCTCGTCAGGGAATGGGCGGGCATTTCGTAATGGGGCCGGTTTCCAATTATCAAAACTCCCTGTAGACAAAGACATATTCCTGGTCGTTGATGTCTATGGCGATATCTCCGCCCCTGGATTCGGCATAGACCAGCCAACCGGGCTTGGTCTCGCTGCAGCATTCCACGCCGGGGGAGAATCGGCCGCTTTTTGCCTCGTACCAGGCCAGCAACATGGGCTCGGATGCCAATTCCCTCGCCTTTTGATCTGCAATCCGTCTGGCTGCCGTCAAATCGGGTAGGGGTTCATCCACCCGTACGGAGACAGGACGGGACAACATCTCTTTTGTGAGTGTGCGGCAGGTGGTCATGGGGGCCATATCAACTCCTTCCAGGCGCATGGTCACGGTAGTCCTTTTCCATCCTTACCAGGTTGTCGTAGAAGATCCTGGCATGTGTTCTCATGGCCTCTGCGGCCGCATCCGCGTCGCCGGCAAACACAGCGTCGACAATGGGTCCATGCAGACCGGGCGGATGGATGGAACTGGGGGGATTCGGCCTCATTTCCTCGATGATCTTTCTGCTCATTTTGAGCAGCGAATTGACAAGGGCCTCCAGGAACCGATTCCCGCACATCTCGGCCAGGATGAAATGCACCCGGGTTGCCGAGGCAATATCTTCGCTCAGAGAGGCGCCGGGGGGGTGCTCTCCTTTATAGGCCATCAGGAGACTTTCGTTCCATTCGGGACTGGTGTGAAGGGTGGCCAGACGCGCCACCTCCGGTTCGATGAGAATGCGGACATGGTGCAGCTCATGGATGGATATCTTGTTGGCCAGAAAGAGATCCAGGCAGGCATTGGCAAGATGTTCAAAGGTTAAATCGGTCACATAGGCGCCGCCGTTCAGTCCCTGGCGAATCGCCACAAACCCGGCATTCTCAAGGGCGCGAATGGCCTCCCTCACGGCAACGCGGCTTACCTGAAACTGGTCTGACAGGTCCTTTTCCGAGGAGAGCCTGTCTCCGGCCTTGAACTCGTTGGCCAGGATCGCATTCTTGAGCTGCTGAAAAATCACATCCGAGATTCTTGGCTGCTTAACTGGTTTAAAATTATGCATGTTTATCTCCTTTATCTTCATGATAGTGAAGATCCCGCTCAATTTCAACTGGAAATTAATTGTTTTCCTTGACAAGATATTTTATATTTT
>CAYPDL010000240.1:0-1833 GCA_964409475.1 uncultured Desulfobacteraceae bacterium | reverse complement strand
TTCGCCGATCTCATCTATAGAAACGCCATCCTCTACCCCGAGAGCGAGGCCTTTGTATGGGGCTCCGAGAGGATTACCTTCGAGCACTTCAACAAGAGGGTGAATGCCCTTGTCCATGGGCTTCAGGACCTCGGCATTCAAAAAGGGGAGGTTATCGGGATCCTTTCATGGAACCGACTCGAATATCCGGAGGTCTTCGGGGCGGCCATGAAGGGAGGATTTATCCTTGCCCATTTCAGCCCCCGCCTGAAGCCGGAGGAACTGCGGCATCTCATCGATGATTCCCAGGCCGCTGCTCTGTTTTTGGCCCCCGAGTTCCAAGGGAGTGTGGAGGAAATTCAGAAGAGACCAATAAAAACGCAATCCTTCATCAATTTCGGCCCACCCGAGGGAGGCGTCATCGCCTACGAGGACCTCCTGGAGCGCCACCCCATGGACGAACCCGATGTGGCGGTGGGAAAAGAGGACCCTCTGGTTATTTTCTATACCAGCGGCACCACCGGGACCCCCCGGGGCGCTCTGTATACCCACGCACAGAAGATGCAGAATACCCAGATCAAGGCCCTGGATCTGGGGCTGGAATCCGGCGACCGTCACCTGGTGGTCCTGCCCATGTTTCACATCGGCGGGGACAGCCATGTATGGCCCTTCTTCCTCATGGGCGGATGCAACGTCATCATGGCCCGGGCCTCCTTTGACCCTGCCGCGGCCCTACAGACCGTCGGCGATGAAGGGATCACCGATATTCATATTGTCCCCACCCAGTTGATATCCCTCCTGAACCTGCCCGATATCCGCCAGTTCGATCTGGGGAGCCTGAAGCGGATCTGGTACGCGGCATCCCCCATGCCCGTCGAGGTATTGAAGAAAGGCCTGTCGGTCTTCGGGCCTCTCTTTTTCCAGGGGTACGGCCAAACAGAGTCCGGGCCTCACACGACCGTCCTGAGCAAGGCCGCCCACCGTGCCGCCCTGGCATCGGCAGAGGGCATGCGGGTGCTTGAATCCTGCGGTCAACCCTGCATCGGGGTCCATATGAGGATCGTGGACGATTCGGACAACGACCTGTTGCCCGGCCGGATCGGCGAGATCATTGTTCAGAGCGAGCGGATTATGTCGTCGTACTGGCGCAAGCCCGAAGATACACAGGAGGCCGTGAAGGATGGATGGCTCCGGACCGGCGATCTGGGATATTACGATGAAAGGGGATTTGTCTATATCGCGGACAGAAAGAACGACATGATCGTCACGGGCGGCGAAAACGTCTATCCCAAGGAGGTGGAAGAGGTCCTGTACCGGCACCCGGCCGTGGCCGAGGCGGCCGTCATCGGGATCCCCGATCCCTACTGGGTGGAGAGGGTTCACGGGGTGGTGGTTTTAAGAAGAGATGCCGCGGCTGTCGAAGAAGAGATCATCGGGTTTTGCCGGGGGCAGATGGCCTCATACAAGGCCCCCAAGTCCATTGAATTTGTTGACGAACTCCCCAAAAGTCCCCAGGGTAAGATTTTAAAAAGAGAACTCAGAAAAAGGCACTGACGCACGATCTTCAACAAGGCGGTGGAGGATATGGAAAAGGGCCTTGTGATCAAGCCGGTGCTCGGTCTGTAAAATTGGCCTTTCCGTTTTGATCACAGGGACCTGCAAGAGAAAGGAGGTGCACAACACAGGGGGGAGCAAGCTGGAAAATTGGAGCTGAGCAAGAACGCCTATAATTATAAGGAGGGATACCATGAAAAACAGGACATGGATCGGATTGCTGATACTGGCTGTCGGGGTTTTGTTCCTGGCAGGCCCTGCCGGGGCAAAGGATAAGATTCGAATCGGCCAGGCGATTTC
>CAYPDL010000239.1:0-3545 GCA_964409475.1 uncultured Desulfobacteraceae bacterium | reverse complement strand
CCAAATGCTCACAACATAACCAGACTGAGAACATAACTTGCATTTGTCTTGCATGTCAGATCACCAGACATTCCGGCCGGACCCAACAACACTGCAAAACCTATCCTTGTAAAATACGCGGCTTAAATAGGCCGGGGGTGTCCCGGAATTTACCACAGATTGGATCTGGCTGCAAATAATGCGGGCCAGATTCTCAAAAGGACCTTTTTATTGAGGGCAGACGATTTGATTGATTGCACAGGTGGATCATCTTTTCCTGGATAGGACGGGCGATGGGGCGCGTGGTAAAGTCGGTCAAGCTTGGTGTGCCCCAGACGTACCATCTGGATATCTCCAAGATTCAGCACCATCGAAAAGTTGAGTTATCTGCCATGTCGGGCAGGCTATCTAAACCGGCAAAAAGTGTTATATCAAGAAGATCCGTAAGGTAAGCCAATTGTCGATGCTCCGGTTATTCGAAAATGAACGCCCTGTGTTTAAGGAGTCTTCAAAAGGCTAATTTCAGTAGGGAGTGAAGCTATCCGGAATCTAACCCATGTTTTTTCATGATCTTTTGATAAGTCCCATCTTCCTTGATCATCTTAAGGCCACGATTAAAATCCTCTACCTTTTGCTTGTAGTCCGGTCTATTTTTTGAGAATAGAACGTAGAGCGACATTGTTTCCAAGGGATCTCCCAAAATTTCCAGGGAATCTATCCTGTCGGGATACTCCTGCCTTAAGCAAAAAAGGATGGCCTCACGAGATCCGATGATGAGGTCGACTCGCTTATGCAATAACCTTGTTATATTGGTCTTAAGCTCATACGCTTCAACCTTTTGCAGATAGTCGGCCTTCAGAAATTTCTCAGGATAACCATACTCAAACCCGGTCCCTATCTTGTATGGTTTCAAATCTTCCAGCTTGGAATACCTGATATCATCTTCGGCCCTCTTAAAGAAAACAATTTCGGTGGCGGCAATGGGGTCTGAATAGGCAAATTTTGTGGCCCTTTCTTCGGTATAGTAGGAAGCACCAAGACCGTCGTAATCCCCTCTTGCGGCTTCTACTTGTGCCCTCTTCCAGGGCAGCCATACAGTCTCCAGTTCATAACCGACGCGTTTTAGGGCTTCTCTGATGATCTCAACGGTATACCCCCCCTGTTCCAGGTCTTTTCCATAGTGAGGAGCCCAGGAAATTTCATGGGCAAGGACAATTACCTTGTCATCAGCACAAACTCGACTGCCGAAGGGGATCGAGCAAAGGCAAATAATGATCAATACAAGGACTTCAAGTCTGGGGAATCTCATACCCTTCATCCTTTTCTGGATTAACGCCAGTTATCTATAATTCTTTCAATGGTACCATTTTCCAACAATGTCTTTAGCGAAGTCTGCAATTTCGACCAGATCTCATCGGATGTTCCTTTTGATAGAGCGAGATTGAATTCAACAGTTGCCACATCATACTGCGATTCAATTTGATTGGGATCAAGGCCGTTTTCCTTCGCGATATATTTCGCAGCAAGCAGGGAAGTTACGATTGTTTGCACTCTCTTCTTGAACAGCTTCCGAATATTCAGGATGTCGTCATGCACAATTTCATGTTTTCCGATATATCCTTGGGACTTGAGTTGGTCTGTGATGATATCTCCCCGTACCAGACCCGTCACGTATTTCTTTGCATCTTCAGGGCCATTTATTGTTACGCCTGAATCTTTCAAAGTCAGGAAGCTGACCTTTTGATAGGAATAGACGCCCACCCATTTGTATTGCTGTTCTCTTTGTTCGTTTCTGCCAAGGCAGTAAATAGCTGTATTCGGAAGGCTGTCATCGCCAACAATTTTTTGAGCCCGAGCCCACGGGACATATTGGATTTCAAAAGGAATCCCTGAATGATGAAAGATGGCCACGATTATTTCAGTATTTACGCCAGTCAGTTTTCCATTATCCTCAATCTGATAAGGTGGATAGACTCCGGAGTACACGACGATTTTGTCGGCGAATGAAATTTCAGGCAAACAGAATAGAGCAACCAAAACAGTCAATAGATGCATTACGGCTCTTAGTCGATTCCTCGTATTTTGCCGCAACATTTTCTACTCATGCCTCCGGGAGAAATAGAGTTGAGAAAGCATCACCAAGCCCCGCAACTTCACACGTCTTGCAACATTCCATAACAGCCCATATGAAATTCGGGCGGAACTCGGGTACACTGAAAGACCTATAGTTGAAAAAGGAGCAACTCAAATACAGGCCATTTGCGTACCGGAATTTACCACAGGTTGGGTCTGACTGCAAATATTGTGGGATGAGTTCTCAAAAGGCCTCCCGGATTGACGGCAAGTCGTTTCATTAAGTCCGGATTGGTTATCATTCTCTGGCTATGATAGTGATTGTTGGCGTCCTGATAAGGTGAGTGAAGCTTCGTGTAGCACAGAAGCTACCATCAGGATATCTCAAACATTCAGCACTACCAAAAAGTTGACATATTTGCCATCTCGTTCAGCGTTTGGGTTATAAAATACTATGTAATATCAATTAGATAAATGCCTATATTGTGTCTAACTGTCACCTCTTTGGAAATGTCAATGTATATGCGGTCTCACTGAAACTGTCATACTCCTCGACTCGGATCTTAAAATTCTGTCCCTGGGATTCCCAGTGCATCGTACCGCATGGTCTTTTCTCCAGTCCCGCTCTCTGATGAATCAGTGTCATGACCGCTGCCTCAAGAGTCCGGTCAACGAGAATTCCCTCGAAACTGGTGTCCCCGACCACAAAGAGAACTTCCAGGCCCCCTTCCTTGGCGAACTCGATGGTAACCGCATCGGCCATGATATTAACGGCTTGGTCCACGATCTCCTTCATCTTCTTGATAGCAAGCGTTTGGGAATCCCTCATTAAGTCAATCATATTGTCACATCCTGTTCACTGAACAGTCATAATTGGCAACATTTTGTTAGCTTATCGCCTTTCCAGAATTCCTTCCTTTGTGATGATTCATTCTGAATGCTGAGATCACTTCCATTAGTTCCGCTGCGAATTTGGGAACAACAAAGTCGGGACTCGTGCAAACGGATACAACATCTGGTTTGGGCCACCGCACAGGGCGTTTAGGCCCATAGCTGAATCTGCCCCGAAATGAGTTCCACGTTTCATTTTCCAGCCACATGGCGGGGGAATCGATGGGATGGTCCACTAACCAGTGGACTCGGCACTGGGGCCAGATGCGCATGGCATGAAACATGAAGTTGGCAATGTTGGTTTGCTGTCGCTGGTCCATCATGTCGTGGTGTTCATCAACATGTAGAATGTGCGAGGGTGCGATCCCTTTTATCTGCCATCGTTTCCTCCATCGCGCAAATGCGTGATTGTGTCGCTCAACAACCATTGATACTGGACAGTCTGCCCAGGTGAGCAATTGCTCGAGCTGGTGACCGGCGTCTGGTATAACGTTAAAGTAATCGAGGTCGATATCAAGAATCGAATACATCGAGTTCCCATGCCCGTCTAATAATCCTGGACAGGCTCGATGATAGTTTCTTGTAGCTCAAAGATAGCCATA
>CAYPDL010000238.1:0-3553 GCA_964409475.1 uncultured Desulfobacteraceae bacterium | reverse complement strand
GTTATCTCTGTGTTCTCTGAGGGCTCTGTGAGAAATCTCACTTTTTACGAGACTATCAACTTTAGGCACTTTAAACTCGTAACTTAAAACTTGGAAAAACGAGCAACCAGTATCGAGTAACCAGCATGAAACGAATCCTCCTCATTATTCTGCTCCTCCTGATCCTTGTCCCCTGCGGTTTCTTGGGCTATTTCTACTACGGGGTGAGTCAGGAGGCGGGCGAACGGATCAAGCGGGGGGCGATTGACCGCGTTATTGCCTCTGAAAGCCCGGTCTATTACGCGGATGGCCGCACCCCCATAGGGGTCTTCTTTGAAATGACCCACAGCAAATACATCCCCTACGAGGAGATGCCAAAGGCATTTGTCAAGGCCCTGATTGCAGCGGAAGACAGAGACTTCTTCGATCACATGGGGTTTGACATCAAGTCCGTTGTCAGGGCCTTTATCGCCAACATGAGGGCAGGCCAGGTGGTTCAGGGCGGCAGCACCATCACCCAGCAGACTGCCAAGAACATCTTCAAGCGGGAAAAGCGATCCTACATATCCAAGCTCAAGGAGGTGATGCAGGCCTTTCTCCTGGAAAGGCGATATACAAAGGAAGAAATCATAGAGATGTATGCCAACCAGTTCTTTGTAACCGGTTATGGAAAGGGCCTCTGGATTGCATCCCAGTACTTTTTTGGAAAAGACCCTCGAGACCTCGAGCTGGTAGAGGCCGCCTTTATTGCCGGTTCCCTAAAAGGGCCGAACCGATACAACCCCTTCATCAAAAAAAACCGGATCGAAAAGGACGAAACCAGACGGCTGGCCAAGGCCCGAAAGGATTATGTATTGGCCAACATGCGTAAACTCGACTTCATCACCAATGAGGAATACGCCGAGGCATTGAAGCGTGAGGTCCCTTTCGAGGAGGGAAAAGTCACCTATCGGCTTAATGTGGTCCTGGACTATATCCGGAATCAACTCGAATCCGATTATTTCAGGGCTATCCTCGAAGAGCAGGGCGTTGACAACATTGCCACGTCCGGGATCAGCATCTACACATCAGTCGACAGGGATATCCAGTATGCCGCCCTCATGAGCCTCCGCAGGCGTCTCCCCCTGATGGATGTGGAGTTGAACGGCTACAAACCCTCCCAGGAAACGGACACATACGGGGAACTTGTTGAAAAAAAAGGAAAAGAACCAGAAAACGGTCTTCCTTTTTTAGCTCAAATTACCTCTGTTAACCCAGACAAGGATAATGGACGCTTGGTTGTGGCGTGGGACAATGGCGGCGGGGTCATCGATTTCGATGGATTCAAGGCAATAGGGGGCGCCTGGCTCAAGGCCAAGGCAGGAACCTGGGCCACGTTTGACCGCGATCAGGTCCCGGCCTTCCTGAAGACCTTTCATGTGGGCGACCGGGTGCCGGTCCAGTTTATGAAAGACCCTGATGCGACTCCCGAAGAAGACCCCGGGCCGAAACTGATGCTCACGGCCGTCCCGGAAATGGAAGGCGGGATCGTGGCGCTGCAGCGGGGGATGATACGCGCCATGGTCGGGGGCTATTTCGACCGTTATTTCAACCGGGCCGTGCATGCGAAGCGCCAGCTGGGCTCCATCTTCAAGCCGATCGTCTATGCTGCGGCGCTTATGCTCAAATGGAATATCCTCGACCCGATCGAAAACAGGTCGGGGATCTATCAATTTGAAGGCACGTCCTATGTGCCCAGCCCCGATCACGAACCCAAGAGCGACACGGTGTCCATGGCATGGGCTGGCGCCAAATCCGAAAACCTGGCAACGGTCTGGCTCCTCTACCACCTTACCGATCACCTCAATATGAGCGAGTTCCGCCAGGTGGTCAACCTGGTAGGGCTCGGAAGAGAGGAAGGCGAGACTTACCAGGCCTACAAGGCCCGCATCAGGGACCGGTACGGCGTGATCGTTGACAAGGATACCCTGATGGAAGCGGCCTTTGAAGAGTCCAGGCGCCAGGTGAAAACCGATATGATTTTTTCAGGCCATGAGTCTGTCCTGGAGGATGTTAACCGTCTCTATTTCGGTCTCGAAAACGGCACGCCCGATATGGAGGCGACCGAGGCCCGCCGGGTTTTGAGATACGACTACCAGAGCCTTCGCCATCTCGACATGGAGATGCGTACACGGTTTAGGAGGGCAGCACAGATCCTGCGTGAGCATGGCCAGCCAACTGATTCCAGCATCAATCACCTCCTGTCTGATGACCTCAGCAATTTCTACAGGGTCACCGAACCAGGGGGAGGGACCCGAATCGTCTATATAGATGATGCCCAAAAGCTCGTTCCGGCCACACCGCTGCCGATCACCCCGGCATGGCTCATTAAGAAGGGCATCGATGCCGATCTGGAAAAGGAGGTGTGGATCGACAATCTGATTCCTGCCGGCATACTGGATACCCTGGAGAATCACATCCAAACCAACTATCGAAGGCTTCTCACTGAGGAACGCTACAGCCTGGAGGTGCTTGCCAGGATCAGGGATTTCAGGACCCTCGTCAATCTCTCTTTTGTGACATATCTCTCAAAAAGAATCGGCATATCAACCCCCCTGGACCCGGTTCTCTCATTCCCTCTGGGTCCCAATTCCATCAGCATCATGGAGGCAGCCCTGGCCTACGAAACGCTTGTAACAGGAAGGGCATATCCCCTCTCACCTGAGGGGGGCGCCGCCATGGTCCCGATCATCACAAAAATCGTGGACAGAGAGGGGGAGGTCATCTACGCGTTTACCCCCGAGCCGGAAAGGGTCTTGTCCGAGAGGGTATCTACCCTGACCACCGAGATCCTGAGAAAGGTCATGGAGGTCGGGACCGGACGAAAGGCCAGGGATGCTGTCCGTATGTTCGACATCCCTATCCCCACCTTTGGGAAGACGGGGACCGCCAACCGGTTCACCAATTCCAGCTTTGTCGGATTTATACCCGGGCGCAATGTGAAAACCAACCTGTTTGACATGGATGATGGATATGCCATTGCCGCCTACGCCGGTTATGACGACAACCGTCCCATGAAAGGGAAGCATACGGAGATATACGGTGCATCCGGGGCCCTCCCCCTCTGGATCGACACAGCCAACGCCATCATCAGCGCCCCTGAGTTTCAAAAGGGGATCGAGCCTGCTGATCTGGTCTTCAGCGCTCCATTGGTGGGTCCTGTGGCCGGACAGGGCGATTTGCGCAGTGTACCGGTATCGCCCGTCACCGGTCTTCCGTTGAAGGCGTCAAAGCAGGGCCTCGGTTCTTCCCCCGGCCCTGCCGTTGTCACGGAGGCAGAGGTCCTCGGGGAAACGTGGAAGCTCAAAAGAACATTTGAGCCGTTTTCACCCCTCACGAGAAGGGCAAACGGTCACCCGAGCAGATGAAAATCAGTATGCCTGTCAATGGGTTATAAAAGACTGACGCCCGCCTGCAGCGCCATTTGCGAAAGCGATGCGGGCAGGCCTGAACTCCGAATCAGGAATTCATAGGAATTGTAACACTTTAGGCATGTGAAAAACGCCAGTGGGGGTCTCTTTCCCAAAGGACGCAA
>CAYPDL010000237.1:0-3624 GCA_964409475.1 uncultured Desulfobacteraceae bacterium | reverse complement strand
GGCCGTGTCCAGCTCTTTGTAATTATTTGTGAAATTATTTTTCTGAAAAACTATAGTTGGCCGGAAAGGGCGAAGCTATCTTTTCAGAAGATGTGTGGTGGCATTACAGCTCGGCAGCAAAATGATCTAATATGCTGTAAATAAGAGCTATTTGAACCTAATCCGGCATAGCGGTACGTCGAATCCTTGATGGTCTCGTAAAAAGTCCGAATTCGACCTTTTTAGCATGGATAACCTATTGAACTCATTAGGTTCGAATTTCGATTTTTTGACTTTTTACGAATGCATCAATCCTTAAGCGTTTTTGGAAAAAACCATCAGTCGTATGCCTTGGAACTTAGCCTTTTGGTTATGGAATATCCAACAGATAAATCAGACCAGGCCCTATCCAAATGTAGCCATGGCATTGTTACTGAGATAGCCAATAGCACCATTCATTTTACATTTTTTCATATAGCCCCCGACGCTCAGGCGGCATGACTGACAGTCGATCTATTGCCTCTTCAGGGGAAACCGCTTCCAATGATCCATCAGAATGCTGAACCACCACTCCGCTCTGGGTTAACATTTTGTAACGACGTTTTCTGGTTTCCTTATCTGGATGACACACCAGCGAACAATTATTGCATGTGAAATGTATTTTGTTTCCCGGCATCAAGAAATGAAAAAAGCCACCCTCGGGCCTAGGCCTCCCCTTGTAAGCCGGCGCAGCTTCGATCATCGCATGCAGGAAATCCTCATCGCTGTCCGGAATAGGGAATCTCCCCGGCGACCAGGTGGACCATTTAGCTGAATGATGAAGACCGGTGAACCCGCCGCAAACGTAATCACACCGATTGTGGTGACGGCGCTTGGAATAGTTGAATTCATACCCTCCCATGCGCACCGTGGCGATGTCTTCTGAAGACATGTATCCGGAGGCACAGGATGCCATACACAGGCGGCAACCATCGCAATAATTTTCTTCCGGTGGCAGGGGGCCTGTTGGAATCAAATCCGCGGTCGTCACCACCGATCCTAAAATCACGGCTGCGCCAAAATCTCTTGTGATGACGTTTCCCGACAGTCCGAAATGACCGATGCCGGACCTTGCTGCAAGATATCGATGCGATATAGGGGGTTTCTCATCATGCGGACCATTGGGTGTATCGGTTCGGTAGACCAGATTGGCTGCCTGAGCCGCAGAGGGATACCCCTTTTGACTGAGATAACTGGCAATCTCAAACGAAATGCCGCTCACCAGGGTATTGGTCCGCACGTTGTCCAGTTCATATGAGCGTCGATCTTCCTTTCTTAGATAGGGTTCTACATAGCGTTGATCCAGCGGAACCAGAAAACTGACTGCTGATGCGGCCTCTGGAAGTACATACGTCAAGTCAACAGAAGGCGGACCGCCATCCAGGGTTTCCTTTGTAGCGATCCCCACAGCGGCTGCACCCAGGCACTCCGCCAATTCCTTTACCCGGTCTGTCATTTTATGCGTCATCGACACCCCCCACACTCTTTGCCTGTCTCCATTTCACATATTTCCACAAAGTCGCCTGAACCCCCTTTTATAATGCTAATCGTGGCTAAAGCATTTTTGCATTACATATCAGATCAGCAGAAATTCAGGCTGAAGTCAACAACACTTCACAAATTATCCTTGAAAAAAGCGCGACTCAAATATGAGCTGGCTTTGTGACCAATTTACCATAGAGTGCAAGCGACTGCAAACCGTTTGACTGCGGATGACAGATGGCTTTCTTTGATCAACAAAAACGATTGGTGGGAGTCGGGGTAAGGTCGGTCAAGCTTTGTGTGCCCCAGAAGCTACAAAGAGATATCACCAGATTCAATAACATGAAAAACTGAGATATCTGCCATCAAGGTCAGCCTTTGGAGACAAATTAAGTCTGTTGCACCAACATGATGGCAGACTTTCCATGCCACCTTGATTTAGGTTCTTGATCGTCAATCCTATATGCTTTCACCACCTGTTCCGGTCTCTGGCTGCAACTGCTCTCAAACTGCCGGTTCAAGAGGGGATACTGTTGTCGGACTGGCGCCGGATGACCCTGATCCGATCCAGGACAGGGGGATGACTATAGCTTAAGAACACCTTGAGGGGGTGAGGCGTCAGGTTGGAGAGGGTGTCGACGCTCAGCTTTTTCAGGCCCGAGATCATGGAATGAGGCTTTTTGTAGGTGGAAACCGCGAAGGCGTCGGCCTCGTACTCATGCCTGCGGGAGAGCATGTTCCCGAAAACAGAGAGAATCATCTCTATGGGGGCATACAGAAACCCGAAAAAGAAGAGGCTTGCATAGATAGAGGTCTGATCCATTTGGAATGCCGCAAACAACGCCTTGTTGTTGATGAAGAATGAAAGGATATAGAACATCAGCCCACTGGTCAGGATGGATATGGCCATTGATTTGAGTATGTGTCGCTTTTTGTAATGCCCCATTTCATGGGAAAGGACCGATACAAGTTCATCCAGGGTGTGTTTTTCAATCAGGGTATCAAAAAGGACAATCCTTCTGAATCTGCCGAAACCGGTGAAGAATGCGTTTGACTTGGTCGAGCGTCTGGAGCCATCCATGGTGAATACGCCCTTCAGCTTGAAATTCTGCGTTCTTGCATAGTCTTCGATAGCCGCCCTTAGCTCGCCCTGGGCAAGGGGGACAAATTTATTGAAGATCGGCATGATGACGACCGGAGCTATAAACATGAGACATATCTGAAAGAGTGTCAGGGCCATCCAGCACCAGGCCCAGGCCCATGGCCCGGCCTTCTCAAAAAACCAGAGCACCGCGGAAAAGAGGATGGCCCCGATCACGGCTGCCAGGATCCAGGTCTTCAGGATGTCCAGCACAAATGTCCTCGGGGTTGTCTTGTTAAACCCGTATTTCTCTTCAATGACAAAGGTGCTGTAGATGGAAAAGGGTATGGAGACCATCTGAGAGATAAGCATGAGGACGCCGGCAAAGATAAGGCCGGTCAGGATGCTGCTCAGATGAAAGCCCCGGGCGAACTGATCGACCCCGTTGAAGCCCCCGATGAGGATGAAGGCGATGGTAAGCGGGGTCGTGATGGAATCGACAATAAACCCGAATTGGGTGGTTTCTTTGAGGTATTCCTGCGATTTTCCGTACTTTTCCCCATCATAATACCCCACGAACTCCTCGGGAAGATCCGTGCTCAAATGGCGCATATTCAGGGTATCGACGACCAGGTTCAACAGGTAGTCGCCGACCAGAATTGCGAGAATAATGATAAGAAAGAGATTCATTCAGCCCTGGGCTGTCTTCGTGATCTGCGGGACGTGGCATCCCTTGATCAGGGGGTTTCCACCCGATTCTTTTAAGCCCCTAAGTATAGCGCCACACTTGCCTGTTCTGTTTGGCATCCTTCTCTAATGGATTGTCCCATCAAAGTCAACACCCTCGCCTGATCAACACTATAGTTTTTCGGAAGTTAAATTTCACACTTTTGGACGGCAAGGTTATTGCGATACCAGGCTCTGTGGGTTCCCATTTTTGAAATTATTGTAACTCGTTAGGCTCCTGATAGAAGGCGGGCAACATGACCGGGCCGTGGGGGTCTCTTTCCCAAAGGACGCAAGACCTTGGCTCATTGCATGGA
>CAYPDL010000236.1:0-3668 GCA_964409475.1 uncultured Desulfobacteraceae bacterium | reverse complement strand
TTGGGTCGGTCTTCTATAATAAACAATTGGGAGTCACGATAGGGTGAGTCAAGCTTCGTGTGCCAAAGGGTTTACCATCTTCTGGATATCTCACAAATTCAGCACCACCAAAAATTACAGATATCTGCCATATTGATCAGCGTTTTGGTGATAAAATACCATTCGATATCAATTAGATACACAAGTATCTGACAATGGCTGATGCTGGTGGAGTTGGCGGGAATCGCAGTTCTTCTGAAAACAGAATTGCTACTTTTGAATGTGTTTCGATAGGCAACGCTGCCCGAACAATGGTTCACCTCTCAAGGCGTAAATACAACACAACCAGGCTGCGAAGGAAATCAGACTGATTTTGTGGTCTATCCGCCCTCCAACACCCGTTTCACTTTCTCCGACAATGTCATAAGCGAAAAGGGTTTTTGGATAAAGCCCTGAGCACCTGCATCCAAAATTTTTCGGGCAGGGCCTTCAATGGAGTACCCGCTGAAAACAACCACCTTTAGATTCGGGCGGGATTTCATGATAAGAGGATAGATCTTTCCGCCGTCCATATCAGGCAATTTTATATCTAACAGAGCGAGATCGATATCTCCATCAAAGGTTTCGGTTATATAGATGGCATCCTTCCCTGTCCTGGCTACCATAACCCGGTAACCTAATCGCTCTAACATCGTTTGGGTGACTTCAATAACCACATCTTCATCTTCAATAACCAGGATCGTCCCCGTACCTTTAACAGGTTCAACCTTTGGCTTTTCATCTTTTCTTACCTCAGCCTCCACGGCTGGAAGATAGATTCGGACCAGAGTCCCTTTGCCCAATTTAGAGTCCACAAAGATCCACCCATCATGATTCTTGACAATCCCATATACAGCGGCCATCCCCATACCACGACCTTGAAATTTTGTGGTGAAAAACGGATCGAATATCTTCTCTCTTTCTTCCTCGTTCATGCCCTTGCCGTCGTCCTGGATAGTGAGGCAAACATATGGGCCAGGCTTAAGACCGGCATGCTTTTCTGCAAAACTCTTATCAAAAATTTCGTCTCTGGCGGTTATCTTAATAAGGCCCTTATCTTCTATCGCCTCGTTAGAATTGGCCAATATGGCAGACAGGATCATCTGCATCTGAGTATGGTCGGCATTAACATACGAAAGATCTTTTGGAAAATATGTTTTCACCCTGACTTCAGTGCTGAGGTCATGTTGCAGGATTGGCAAGGTTTCTATCACAAACTCATCCAGCCTCAGATTCTTTGCTTGATATTTCCCTCCTTGTGCGTAGGCCAACAATTGATCGGTCAAACGGGACATCCGATAACCGGAGCTCTTCATTGCCTCAAAATATTTGTCTCTCCCCTTATCTTCAGGCAAATCCATTTTAAGCAGTTCGATGCTCCCCATGATTCCCATCAGGGCATTGTTGAATTCATGGGCGATCCCACCCGCCAGGGTACCAACAGCTTCCATTTTCTGACCCTGCCGCAATCTATGTTCAAGGGCCTTTTGCACGGTGATTTCCCGGATAACGCCAATGACGCCCGAAACTGCCCCGTTCAAGTCCGTAAGGGGAAAGTAGGACTCCGATGTGAATCCACTTCTCCCACTGGGCAAATAGTAGGGGACCTCTTGGTTCACTATGGTTTCCCCTGCCATGGCCCGATGCATCACCTGATCTATTCCTACCTCTTTTAAGTGAGGGAATAGTTCCCACGGTTTTTCGTTTCGCCTGATTACGTTCTCTTTGGGCACCTCTGAAATGGCTTCCATGGCCGGGTTCCAAACCATATACTGGAAACGATCATTCAATACAAAGACCCCATCATTTATCGAGCGGATCACGTCATTTACAAACGCTTCGCTTTTTCTCAGCTGCTCTTCTGCGTTTCTGCGATCGGTAATGTCTTCACCAATACTGGTGGTTCCGAAGACCTCCCCTTCTTCATTGAAAAAGACCGTGTTGTTCCAGGCAATGAGTCTTCTTTCTCCGCTCTTGGTGATGATTTCATTCTCGTAGTGTGCTGGAAATTCTCCTGTTTTAATGGTGTTGAGAAACACCTCTCTTTTGAGACCGCCCTCTATTTCAGCGGGGATAAAGGTATCAAACCAATCTTTCCCAAGGGCCTCCTCACGTTTCCATCCGGTCAGATCGAGAAAGAAGTCGTTACAAAACGTCAGACTTCCTTTTGTATCCAGCATAATGGCCACCAGAGCCACCGTCTCCAGGACGGTTCTGAGCCTTTTCTCAGATTCCGCCAGTTTAAGTTCGGTCTCCTTTTGGGCTGTAACATCGTCATAGATGGCCACGACCTCACCGGATGGAAGTTTGTATATGCGATTGTCCCGCCATCCCTGGCGTCTGTCATCGCGATAATAGCCCGCATGGAGTCTCTCAGCCTTGCCTGTCTTCCATACCCTTCTAAGGGCGTCCACCAGCCCAAACCGGTTCATTTTGGGAAAGAGTTCAAGAAGTTCCTTGCCGATCACCTCTTTCTTTTTAATTTTGCTGATTCTCTCTGCGGCTGGATTGAAGTCCCTGAAAACGAAGGAGGCCCCATCGTCTTTCGTCTCATATACGGCCACACCGCTGTTCATATGCTCTATCATCATTCGGTGACGTTCCTCACTTGCCTGAAGGGCCTCCTCGGCCCTCTTTCGATCCGTGATGTCTGTGGCAATGTGAATCACTTTTTCAAGGCGGCCTTCATGGTCAAGCATGGGAGTGCACGAAACCAGAAATGTTCCATTCAAGGCCTCCATCTCCATTTCAACGGTTTCCAAATGACCGGTTATGAGCATCATTTCAAAAGGACAGCCTTCCGGGGCTTCATCGGTATTATGGAAAATTTCATGGCATTTTTTCCCCATAAGGTCTTCCCGGGGTCTTCCCGTCGCCGTCTCGGCGGCATTATTGGCATGAATCATACAGTGACTGTCATCAAGGATAAGTGTGGGATGCCCGATGGCCTGAAAGATATTCTCCCATTCCCGGTGGGCCTTTCGACGTTCTGTAATATCACGGGAGACACCCATCATTCCCACAATAGCCTTTTCTGCGTCACGTATTGCCTGTACCCGGTTCTCCATCCATACGGTGGAGCCGTCCTTGTGGTAGTATTCAACCTCAATAATGACGGACCGATCCAACTCAACTCCATCCTCTTTATCGCGCTGGAGTTCTTCCATGAATCTTCCCTGTATTTTTTGAAGGGACTCAGGCGTAACAGCTTCTTCTATGGACTGTTGCTTCCGCTCTTCCGGTGTAAACCCGAGCACCTTTTCGATGGAGGGGCTCACATAGGTAGTTCGGAAATCCCGGCCTAAGATCCAGACCATGTCGAGCATATTTTCGGTGAGAAACCTGTATCTCTCTTCACTGGCCCTCAGCCCTTCCTTGGTCTGTTTTTGCTCTTCAATCTCCAGTTTGAGCTTCTCGTTAGTTTCTTCCAGTTCTCTCGTACGCTCCCTTACCAATTCCTCCAATTTATCATGGGCTTCTCTAACCTGTTCCTCAGCCTGTCTGCGTAGCAAAGCCACCGAAATTTGTCTTACCAGTGTTTCAATCGCATACTGGTTTCTTAATGTGTGTCCTTTAGGTAGAACAAAGGTAGCATTCCCGAACAATTTCCCCTTCCAGCTAAAGCCAATTGAGTATGCCTTTCCCAAACC
>CAYPDL010000235.1:0-3693 GCA_964409475.1 uncultured Desulfobacteraceae bacterium | reverse complement strand
GGTATATTTTGGAAGAGTGGTTGTCCAGCTATTTCTACTTTTTCCAGTTAAATCACATTGTTATCACCTTGAAAGGGCTGCCTGAGTGAACCCATAACAAAATGAAAGGAGGGTCTGATCATGCCTTCCATTGCCTCAGAAAAAAGCAAGGGGACAGACGTCAAAGCCCGTGCTTTGAGCAATGTTCAAATGGAACTGCTGAAATTATATTCCACGGATTTGGAATCCGACGATTTGATGGAGTTGAGAACGATCTTGGCCAATCATTTTGCTCAAAAAGCGATGAATGGCGCTGATACGGTTTGGAATCAAAAAGACATGTCTGCGGATACCATGGAAACCTGGCTGAATGAACACGAATCGAAGATTTGTTCTTGACACCAATGTACTGCTGGTTTCAATATCCAGAAGATCTCAATATCACTGGATATTTCAAGGATTGCTGCGCCAGAAATTCGAACTCGCTGTTACATCCGATATCCTTTCAGAATATGAGGAGGTCATTTCGGAAAAGTATTCCGTATCTGTAGCCCGGAACGTTATCCGCGCGCTTCTCTTGCTCCCCAATGTGATTCGCACGGAGGTCTATTACAACTGGAACCTTATACGAGACGACAGGGATGATGACAAATTCGTGGATTGTGCTGTCGCATCCAATGCAAATGCAATCGTTACGCAGGATACGCATTTTAACATTCTTAATAGCATTCCTTTCCCCCAAATCACGACCTTGACCATATCTGAATTTGAGGCTGTCCTCGGTAAGCAAAGAGCAGACAGCTGAGGCTGGGAGGGACGCCCTTTATATTTTTCTATTTACAGGCATTCCTCAATATTTTATTGAGTGTGCATGCGGAGAAAAGCTCGAATGGACGCGCCGGGTGCTCTGCATTATGTCATTGCGAGGGGAATTGAACGCCGCAGAATATTCACGGACAATCAGGACCGTGATGATTTCCTGGAGCGTTTGGAAATCCTCCGAGCTACGGGGGAAACGTGCATGGCGGTCCGCCACAGGGGCAACCGGGCATCAGGAAGAGGGACTCCTCGTCTCTAGCTTGAAAAGCCTGAAACCCGAATCCCGCTGCCAGGCGAAAAACGAAAAAACCTGCCTTAGACTGGAAAATCCGTGAACGGTTAAGCCGGGTTTTTTTATGAAATATCTATCTTGGAATGTTTCACGTGAAACATCGGCATTGGGGGAGAGGGTCCAAACTGATTCCCTGCGAGAAAATGTTTCACGTGAAACAGTGTTTTGGCTTTTCAATCTGAAATGTTTGTGCTATCAATCCACGTGTCTTCGCTCGTTGTATGCGCCTTGCCTCACATTTGACCCGAGGGCACGGCATCTGCCGGGGCGGACCCAAACCCTATAACAGGCGGCTATCTTCTTCTTATGGGACATGTCATCTCCATCTCCAACCAGAAAGGCGGCGTGGGAAAGACCACCACCGCGGTCAACCTGTCTGCCTCCATTGCCGCAGGGGAGAAGGACTGCCTCCTGATCGACTGCGACCCGCAGGGAAATGCCACGACTGGACTGGGCGTGGACCCGGCTGCCATCGAACAGGGCCTCTACGATGTCCTGATCGGGGATCTGCCGGCCCGTGAAGCGGTTACGGCCACGCTGCTCCCGAGGCTTCATCTGATCTGCGCGACCCGGAACCTGATCGGGGCCGAGGTGGAGATGGTTTCCATGGCAGGGAAGGAATTCCTCCTCCGTAATGCCATTGCCGCACTCAGGAAGGAATACGACTATGTATTTCTCGACTGCCCCCCCTCTCTGGGCTTTCTGACGGTGAATGCCCTCACGGCCGCTGAATCTGTCCTCGTCCCGCTCCAGTGCGAATATTATGCCCTGGAAGGACTCTCCCAGCTCCTGACCACGGTCAAGGCTGCAAAGAGGGGCCTGAATCCGGGGCTCCGTCCTCCAGATATCCTGCTGACCATGTACGACAGCCGGAACAATCTCTCGCGCCAGGTGGAGGATGAGGCCAGGGCCCTCTTTAAGGACCGGGTGTTCAAGGCGGTTATTCCGCGCAACATCCGACTGAGCGAGGCCCCGAGTTACGGAAAACCGATTATTCTGTATGACATCAGCTCCAAGGGGGCCCAGAGCTATCTGGCCCTTGCCAGGGAGCTGATCGAGAGGGGATAGGGCGTCATGACCCAAAGGAAGGCCCTTGGAAAGGGCTTGTCAGCACTGATCCCGGAGGCCGACCGCCTCGATGAGGGGGAAGTACACTTCTTTCAGTGCCCCATAGAGACAATTTCGCCAAACCCCAATCAGCCCAGGCAGCGATTTTCTCCGGTTGAACTGGATGAGATGGCGGCATCGGTCAGGGAAAAGGGGATTATCACGCCGCTCCTTGTCAGTCGAACAGGGGACGGGTATCAGCTCATCGCGGGCGAGCGGCGGTGGCGGGCGGCTCAGAAGGCGGGCCTTGACCGCGTGCCGGTGGTGGTCAGGGAAGCAACGCCTGTGGAGGCCCTGGAACTGGCGCTCATTGAAAACATCCACAGGACGGACCTGAATCCCATTGAAGAGGCGGCTGCATACAACAACCTCCTGGAACAGACCGGGATGACCCAGGAGGAACTGGCCAGGAGATTAGGCAAGGATCGTTCCTCCTTAACGAATCTCCTGAGGCTCCTGAAGCTTCCGGCAGGCATCCAGGAGGACGTGATGGATGGCCGTCTCAGCATGGGGCATGCCCGGTTGCTGGCCGGAATCAAGGCCCTTGACGCGCAGAAGGCCTTGCGGGATGCCATCGTCGGAAAAGGGCTCTCTGTCAGGCAGTCTGAGGCATTGGCAAAAAGAGGGAAGGCATCTCCAGGCGCCGCGAAAAAGGGGGCGTCCAAGGACCCCTATGTCCAGTCCCTGGAGGACAGGCTCAAGCGGTCCCTTGGCACCAAGGTCGAGATCAAGACACGGGGCGGGAAGGGCCAGATCACGGTACACTTCTACTCGGATGACGAGTTGGACAGGCTGATGGAACTCTTTGTCTAACGCTTACGCTCTTTCCATTTCGGCTCCTCTCCCCTGGAAAGCCGTTTGATATTCTCTTTGTGCTTCCAGCAGATCAGGAGCGCCATGAACACTGAGGCGGCGATGAAGGGGGAGGGCTTTCCAAATATGATGAGGAAGAGGGGCATGGCGCAGGCCGCAATGATGGAACCTAAGGAAATGAAGTCCCAGATGGCCACCATCAGGACAAAAAGAATGAGCCCGCACAGGCAGGAAGCCGGCGACATGGCCAGGTAGATGCCCAGCGCGGTCGCCACCCCTTTTCCACCCCGAAATTTGAGAAACAGAGGAAACATGTGCCCCAATAGGGCGCACAGTCCGATGCCGGCAAGGGCGATCGCATGGGCCGTCCCCGACCCGGAGGCGTAGAGAGAGAAGGCGCCCATCGGGACCAGGCCCTTGAGCATGTCCAGAATGAGGGTGATGATCCCCCATTTCATGCCGATCTCCCTGGCTACATTGGTCGCCCCGATATTGCCGCTCCCCCGGCGGGTGATGTCGATATGGGCCACATACCCTGCAATGAGTTTTCCAAAGGGGATGGAGCCGACAATATAGGCCGCAATCGCAAAAATAAGGGACGGGTAGGGCATTATCTGCCTCTTTGGATTGACGATTGAAAAACGTGCAACCCACACTGGATGCTGGATACTGGTTAACCCTGA
>CAYPDL010000234.1:0-3693 GCA_964409475.1 uncultured Desulfobacteraceae bacterium | reverse complement strand
TTTTCTATACTACCATTGGGGAATCTAACCCCTTGCTTTTTCAATATATAACGTCTATGCTTTTATGCGTTTGTGAAACCAAAAGGAGAGGGGGTAAATGTTTGACAGGGCAATTTACCATGCCATGTCCTGGTCCGTATCAGAGAAGAAAAGGCGACAGGTAAATTATGCTCTTTAAGTTGACTGATGGCCCAATAAGGCCAAAGTTCCAAGCATTGACCGATAGAGGATTCAACGCACGGCGCGAACTTCAAAATGAATGCCTTCGCGTTTCTGAAGGCGGGCAATAATCTCGAAAAGATTGCGGGCCTGCGGGTTGCCCTTTGGACCCAACATGCGCATCAGGCTTTTGGGTGATTTATCGGTCAGTGAACCCAGGACATCAAAACCGATTGTGGCGTTAATATAATCACGCAATATGGCCTTGCCGGTATCTACTTCACCAGTCAAAAGACATTGAATCCCTTCCTTGAGTAGTTCCTCACGGAAAGTCGGATCACGCTCAACCCGCTCTTTGACAGTTTCTTTAAAATCAACTGTAAGTGCCACTTTCAACCCTCCTGCCGCTTTCTTTGTTTATATCCTTTCCAAATTATCCGGGCGTTCTGGATATCCTTCTGCTGACGTTTTTTTGTGCCACCGCCAAGCAGGATGATGAGAGTATCTCCATCCTTGCCAAAATAGACGCGATATCCAGGGCCGAAATCTATCCGGCATTCGAAAAGGCCTGCGCCAACACCCTTGGTATTGGACATATTGCCTTGCTCCATGTGCACCAAGGCAGTTACAATTTTGGCAGCAGCCGGTGCATTCAAGCGATTAAACCATTTGGCATAGGGACTGCCGCCTTCACGATCAATATATTCTCTGATTTCGATCATTTTTTCAAAAGGTAACACAATTGTTACTATAGATCAAAGAAATAATCCCCCTTTTTTTGGCTTAACCGCGCCCGGATCGCGCGGGTAAAGGCGAAATCGGCGATGTTGGCTTCGTCTCCAAATTCGTTTACCGACGACCCACCAGGCCTTGGATCAGCATCAGCCAGCTATCTCCAGCCATCCATGATCTCCATGCAGATGCGGTTCATTTCCAAGGCACGGGATTCTGTTGCGGCTTCATTGTAACAGCGGAATTCGGGGGCATTCCCTGAAGGTCGCAGGTGGACGATTTCATCATTTTCAAAAGTGATGCGCAACCCGTCTGTTACATCCATCGATGCCACCGGGCCGAAGTGCCCCCCGAAAACAGCATCGATGTTCGCCCTGTCTCTGATCTCGTCTCCGGTATAGAGTTCACTGAGCCTGGCCCTGCTCTTTTCCGTGGGGAAATCCTTCAGCCGGTTGCTGTAGGTGAACCGTTGGGGCAGTTCGAAGACCAGTTGGCTGATGGGCTTTTGTTTTTGAATGGAGAGGAGAAGTATGGCGATATGGACGATTACTGCGTCGCGTGTGGGGAGCGCGGTCAGTATCCGGCCTGCGGATTCCATGTCGGAGGCCAACAGAAAGCCGCCGTTGGCCTCATATCCCACCACCCGTTGGAAGCCGTCCCGGAGGGCCTGTTCCATCCCGTCGATTACATAGGGCGAGCCGATTCGGGTTCGATAAATCCTGCGGAAGAGCCCGCACTTCTCCACAGCGGAATTGCACGATACCGGGGTCGCGATTGCATCAGCCCTGAAGTAGGCTGAGCAGAGAATCCCGGCCACGTCTCCCCGGAGCCACTTCCCATTTTCATCGCTGATGAGGGGTCGATCGCTGTCGCCGTCCGTTGAGACGGTGGCGTCAAAACCGTAATCTTCCGCCCATCGTCTGGCAGCCGCCACATCTTCGGGTCGGATCGCCTCGGTGTCCACCGGCACAAATATCTCGGAAAGGCCCAGAGGCGTAACCTCTGCGCCCAGGCCGGAAAGGATGGCGACCATCAGCTCCCGGCCTGCCGCTGAGTGCTGATACACGCCGATCCGCTTTCCATGAAGGGCGTCAGGAGGAAAAAACCGGAGATACCGGTCCACATAGAGGTCTATGGCCTCCGGTTCAGGGGCCAGGGCCGCCTGCTCTGCGATGAACATTCCCCTGTCATCAAAGAGACTTGGGGGGAGGGCAATCTCCTGCCGCCGGATGCCTGCCTCATCCTGTTTGAGGATTTCACCTTCTCTCTTGGTGTATTTGATGCCGTTGCGGTCCTCGGGGATGTGACTCCCCGTCACCATGATGGTGGGGATCCCTTTCAGAAGCCCATAGTGGGCCAGGGCGGGCGACGGGAGCCTGCCGCAGGAACGGGGCTGGTAGCCCCTGTCTAAAACGGCCCTGGCAGCGGCCTCCATGATCCGGCCGGTGCTGGCGCGAAGATCCCCACCCACGGCAACGACGCCCCGGCCATCCAATTCCTTTTGCTCCTCCAGATACTGGATAAAGGCCGCAGTGTAGGCATAGCACACCCTGTCTGTCATATGATCCGCCAGGCCCCGGGCCCCGCTGGTCCCGAATGCCACCCGGCTCTGGGCCATCATATCGCTAATCCTGGCCGTTTCTCCCATCTGCCTCTGCCCCCCGCTGTCCCATAAACATATTGATGATGAAATCCGCGAATTCTTCCCAAATACGATATATGCCGGGGCAACAACCCGAAGACCCTGTTTTGCGCAAAAAAAATAGGTTCCCAGGTTTGCGGCTACTGGACATCTCCATTTGTCTGACTCAAGAGAAAATGATTGAGAATCAGATAATGGGATGTTAAAATAATGTTAAGATTCCTGCAAGAAGATCTTTTTGATTGGCCCGGCGACGGGTTGCTGACATATCGAGACCCACCGCCTTTAATTGGAACGTCATCACCGTTTGAATGAAAAGGAGGTAGCCCATGGAAAAGAAGATACTGGTGGCCTTTGATGATTCCGAGAACGCCATGCGCGGGGTGGAATTCATAACCAAATCCTTCACCCCCAACCACAAGATCACCCTGTTCAGCGTCATTCCGGACACGGCCGCGGCCTGCGAGATCTTCAGCCCCGAATTGACGACCTATTTTCTTTCGCAGCGGGAGATCTTCTGCTCCATGCAGGACAAGAAGACGGAACTGGTCAATGAGGCCCTCACCAGGGCCAAGCAGCTTCTTATGAAGGCGGGTTTTCCCGAAAGCAATATCTCTGCCAAGGTTGAACCACAGAAAAAGGGGGTTGCAAGGGACATCATCGATGAGGCTGCCTCGGGGTATGACATCATCGTCATAGGCAGAAGGGGCCTGTCGGCGATCAAGGAGTTCTTCCTCGGAAGCGTCTCCCAGAAGGTCATTCACTCCGCCGGAGATGTGTCGGTGGTCCTGGTCGGTTAGCTCCCGGTATGTCGAAAGAGGGCATTTCGATACCCTTGTAAAAAGTGATTCCCGAAGCATGCCCACAAGCTTCCCCATGATGCCCTGAGGATGGTGGGAATACAACTGGCATTTGATAATAAGGCCCTGTTTCAATCTTACATTGCAAATAAACCACGTTATCAGTTTTGCACGCTAATTCTGATGGTCTCGTAAAAAGTTCGGAAAGTACGGGATTTCGACCATCGCCACTAACGTTAACTGGTTACGATAAGTCGCAATTCCTAAATTCCTGAATCCCTAAATCCATGTAAAAAGGACTTTTTACATGGGGATCAATTTTGGTATGTTGATATTAAGGTAACTTCTCAATAAGTTCGG
>CAYPDL010000233.1:0-3735 GCA_964409475.1 uncultured Desulfobacteraceae bacterium | reverse complement strand
CACGGACCTGATACCTCCCGGTCTGGAACGCGAAGGGGTGCGAAACTTGAGTAAATAAGATGTTATGATGACTCACTTTCCCATTCAAGCCGAAAAGCCTTTTCGATTGACTTACATGGCAACTTGTTGTTATTTAATCCAAGCAATCTTGCCAGACTTACAACATTTTCTCTGGAGGTCATTTCCTGGGGCAGCCCATCAAGATCGGCTGAGAGGTTTATCAACCTGAATAACAAGCACTGTTTTTCTGGGAATCCCGTATGCCACGAGGCATCATCTCCTCAACAACACCATTCTTCTTGGAATAGTTGATGACATGTGAACGATCTGTCATGCATTGAATGAGGGAGAACTCAAAATGGGAAAGGTAATACTTTTGACCGCGGCACTGATGTTGTCTCTGGTCGTTGGTGGATGCTCCGACAATGACGACAACGCGCCAGACCTTCGCGTGGCTGCCTTTCACAACGCACTGAAGAACAGCGGTTTTGCCGTCAGTGAGGGGTCGACAAATCAAATTAACCCCTTCCAATTTATTCATGACGGGGTGATCGACTCCTGCGCGGGCAACAATGCGGGACAGCCCTACAAATGCTTTCCGGTCCCGCTCATTCCGGGAGAAGAGGACGAGCAGGGCCGCAAGGAGTTGGGAGTTTTCAGACTTCAGCCCTACGAGGCGATCGTCTATGTCGGTCCGACGCCCCCCGAGGGAGACTACTTCAGCTATACGGCCTTTCTATGGGTCAGACACCACGACAGTCTGATCGACAAGGGCGACTGGCTGTTCGCTGCGCTGGGCGACCCCTTGAACAACTTGATGATTAAGACCGAGGGGAGCGGAAGTCCGTTCGAGAAGAATACCATGGTCGTGTTCACGCCAGACGAGGGGATCTACGACCGAATCGTAGCTGCGGCCCAATCGGCCGGGTATCCCGAGTCCATGATCAATCTTTTTGTGATTCCCTCCACAAATCCCATCCCCCTCACATACCTTGGACTGGGTCCTGAAAGCGATTCGATGCTGGTTTTAGTCCGCACTGCCAACTTCACGGACCAGAAAAAGGGGGATGACTACCTGAATAACAATGCATACGGCACGGTTTTTCGGGTTACCCCCGAGTCAGCCCCTGTGCTTCAACCCTACGAGCAGCCTCCCGCACGGAACCGCAACTGGCAGAAGGAGACCGACTTGATTCCGGGTCTCGAGGATGGACTCGAAAGGCTGAAGACGGCGATTCTCGCCCAAACTGAACACGTCCAGTCCCGCTCCTTCGAGTCGATCCGGTGGTTTTATGACTCGCGCGACGTATTGCCCGACGACCCTACTTCCCCGGCATATCACCAGTTCGTAGCGGGTGAAGCCTCGGACACGCCCTATTTGCGCACCGCTGAGAACGGATCGGCCGCCAATTTCACTCTTGGCATGGATGACCTGGTTATTGTATACGGCGTCAATCATGCGGCCACCGGGATCGCCACCTACTCGAGTCTATCGGTCTACGGTGACTGGCAGACGAATCAGTGCAATCCCCCATCGCAGTTCATCTTCGGCTGCAACGACCACGTCTGGAATGGCATTGCAGGCATGAACAGCCACTCGTTCGTGAGCAACGGGAAGAGCAGTGCCGAGGAATACATCCCGGGCGACCCTGTCGCACCATACCTCTATGCAGTCAAGGTGAAGCGAACCTGTGAGTCCGGTGAGAAGTTCTGTGTTCCGGTCCCTCAGCCGGGCGAAGACCCCGAACACAAGGATAACCCTTACTATGGCATCGGCCTTACCGACCCCATGATGATCGGTTACCGTGCCTATCTGAACCCGGTAACGAAATCAGGGCCCTCCTATGACGACATCGTTTTCGATAGGGCCATTTGGTTCAAAACAAAATGAATCGGCGGTACTGGATTGATCTCAACATCTCCACATAGGTTTTTTGAGGGATGCCACATACTGTCTCGAGACGAAAGTTTTTTTGACGCCGGTGTCACCAACTCTCCACCAGTTCAAAGGCTACTGCCATTCGACTTTGATATTTTGAAAGGTTCATATGCCATGGCAAGAATGGTTCTCCACTCAGCTTGAAAAATCATGTCGCCAATTGATATCACAGCAAAAGAAGATACTGTGAGTAGAGCCGACACCAGAATTTTATGGTGAGCAATCGAAGCCAAACTGTATCGGAGGGTATGTAAGGTTATATCAGGTTTTTGGTGCGCCGAAATCTTTGAGATTTCCAGAAGTATCACCACTCATACTCACTTGTAACCCCGGCAGGAAGTTCTAGTCCATATTACTTATGGGTAACACGTTTTGACCTCCCTTGAGAGTGGGACACCTACCCCTTGAAAAATTAGTGTAGGCCGGGTAGGAATAAGGGCATGGAGAATTCCCTTCACGTCCTCCCCACGGGCGAATCCGGCCACCTCAAGAGCCCCAATTACAAAGATCAGATCCCCCTCTACCTGAGCGGTCAATACCATCCCGCCTGGCCCAACCGGCAGGACGCGGAGAAAAACAGCCGGGGCACTCTTGTTCTAAGCCCGGAATGAAAATCGCCACATGAGAACTTGACATACACATAAAAATGGCGTATTTGAGTGTATAAGGAGAGTTGAAATATGCGTACAAATATCGTCATTGAAGACAACTTGATTGAAGAAGGCCTTGCATACACCGGTCTGAAGACCAAACGGGATTTGGTGAATTATGCCCTGAAGGAGCTGGTGGATCGGAAAAAGAGAAAGGCCATTTTAGCCCTTGAGGGAAAGCTGCACTGGGAAGGAAGCTTGAAGGAAATGAGGGAGAACCGCTTTGAAGATATTGGTTGATACATCTGTATGGATCGATTTCTTCAACGACGTTTCAAGCGCCCCCCGGGTGTCCCTAAGGAAGCTCCTGGAGGCGGAGGAAGAGGTTTGTATTTCCAGCTATATTCTGGCAGAAACACTGCAAGGCTTTAAGGACGACAGGGAATTTGAAACAGCCAGGAGGCATCTCCTTCATTTGCCGATTCTGGACTTACCCACCCCGGAATTCTATATCAGCGCTGCCCGGCTCTATCGCACATGTCGAAAACAGGGCATCACCATAACAAAAACAGCCGATTGCCTGATCGCACAAACGGCCATAGAACATGGAGTGCCTTTGCTTCACAATGACAAGGACTTTGATCGAATTACATCCGTAAGCAGCCTCCAGATTTTTCCAACCTGAGCAATCCCTTCTAAAGAAGGCATGGGACGCCCTTGGCTGAAATGGCCGGGTACGTCGGTGTTTCCACCGCTGCCATATCCAAGACCTTAAGCAGAGCAAGTGAGCACTAAGTCATCGAAGTCAACCAGGTCCCGGAAATTGTGTGGTTAGCGCCAGAATCAGGGGCTATAAGAATCATTACAAAATCAACCTGCGGTCAGTTGGCTACCGGTTGGTGTATGAGGTCGAAGAAGAGACCATTACGGTTTATGTGATCTGCGTTGGACGTAGGGACACGATTTACAAGGTACTTAAAAAGCGTCGATCCGAATAGCGAGTGAGTATGGGGGGCATTATTTTTTCACTTGGGCCGCCGCAGAGTTGGGCTTCAGCCAAACCCAACTGGCCCGGAAGCTGCCCCTCAACCAGCTGCGGTCAGCAATGCCGTGAAAATGGGGCTCATTTGGTGAGCGAGCGACAACGCACTATCGAGGCAAAAACTGATAAAATGATGTAACGTTCCTGTACGCCTCTTTTTCCAT
>CAYPDL010000232.1:0-3765 GCA_964409475.1 uncultured Desulfobacteraceae bacterium | reverse complement strand
GAACCATAAGGTTCACACACAGGGATGACCCCCCCCCAGCCCCCTTTTTCAAAGGGGGGAGGTTAGAGTCCCCCTTTGGAAAAGGGGGATTTAGGGGGATTTGGTTTTTCACGGTAAAGCCTGCGGCTACAAAATTCTCCCCGTTACTACTTCCAGTTAAAAACTCTATGTTTGACGTTAAATTAATATTAGATAGAGCTATGCTATCCATCACCACTATTTTTAATTAGGGTTTGAAGTATTGATTGAGGGCAACTGTACGTAATAGATTCTGTTTTTTCTATAGATTGTGGTTGGTTAGGTACTCATTTTCTCTCTCATCATTTACTGAACGACACTAACAATTTTTACCGTTCCTGAAATGGCGTCTACGTCAACAAGATCACCGTTGCTAAAAATCTCGGTGGCGTTTTTGGTGCCGATAATACAGGGTTTTTTCATCTCCCGGGCGACTATGGCTGCATGGCAGGTCATGCCGCCTTCATCGGTGACAAACGCCGCCGCCTTCCGCAGGGCCGGGAGATAATCCGGCGTGGTCATGGGGGCCACCAGAATATCTCCATCTTCTACAATGTCTTGCATGCTGGCATCCATGACGATCTTCACCGGACCTTGGGCGTGGCCTCGGGATACAACCATCCCATGGACCACTTTTCGGTGCCGGTGTTTTTTTGAGTATCTCAAAGCAATCAGTTGTTCCAACTCATGACCGGTTTTTATCAAAATTTGAGAATCATGCAGCAGCATAGCATAACCAGACTTTCTTTCATCGATGCGGGATGGTTCGAGATATAGGTGCTGGGTCAGTAGTTGCTCAATTTCTCTGAAGGAATAATAGGACAGATCATATTTGCCTAAATTGCACTCCGATTCAAGCTTGGCGAGAAATTTTTCCATATAAAACAGGGCTTCATAGGACTTCTCGGTGCGATACGTTCTAAAAAACACGAATTCATCCAAGAGTTGGATATATTCCATTTCCTGGGGAGAAAACCTTGAAAAAGCTTCCGGATATTGGAGTCTAGGTTCTTGCCACTCCTGGGCGTCGTCCAGTCGTTTCCGGAAATATTCCACCCCGTAACCTTCGGCAAACGGCTCCCGATAAGCCAGATAAGCATATTTGTCGCAATGGTCCGCAAGGGCGGCTTCCAGGTCGAATCCAGGGTCCTGCATATTTTCTTTGATCTGCCACAGGTCGATTTCTTCTTGCTCGGGGCCATTGGGCTTTCGGGCCACGGACAAGTTTAAAATTGCTTGAGTGGTTTTCTCTTTGTTCAGTCCCTTTTCCTGCAAAATCTCGCCGATTCTCAGGACTACGGCTTGGGCCAGAGGATGGGTAATGAAAACAAAGGCAAAATCATTTTGAAACAGTCGGCACCATTCCTGAAAGATTTCCTGGTATTGCGACCTTGGCAGGGCCTGGATTACGGCATCGGGCTGAAAAGTTTTTCGGGTAAACTTTTTGAGGGCCTCCCCGTGATCATGCCCTTTGGTTAAAAAATCCCAGAAAACTTGAGGGTTGGCGTTTCTATATTTTTTAGACACCGCCTCGATCCACTGGGAATCCGCCCAGAAATCATCAAGAATATGCTCGATGTTGCTGACGTAATCAGGAATTCCCGTCAGTGCCATACATTTGGAGTAATCCGCCCAAACGGACAGAATCAGGCTGTCGGCAAAGAAGGAATATTTTCTCGTAAGGAATTTTTCGAATTTGGTCATGGTACTCCCGACGACCCCAATGGGGGTTAAGTGTTGATATTGGCGAGGGCCGCCGCCAGCAGCAAGTGATCGGAAAAATCTTCCGAGGCGCGCATCGATTCAATTATTACCCGGTCGGCGTTGAGGATGGGAACGCCGTAATTTCGGATGGCTTCGAGAAAGACCAGGCTGCGAATAACCTGGTTACCGGTGCCGCCGTTCTGTTCAATAATGATCGTGCAGTTTTCAGCCAATGCGACATCAAAATCGATGCCATAATTTTTTATTTTGTATTGTTCCTTAAAAAGGTCTATGAGTTCATTTGCCTCAAAGTAGGTTTTGTTAAGGAAATCTTTACCGTGGACGAGCTCTTCTTCTCTACTATAATTCAATATGCCTATTTTTACCGGAATGCCAAGTTTAGTCAGCAACCCTACAGAAGCGTTAATTAACAATATTTTATCTTCATTATTCCAGCCGCGGCCGTTGGTCACCGGACTTAACAGGATAACCCGCCCCTCGTTGTCTTCCAGGACAGAGACAAAGGCGTCGCCGGGATCAACCTTACCCTCATAAAAACTGTTGAAGGAGTCCCGAAACGGAACTGAGGAAACCTGGCCCCGGATAATGGCTGCGACGTTATGTTCTTTCAAAAGGTTGAATAAGGTTTCATGGGGCTGATCGGCAGCGATTGATTCAAACCCAGGGACTTCTCTGCCCACCAATACCGGGTCACAGAATTTTTTGGTTTTCTCAAGATAGGCGATGATCTTGTCCGTAGGCCGGGTGATGCCGATGCCCACGCGGTTGCGACGGAGTTGAGCGAACTTTAAGAGAACAGGCTCCAGAGTGGTTTTCTCTTGGCTTATCATGTTTTTTTACCCCGATAATGTCGTAATCGGCCGGCATTGCAGGATGAAGAAGGCGTTGTTAAACAACGCCCATTCTATGTCGCAAGGGAAACCGAATTGCTTTTCAATCTTTATGACCAGCCGGGACAGTTCCATTATTTGTGAATCGGTTATTTTTTGTTGATTTCGTTGATGTTTTGTTACTGCCTGCCATCCGGTCTCCCCAGTGCTGAGCCGATATATCGCCTTGTCTTGTTTGGAAATACCCTTTTCAACAATTTTCAGGGGATCTTTCTCTACCACATAGTTGTCGGGAGTGATGGCTCCGGAGACCACTGCCTCTCCCAGCCCGATTGCTGCTTCAATCACGATATTGTTGTGATCTTCAGTGACGGGATGAACGGAGAACGCCACTCCCGAAACTGCGCTTGCCACCATTTTTTGCACCACGACGGCAACCGAAATCTTTTCACCTATCTGCTTGCTGTCAATGCGGTAACAAATCGCCCGGGGAGAATAGAGGGAAGCCCAGCATCTTTTCACATTTTCCAGGAGGATGGATTTATCCGTATTGAGATAAGTTTCCAACTGGCCGGCCCAGGCATTGCTGGCGGCATCCTCAGCGGTGGCACTGGAGCGCACGGCGACAAACGCAGCATCAAGCTCTTTAAATTGCAGTTCAATTTCTTCTGCTAACGGTGCAGGAATTTCGGCTGAAATCATCAGTTCCTGCAAATTTTGCGCAACCGCATCGATGCCATCAATGTCGAGTCCTGCCGCGTTTTGCAGGGCCAGGTCAAACCGGTGTCTTAGTCCGCTCCGTTCAAAAAATTCCTCAAAGGCGTCGGCAAGGATCACGAAACCCGGAGGAACAGGAATGCCATTGCGCACCATCTCCCCAAGGAAGGCGCCTTTACCGCCTGCGAAGCATCTATCTTGTTTGGTTATATCAGTAAGTTTTATGGTAAACATTCAATTAAATGGTGAGCCATGGCTCTTCCTAATTTGAACACTATGGTACAATTCTATTACGTGATTTACTATAAATATGTTCAAATAATTTTGTCAAGGAACAGATTGTGGTTGTGAGAATTATAATTATTGAAGCCACTCTGATGGCAAGATAGCTTGCCATGTTCGATAATTATCTCCTTCGCCGGAAAAATTCCAGATATGATCTGAATAGCGAAATTGACCTTTTGTGGGGGGATTT
>CAYPDL010000231.1:0-3898 GCA_964409475.1 uncultured Desulfobacteraceae bacterium | reverse complement strand
GGGAACCAAGAATGCAACCTTGAACCTCTGAACCTTTGAACCCGTGAACGGTTACGTTAAATGATATGGCCGATGGATGTAGAATCCATATATGGAAAAGATAAAACTTAGAATCGCGGTTATCGGCGTCGGGCACCTGGGGGAGTACCACGTACAGAAATATAAGGCACATCCAGGGGTGGAGCTTGTAGGCGTCGTGGATGTGGACAGAGATCGCGTCAATGAGATAGCCCAACGTTACGGCACAAAGGCCTACGCAGATCGCCGGGATATCCTGGACAGGGTGGATGCCGTCAGCCTGGCAGTGACCACCGAGATGCACTTTGAGGTGGCCAAAGATGTTCTGGCGAAAGGGGTGCACATGCTCATCGAGAAGCCGATCACCTATGATCTCAGCGAGGCGGATACCCTCATCCACATGGCCCGGGAACGGGACCTGGTGCTTCAGGTAGGTCTTGTTGAACGGTTTAACCCCGCCATTGTCAAGATGATGCCCATGCTGAACAACCCCCTCTTTGTGGAGTCCCACCGCATGAACCTTTTTACAACAAGGGGGCTTGATGTTGACGTGGTCCTTGATCTGATGATCCACGACCTGGATATCATTCTCCATATGATGCCGTCGGAGGTGAGAGAGGTCCACGCTGTCGGTATGCCTGTCATTACCGACAAAACCGACATCGCCAATGCCAGGATCATTTTTGAGAACGGGACCGCTGCCAATCTGACCGCGAGCCGGGTATCCGGGAAGATGTTGAGGAAGATCCGCGTATTTCAGCCGAATGCCTATATGTCTGCTGATTGTGGAAAACGGCAGCTCACTGTGATTAGCCTTGACAATCAGAAAAAAAATTCGCACAATTTTCCTGAAGTGACCACAAGTAAGGAAAAGTATGCTGACAGCGATCCCCTGAACGACGAGATAACCGCGTTTATCAATGCCGTCATAAACAGGTCCGAGCCGGTTGTGACCGGCGAGGACGGGCGAAATGCCTTGAGAATCGCCCTTAACATTATTGACCAGATAGAGAGAGGCTGCCAGAATTTTTGCCCCGCTTTCTGATGCCAGAGATCATCGGCTGGTACTGATCGTTGCCGGCGAGGCCTCAGCCGACCTGCACGGGTCCAATCTCGTGAAGGCCGTCAAGCGCTCGGAACCCGACGTTGCCTTTTGGGGTATCGGGGGCAGCAACATGGCTCAGGCAGGGGTCAGAATACTTGTCTCATCCTCAGATATGGCCGTGGTCGGCTTGACTGAAGTCCTTCACAGACTTCGCACGATTGTCAAGGCGGCTAACACGATGAAATCTGCGTTGAAAAACCTTCATCCGGATCTCTTGATTCTTATTGACTATCCCGACTTCAACCTCTATCTGGCCCGGATCGCCAAGCGGCTGGGCATCCCTGTTTTGTACTACATAAGCCCCCAGGTATGGGCGTGGCGAAGTGGACGGGTAAAAAAGATAGCCAGGCGTGTGGACCGTATGGCGGTCATCTTGCCGTTCGAGGAGTCCTTTTACAGGAAACAGGGCCTGAACGTTGATTATGTGGGCCACCCCCTGCTGGATGAATTTGAATCCAAAGTCCAGGGTCGCATCCCGCTGGGCGGGACCCAGGCCGAGGGTCCAAGCTCTCAGAGCAAAACCGCAATCCAACATCCGGTCATAGGGCTGCTGCCGGGGAGCCGGAGGGATGAAATCAGAAATCTCCTCCCTGTCATGATCAGATCCGTGGAGATCCTCAAGACCCAATATCCCCACGTCCGATGCCTGCTGCCGTTGGCCAAGACCATTGAACGTGAATATGTCGAGACCTTTGTCCGAAACACCCCATTGAATATAGAAATCCAACAAAGCGACGTCTACCGGACACTGGACCGTTGCCACATTGCACTGGTAGCCTCGGGCACGGCGACGCTGGACACGGCAATTATGGGAATCCCCATGGTCGTTGTATATAAAGTGGCCCCTTTTTCCTACCGGCTTGGGAGGATGTTGATCAAGGTGCCTTATATCGGGTTGGTAAACCTCGTTGCCGGAGAAAGGGTGGTCCCCGAATTGATCCAGAACGACGTGACGCCTGACAGGCTTGCAAATGAGGCCCTCTCGCTCCTCGAAGATGAGGGGACCAGAAAAACGATGATCGCAAAGCTGAAAGGGATACGGAAGGCCCTCGGGAAGGGAGGGGCATCCGAAAGGGCCGCCCGGATAGCCATTGAGATGATGGAATGAACGGAGAGATATCTAAATGGCAAAGACAATTCTAGTCGTTGACGATGAAAAGAGCATCCTTCAGTCCCTGACCGGTATTCTTTTAGACGAAGGATTTGAGGTTCTGACTGCCGAGAGCGGGGTAGAAGCATTGGATAAAATCAAGGAAGCAACGCCGGATCTAGTCCTTCTGGATATATGGATGCCGGGACTTGACGGCATCGAGGCTCTGCAAAAGATCAAGGAGGATTACCCGAACCTCCAGGTGGTCATGATGTCAGGGCACGGCAGCATAGAGACTGCGGTGAAGGCAACCAAGATAGGGGCCTACGATTTCGTGGAAAAGCCGCTTTCTTTAGATAAGCTTCTCCTGTCCATCAATAACGCCCTTGAATATTACAGGCTGGAGGAGGAGGTGAGTCTCCTCAAAGAAAGGGAACGGAACAAGTATCACATCACCGGCAGCAGCAGGGCGATCATCGAATTGAAGGAGCAGATCAAGATCGTCGCCCCTACCAATGCATGGGTCCTTATTTCGGGCGAAAACGGTACAGGAAAAGAACTTGTGGCCCACACCATTCACCTCTTGAGCCGACGCAGTCACAAGCCGATCGTCGAGGTAAATTGTGCGGCAATACCAGAAGACCTCATCGAGAGCGAACTTTTCGGGCATGAGAAGGGTGCATTTACCGGGGCCTCCACCATGAGAAAGGGGAAATTTGATTCCGCCCACGAAGGGACTATTTTTCTGGATGAAATCGGCGATATGAGCCTGAAGGCCCAGTCAAAGACCCTCAGGATTTTGCAGGAACAAAAATTTGAGAGGGTCGGGGGAACCAAGACTATTAACGTGGATGTGAGGGTGATCGCGGCAACGAACAAAGACCTCGAAGGAGAAATTGAGAAAGGCACTTTCAGGGATGATCTGTACTTCCGACTGAATGTCATCCCTATCCGGGTGCCATCTCTCAAGGAGCGCATTGAGGACATCCCCAGTCTGGCGAAGGAATTTGTATCGGAATTTTCCCTGACCACGAATATGGAGGCCAAAGAGATCTCGGACGAAGTCATCTCAATCCTTAAGAGATACGACTGGCCCGGGAACGTCAGAGAATTGAAAAATCTCATCGAAAGGCTCATGATCATGGTGCCCGGTAAGACCATCCAGGGCAAAGATATTCCGCTGCCCTATAATCGGGCCTCCGATATGAAGACGGGCGTTGAATCCAGTTTTGTGTCCGATTCCCTCAAAGAGGCAAAAAGCCAGTTCGAGAAGGCATTTATCCAGGCAAAGCTGCAGCAGTTCAACGGAAATATCTCGCAGACAGCCGAGGCCATCGGTATCGAAAGGAGCAACCTTCACAAGAAAATAAAGGGGTATCACCTCGATACATACAGGGATGAGGCATCGTCATGAAGCCTGGGCACGACTGGGGCGCCATACAGTGAAATCAAGGAATGAGGATCTAGCGGCGGTTTTTGCTTATAGGCGGTTGCACGGAGACCGTAAAGACAAATAGGCAGACTGACGAGAAGCGATGTTGTGTTCAACTGTGAACATTCAGTCTAGCTGTTAATAGTTCCTTGTTTCAGGAATAACGTAGCTGAATCAGTTCCGTTCATAACGGTATACTGGTGGAGGCGGGGGGAGTCGAACCCCCGTCCGGAAACATTCCACATAGGCGTCT
>CAYPDL010000230.1:0-3909 GCA_964409475.1 uncultured Desulfobacteraceae bacterium | reverse complement strand
TTACCGGTTTGCGGCGGTATGGCAACGGGTTCGCCATGAAGGAGAGGCGGGTCTTGTGGATGTTCTGGTTGACATCTGCACCATGAAGGGCTATGAAATAATTAAGAATAATTCATTATCCACTTTCTTTATCCTGGCCGCCTCGCAAGAGAGATTACCATGATCACGTACAAAATTCTTTTGGAAAAACGAAAGGCGATTCAGGAAATCGCCCGCAAATGGGGCGCCTATGACATCCGAGTCTTTGGTTCCGTAGCCCGGGGGGGTGCCTGAAAATCCTCCGACGTGGATTTGATCGTGCGTTTTCAACCAGACCGGTCCCTGCGCGACCACGGGGGACTCCTCATGGATCTCCAGGATCTCCTGGGGGTCAAGGTGCATGTCATTGATGATGAGGGGATGCGTTAGCGTTTTAGAAACTATGTCATGAACGAGGCCATCCCGCTGTGGGATCGGATCGCTTGATTTTACAAGACATTTTTGAGGTCATTGACGAGACCATCATTGCCGGCATGCCCTGAAATGACCCATGACCCAAGGCATCCTGACCAGAAGAAGGGAAAATGAATGCCAACAGTCCTTAGCGCTGGCCCATATCGATTTTTCTTCTATGCCAGCGATCGAGACGAACCTTATCACGTTCATGTCGAGCGAGATGACAACGTCGCGAAATTTTGGCTCGATCCCGTCCGTCTTCAGAGCAGTGGCGGATTCAATCGTCTGGAATTGAAGCGAATTCGGAGTATTGTTGACGAAAAGCGTGAGTTTCTTATGGAGGCATGGCATGAATATTTTAGCCGTTGAAATCGAAATCCCTTGTGCCGTAAGCGTCCGAGTGACAGAAGATACTTTGGCTGTTGACCTCAGTGATGGACGCACCATCTTGACTCCGCTGGGTTGGTACCCCCGACTTGAGCACGCCAGTCCTGAGGAGCATGCAAACTGGAGACTTATCGGCAGGGGCCAAGGAATCCACTGGGATGACATAGACGAAGACATCAGTGTGGAAGGTCTCCTGTCTGGAAAACCCTCAGGGGAAAGCCAGAGTTCTTTTAAAAAATGGCTTCAGAGCCGACAGAATCGCCCAACAACTTAGTTGAAATCAAACGCAGAAATATATCCATACAGTGCTTGATTGATAGGCAGTTGCACATTATTCCCGACAAGATTCCTGTCAATTGAGATTTGGGAAATGAGCCGTCAGCTAACACCTATCAGCCATGAGCCATCAGCCATGAACTCATCGCCCTATCCCACCCGCTCAAATACCCCCTATCCATCTCCTGACAGGGGCCTTCTTGTCCTGTCGGGAGCGAAATATCAGTCGAAAGATCTTCGGTTTGAACTTTCAAACCATACTTACAGAACGTTTTCAGACCTGCAACAAACATATAAAACAGCTTCAAAGACCAAACGGACTACGTCAACGCCTCAGATCCGTAAACAGGAAGTCCCATGGCAAGACATGGCCATTTGTCTAAATACAACGACCTCCTGAATCCGTTACTGAAGGCCCGTCATGGCCAAGCAACAGTCAACAGCAGACGCGACCCCTTTTCACAGACGCGACCCCTTTTCACTCAAAGTCCTCACCCGTGGTGAAAAACCATTTCAGTCGGTGATGCCTACAAAACGATAGTATATCCTCATCTTGATAGATCATGGACAATGATTAGTATGAATTTACCAATGCAAAACGTGTAATAACTTAATAAATATATTTTGGTCTATTTCTTGCTTTATATTTAGCCATGTTACACTAAAAACTTTCGATCCGGCCCGGTTGAAACCGCTTAACCCCATGGATTTCTAGGGATTCTTTGACTTCAAGAGACCCTGGGATACTCTCAATGTGATAGGCACGTGGCATTCGTTAATCGAGTGATGTCGAGGACATAGTTGTTATGGACATCGACATATAAAGCTGCGTTGTACGCCCGGGTCAAACCGGGGCTGAGAGCTCTGGACTCTCAAGTCAACAGGCATGATATGGGCATCAGGATATCCAGAAAAGGGAAGTGCGGCCCACATCAAAAAGGGGTGGGTGACTTTGGTGTCATTCGGTTCCCTCCGCTGGTGGGGGCAGAATGCAGCCGGAATCCCGCAGGTTCAACACTGCTATAAGCTTGAGTTTCGCAAGAAGAAGATTAAAAGGGTTTAACCGATCGTCCCGCTGAATGCAGGACAGTTAAATAGGACAAAAAATTCAAAGACAAGAGGACATGGACAATGGGAAAAAAATTCAAACAAGGGAAATGGGTAATGCTGATGCTGGCTCTTGCGGTTTGGTGCGCGGGGTGTTCCGACCATGATGGTTCCACCACCCTTTCGAAGTTGCTTGCTAATTTCCATCCCACACCCCCTTCGGAGCTCCAGGCGAGGATAGACGCTCTCAAGAAACTGCTGCCCGAATCGATGTATAATACAATCACGGAGAAATCGCGCAACAATAAGGATTGCTGGGAACGCAACTGGGATAAATTGGGCCTTCCTAATCCTGAGGAAAAAGACGGCCTAAACGGCCAATGGTACTATACCTACGAGAACCTGATTCAGGGAATGGCAGAATGGAAGGAGTTTGCCAACGAGGGGGATGAAAATACGCGGAAGTTTGAGATTGCCGCGTTTCTGGCAAACATCGCGCAGGAGACCGGGGCAAAGGTTGACGGCGACAAATTTGGCAGTCCTGGATGCGCAATCCAGGAGAATTACGGGGGCGCTTGGGGGAGCCAGAATTACAGCAATGAATGCAAAACAGATCAAGAGCATCCGTGCGCTGAGGCAGGATACTTCGGCAGGGGGGCCCATCAGCTTTCCTGGGACAGCAATTATACAGCATTTGGGGAGGCGATGGGCGAAGGGTATGCCTATCAGGAAAATCCCGACCTGCTGACCAAGAATCCCAAGATCGGCATTGCAGGATCCATCTGGTTTTGGGGACATGAGGTGCGGACGCAGTGGTCGCCCCCCGAGACGCCGTTCAAGCCGTCGGCGCATGATGTGATCGTGGGGAATTGGGAGCCCACAGCAAAAGACAAAACCTGTGGCAGGACAAAGGCCGACTTCGGCATTATCATCAACATTATCAACGGCGGCATTGAGTGTTGTAAATGTGTGTATGATAAAGAAGATAAGGCAGAAGAATGTTGTGACCAGGGCTGCATAAAATGTGACTGGAAGAAAGATGGAGTATGTCAACAATGGAGCTGTTGTGGCTCAATAGATTGCATCAGCGAAGACTGCAAGAAGCCTAACGATAGCGCGACAGCCCGTGTGAACTACTTTCGGGCGATCGCCGAAGAGATGGGGGTGACCATACCCGATGGCTTTGACGTCGATTGTAGTGGTCAGCTGAATTTCTCTAACTGCCCGTCCTATTGAGCATGCAATCATGAGCGGCACGCAAATCTCCGCCGGACAGTCGTTAGAGCGCCTGTGGACCAGGGGAGCGAAATCTCAGTCGCAAAATCTTCGGTTTCAAGATTCAAACCATACTTACAGAACGTTTTCAGACCTGCAACAAACATATAAAACAGCTTCAAAGACCAAACGGACTACGTCAACGCCTCAGATCCGTAAACAGGAAGTCCCATGGCATGACATGGCCATTTGCCTAAATATAACGATCTCTCGGGCTCGTTGCTTCAGGCGTTTCACAACCTCGGCGTATCTGGTACCATCAAGGAGATTTCATATACGGTTTCTGAACTATAACTCTGTCATATCCAAGGGATTGAAGTGGAAATGGGGATTAAGTCAACGAAGTCAACAACGTCCCCAAGATCATGGTCAGGGTTTTGAGCGTAAGGAGATTTTCAGGGACAACAAAGATTGAAAGCGCTGGCAAGAAAGTAAGAAACTTTCTGCTGAGCCTGAATTCACGGCGTACCTTGAACCCAGAACCTTACG
>CAYPDL010000229.1:0-3976 GCA_964409475.1 uncultured Desulfobacteraceae bacterium | reverse complement strand
CACCCATGAATATCAGGGTCCCCTTGAGGCACCATCGGTCGAACCAGATCGAGATGCGGGTTTCAACACGGGACAGATCGGTCGCACTTAGTGCCTTACAGATTATCTTCTTCGAAAAAAGCAAGAGGGGCTTTTCACAGATGGGTAACTTCGCACCAGATACGGCCTTCCTCGAAATCTTGTCGGGAATTTTCACATTGCCTTTGCGGCTTTGTGCCTCTGTGTGAGACATTTTCAGAAGTAGGATATAAAGGATCGCCAGGATGGTCATGGCCGCACCCGCATAGTCGGGCCAGGTCCGGCCGTAATAGAGCCTGACCTTCGATGATTCCGGGTATATGAGCATGAATGCCGGAGAAGCCAGATAGATTTTGTCGGCGCCCTCCACCTTCCAGTTGGGATGGTACGATACCTTGATGAGGAGCGGTTTCCCCGGCGCAGCCCCTTCTATGACGATCTCTTCCTCCCTGACGATCTCCTTCACGATGCCGCCCCCTGCCATTGGTTCCCTCGGGAGTTCCCGAATGTCCAGTGTCCCCGCCTCCACCTTGTGAAATCTCTGAAGCTCCTTTTCCTCCGCCCTGTGCATGAACACGAGGGGCACGTCAAGGTCCCCCAATCGAAACCATTTGTAAAAGACCCGTCTCCAGTCCCCTCCGGTGACCAGGACCGGCCGATATCCGACCGGCGTCACATAGCCTCCGGCCCCGGTCTTAAGGGCATAGACCTCGTAGGGACCGGCCCTGTGCTGGAGCCGGAATTCCGGAGAGGCCCGTAGCGCCGCCTTTGTCTCCGGCTCGGCGGCAATGAATTCCCGGACATTGAAAAGCCTCAGGTGGTCGACCCCTTTCTTGAGGTTGAAGCGGGAATAGGAGTAATCCGGTATGGGCGTGGAGGCCCTCTGGGAGATCTCGGACTGGAGATAAAAGATGAAGGGGACCGAGAGACTCCCCTGGATGTAGACCCCCTCCAGGGTAGATCGACCGGAAAAGAGGGGGAGCGACTCAAAGGCCCTGACCGTACCGGCCCCCTGATGGATCATGCTGTGCTCATAGACCACCCTGGGATCGTTGGGAGTCCCTTTCAGAAACCGGTTGACCGACAGGAACGGTTCCCACAGCCGACGGCCCTCAAACCCCGTGTAGTTGGAACGGATCCAGTTGCGTACAAATGTCTCCCGGTCATCCACCCACACAAAGGTCAGCACAACGGCCATGAGGGCCGCCAGGACCGCCGCCGTCCTGTGGGAGGCGATCCAGCAGAATATCATGGCCCCTGCCGCAACCAGAAAAAACTGGAGAAAGGGGAGAAAGCGTATGTCAACGACGCCGATCCGGTATCCGATAAAGTAGAGCGCCGCCCCGCACAGGGCGGAAAACCAGACATATGCCCAGGGCTTCAGGGCGAGGGCACGGGGCGATCGCACCTTTTTGACCAGGGCCCGGACCGCCCCCACGATCCCTAACGCCATGAAGGGGTAGAGAATAATCGGAAAGATCTCTCTCCCGATCTGTTCCAGGTCAAAAAAAATCCAGAGGATGCTGAAACGGGTGGTGTAGGGAAGAAATAAAATGAGCGGGATGAGCCAGAAGGCCATGAGGAAAAAGGCCAGGATGTGGATGTGAAGCAGCGTCTTGAGGTTGCGGCCCATCACTTTTCCGGTGAACAGGAAGAAAACAGAGGCGAAAACGGCAAAGAGGAGGGTGTACCCGTGGCACATGCCCACCATGGCCAGGAGAATGGCGCAGCCCAGCCTGCCTTTCTGCTCTGTCACGGCCCTGTATACGAGGCCCAGCCACAGGATCGCCAGGGCAAATCCGAGACTGTAACAGAAGGTGCCGGCAAGGGTGCTGGGGATGTTGCCTCCCCACATGGAATTCCCCTCCATAAAGAGAAACGGCAGGGTAAACACGGCCCCCATCACCGGAACAGGGAAGGGTTGTCTCAACAGGCGAAAGTAGAGATAGGTGCAGATGGGGAGGAGAAAGGTCCCTAAGACGGTGACGATCTTGAAGGCGATCTCCAGCGGGATGACCCCGGACAGGAGGGCCATCAGGAGAAACGGGAGGGGAAAGTAGTTTTGCAGCATGGGAAACCCGCCCAGATTTCCCTGGCACCATCCGGATATCTTTCCATGCGGCAGGAGAAAATTTTTCAGGTACTCGGCCGTATAATAATGGGACCCGGTATCCCCTCCGGTGGTGATGGTCCTTGAAAAGAGGAGGTGGGGCTCAAAATAGCAGAGGAGAAAGGCCACGATCGCAGCGATAACAACCAGGTCCGTCATCAGGGTCATCTGCTTCCGAAGCCGTGAAAGTGCGTCAGGGGGTGGTCGAGGGGTCGAGGGGTCGAGGGGTCGAGGGGGTGTCATGGATTGGGTTATCGATCCGTCTCGTCCGGGTTCGATTCGAGGAAGCAGACCATGTCATCCACATATTTATGGCTGAAGTTGTTCCCCCGGTACCTATGCAGTGCCCTGGGCAGGCACCGCAGAAGGGCGGACACCACCTCCGGGTCGAAATGGCTCCCGCTGTCCGCCTCCAGGATATGGATCACCTTCTCTGGCGGCATCCCTTCGAATCCCATCATTTCGCCGTTTGTGTATTTGGGATAATCCCTCCGGGACGTCAGGGCGTCAAATACATCGGCCACAGCCAAGATCTTTGAACCCAAGGGGAGTTGTTCCCCGCTCAACCCATAGGGATAGCCCTTGCCGTCCACCCTCTCGTGGTGATAGGCAGCCACGACAGGGACCTGGCGGAGGTGTCTGGGAAAGTGAAATGTCTCGAGAATGGAACGGGTCTTGGCAGGATGATTGTCCATCTCGGCCCGCTCTTCCGGGGTAAAAGGGCCGTCCTTGAGCAGGACGCTGTCCTTTATGCCGATCTTCCCGATGTCGTGCAACAGGCCCGCGTATTTGATCGCCACCTGTTCATTCTCACTGAGATTCATCTCCCGGGCAATCAGCAGGGCATACTCGGTCACGCGCTGGGAATGCCCTGCCGTCAACGGGTGTTTGGCGTCCACGGTTGCCGCCAGGGTCCGCATGGCCCCCTCAAAAGAGGCCTCCAGCTCATCCAGGAGGAAGGAGTTCTCGAGGGCGATCCCGGCCGATGAGGCGATGGAAACCAAGAAATCGGCGGCGTCCTGTTCAAAGGCTCCCCCGCCGACCTTGTTGATCAACTGGACCACGGCGATCCGTTCTCCCGAGCGGTTGCTGATCGGGACGCAGAGCACCGCCCGGGTACGGAAATTGTTTTTGAGGTCAAAGCTCCGGTCAAAATAGGGGAGATCCCAGGCATCGGGCACATTGATGATCTCGCCGGTCTCAGCCACCCGGCCGCTGATCCCACGGCCTAACGGGAGACGGATCTCATCCACCTTCTCGGCCACCTTGGTCCAGAGTTCCCTCCGGTCCCGGTCAATGATATAGAGGCTGGTCCGTTCGGCCCTCATCACCTCGGTTACCTTGCTGATAATCAGAGGAAAGAGGCGGTCAAAATCGAGTTCCGAACTGAGGTCCTTGGCCACACCGAGTACCGTGGAAAGCTTTTGGTTGAGACGGACCTGTTCCTCCAAAAGACGCACGTTTTCATGGGCCAGGCCCCGTTCCTTCAAGATCCGGCCAAGCTTGGTCTTCAGCTCCCCGTGGGTAAACGGCTTGGTAACAAAATCCTGGGCCCCGGCCGCCATCACCTGGTCGTAAGAATATTCCCCGTCATATCCGGTAATAAGGATGAAGGGCATATCCGACCAGATCTTCCGCGCCTCGGCCATGACCTCCAGCCCACCCATCCCCGGCATGCGGATATCGCAGAGCACAATATCGAAGCGCCTTCCCCGGATCAGGGCCATGGCCTCAACCCCGTCGGCCGCCTCCTCATACGGGTAGCCGAGGATCCGGAGGACATCCCCGACGATCTTCCGCACGTCGGGGGCATCGTCCACCACTAAGATTGCCTTCTTACCCGTATCC
>CAYPDL010000228.1:0-4074 GCA_964409475.1 uncultured Desulfobacteraceae bacterium | reverse complement strand
ATCTTCAAGTTCCGGATAGAGGTCGGGCATGTCTTTTCTCAGTTCGCGGATCGGTTTGGGGGTGCGGATGCCGGCCACCACGTCCTCTCCCTGGGCATTGACCATATATTCTCCGAAAAAGCGGTTTTCGCCCGTAGCAGGATCTCTCGTAAAGGCAACGCCGGTGGCGCTGTCGTTTCCCATGTTCCCAAAGACCATGGTGCAGATATTGACGGCCGTGCCATTGGCCATCTCCTTCGTGATCTTGAATTCCTTTCTGTAATCCACCGCCCGTTTTCCCATCCACGACTTGAAGACCGATTCCACCGCCAGGTTCAACTGGACATAGGGGTCCTGGGGAAAGGGATTGCCTGTTTTTTCCTTGAAAAGATCCAGAAATCTGCTGCACGCCGTCTTGAGGGACCCGGCATCCAGTTGCACGTCTTCCCGCACGCCCTGTTCCTTCTTCAACTCATTGAAGATCTGGTTGAAGTCTTCGTCCTTCATGTGGAACGTGACGGTGCCGAAGAGCTGAATCAGCCTTCGATAAAGATCGTAGACGAATCGCTCATCTTTCGTAAGACCGATAAAACCGGCCACTGTCTCGTCGTTGAGCCCGAGATTCAGGATGGTGTCCATCATGCCGGGCATGGACATGGCGGCCCCGGACCTGACCGATACCAGCAGCGGGTTTGCCGGGTCGCCGAACCCCTTTCCGGTATCTTTCTCCAACTGGACCATGGCGTTACGTATCTTTTTGGCTACTTCGGGTTGAAGCCCTTCTTTCCCTTTCTTCTGATCCAGATATGCCAGACAGGCCTCGGTGGTGATTACGAATCCCGGCGGCACCGGGAGTCCGATCTGCGTCATCTCACACAGATTAGCGCCTTTTCCGCCAAGTAGTTTCTTATTTTTCCCATCACCTTCGTTGAACGAGTACACATATTTCACAGCTTCCATTACGCGCCTCCTTCCTTGTTTCTGTTTCGCACATACTCGAACAGGTAGGCGAAACCAAATAGCGCCACACCCAGCCCGAGGACTTTTGTCGCCGACATATCGTCAAAGAACAGGCGGGAAATGACAACTGCAAATATGCCGGAAAGGACCAGACGGATCACAACAAGTCGAATTTTTTTCATTGAATGACACCTCAGAAATCCGTGTCTCTCAGTGCTTATCCATACTCTCTCAATATTCAGCGGCTAAAAGCCATACGGCCAATCCCTCGAAACGCGGGATCTTTTTCCGGATTTTAGGTGTCAGCCTCTTACCCAGGGGCCATTAACCAATTGGCGCCCTTACCCCCATTTATTGAGATAATCCGATTAGGGCCTATGCTGAAGGCTTTTTGAAAGGGATGACCGTCCCTGGTTTGTGCGATTCCTTTTTTGCGCCAGACTCCTTAGGGGATGGCGCTTCCTCTTTGATGGTCGTTTTCGGGACTGGTTCCAACCGCATCGGCACCCCGCTCATGGTGAAAGGCTCGCCCTCGATATACGACCCTCTGAGTATCCATGTGACGGGTTGGGTGGGGACACTAAGGAGCAACAGGGTAATATGATACCAGTCCCTCTTATAATCCGGCTCAATATGCTCTACCCGTGCAAAAACCGTGGGTTGCTCCTGCTGGTAAATCAGGACAACATCTCCTTCTGTTGCCATAGGGGTCTCTTTTCCAATGATGGGTGAATGTCATGCGGACCCGGGTTTTTCAGTCGCTGTCTTTCAGAACAGAGCCCGGATCGGTCCGCAGCTTCTCCAGTTTTGATTCAAAGCCGCTCCCCAGGTCTACCCCCATCTGCTGCGCACGCTTTTTGGCCTGAAGGCCTATGTTTCTACTGTCCTTGTAAAAACTGTCACTGTGGCGGCCGACAGGATCATAGCTGTCCAAACGATCCTTTTCGGACTGGTGATAGGCGACCCTGGAAATTAATCGGTCCAATTGGCGGCTGCCACAGGTCGGACATGCAAGCGCATCTTCATCGGACGCGCTCATGATCAGGGTTTGAAATTCACGTTTGCAGCGTCGGCACGCATATTCATAGATCGGCATAGCCGGTTTCCTCCGTCAAGGGAATTCAGTGGTCAGCAGGGGTTACGCAGTTTCTATAACAGATATCCCGGATTTAGGCAATCCTGACAAAGAAAGACATTTTGGCAAAATAATTTAAACAAAGACATTTTAGTGCCGTATCTCCTGGTCTTCTGTCACAAAAATCAAGAAATCTTTGTGCCTTTATGTGAGACCATTTTTGGTTGACGAACCCTATTTGCGTTGATGAAATCGGGTCCAATCCAGCATCTCCTGAATGTTTTTGGAAAGATACCATCGACCGTTGGCAAAGACCCCGTAGTCGGCGCCTGCCATGGCCGAGGCAAGGCGGGTGGAGTTGGCATAGAAGAGCCATTGTTCCACCCACATTTTTTCGATGGCCTCGTTGAAGAGGCTGTCCTTCTGGGCAAGCCCCCGTGCAATGCCTGCGTCCCAGGCGGAGAGCAGAATCTGAGTGGCGGTCAGGGTCATGGCGTTGGTTGTCTGAATGGTGTTTTCAAGACGGTCAAAATGACCCTTGACCCACCCGTTGCTGTGACAGGCAAGGCAGACCTGTTGCATGCCCTCTTTTCGCCGCTGCTGTTCATCCTTGTCAATGAGATATCCGGATGCAGGTTCACCGGTCAGCTCTGTAGGGAGGGGAAGTCCGCCCTTGTTTCGAATGATGGCGGTATCCGGCGACATCGGATGGGGATGCGCATAGATCAATCCGAGCAGGCGCTGGTAGAGACGATCGTTCATCCGGTGGGTCCGCTTGGCCACTAACGATCCATCCTTTGAAATGAGGAGACTCACATGGCAGGCGGCGCAGGTGGGAGAGGTAAAGTCCTTGCCCACGGTCCAGGGAACCGCCTCGAAATCCCAGGAGGATGACTGAGCGAAGGAAGAAAAGATATTGCCGTGCTTGCTGACGGAATAGACCGGATAGGCCGGAACATCCGGGCCTTTATGGCATTCAGCGCAGGCATAGGGCTTTCTGGCTACGGCCATGCTGAACTGGTGCCTCGGGTGGCAGGCGGTGCAGGCCCCTTTTGATCCATCCGGATTGATCCTCCCTACCCCCTGGTTGGGCCACCCTGAGAGGACGGGAAAGGACATCTCGCCGAAATCCGTTTGCTTCTCCACGGTCCCCTGCCGCTTCACGTAGGTGCCGTGACAGAAGAGGCAGGAGTCTGCCTCTGTGGCGTCATTGGCCCGGCTGTAGGATATGCTTCCGCCGGAGAAGGATTGCAGGTCGTTCACCGAGTCGGCCAGGGCCTGATAGACCGCGTTGTTCTTGAGGTTTCCATAGGCATGGGCCATGAGGTTCTGGTCGTATTCCCTTCTTTCCACAGGATGACAGGTCGCGCAGTCCTCCGGGGTCACCACCACATGGACCTGGTAGCCGTTGTGATCGAAACTGTCTGTATGCTTCTTTGGATTTTGCGTATGACATTCGGCGCAGCCTACCACTACGTTTTTAAGGGAATCCGGGATCTTATCAAAAGACACCCGCCGTTCGGCCTGGGGCTTTTTCATAGCCTCAGCCGGGGTGATCCTGGCCATGCGGCCCCGTTTCCAGTCCTCCAGACTTCCTGGATAGACCGTGGCATGGCATTCCAGACAGGCCTGCGTATCCTCGCTGACCGGGGGTTCTTTTGACCAACTGCCTGTGGCTGATAGCAAAAACACAAACGCCGATATCATGACCGTCTTTTTCATATGCCCTCCTTTAGCGGACATCGTCCCAGAAAACAATGCCCGGGATCATGGGGTTTCATTTACTGAAAAACGGTCGCAGGGTGATGCCGTTACATTGCAATGTGACGTTATTCTGCAAAATAGTCAAGGACCTTAGGTCCATTTTTAGACAATTCAAGACGTTATTGCCTACGAACGATTGCGGTTCCCATGCCGAAGATCGGAAACCAGCGGATTCCTCGATTTTGTTATGAGGACTGTTTCTTCTTGACAAGCCCTGTCGGGAAAAGGATGATCCCCCCTCGGGTAACCGTTCACGGGTTCAAAGGTTCAGAGGTTCAAGGTTGCTTTATGGGTCC
>CAYPDL010000227.1:0-4078 GCA_964409475.1 uncultured Desulfobacteraceae bacterium | reverse complement strand
ATACGGCTCTTGCCCCTAACCCTGAACCTTGAACCCGGAACCTGTGAACCCTTACCATTTAAGGAAATGCTTCTCAAGCTTCCGATCCCGTTTCATCAAAGCGCTGTAGGGAGAGAAACAATGGCGATATGCTTCATGTCAGCCTCAGCGATCATCTCTGCCTTATCAAACAAAAGGGTATTCCCTGCCTCCACGGCCAGCACGGACCCGTTTACCCGTGAGAGGGTCCGTATGGTTTCAAGGCCCACACAGGGGACGTCAAATCGGAGATCCTGTCCAGGTTTGCTCACCTTCACAACAACGGCCTTTTCCTGGGCCAGTTTACCCCCCCTGAGGATGGTTGCATCGGTGCCGTCAATGGCTTCAAGGGCCAGGACAGTCTTTCTTCTCACCACCACACACTGACCGATATCCAGACGACCCAGTTCCTTAGCCATCTTCCATCCAAACCGGATATCTTCCTTTTCGGCCTTGTTGGGACGCCTCGCCGTGAGGCATCCCTCCGGGGCAATGAGTTCAGGTAAAAACTGGGTGGAACCGATAATCGTTACGCCTTCCCTGGCCAGCTCTCTGGTGACGGCCCTCAGGATGTCATCATCGTGAAAAAAGGCGAGTTTCGACATGATGGTCAGCCCCTTCAAATCAGGTCGGATATTTTCAAACATACGCTTTTTGGTGATGGTCCCTGCCATCAGGGCCTCTGTTACGCCGCGCGTTTTGAACGCCTTTATCAATTGCCCCAGTTGTCCTAACTTGACCCAGACAATGTCATCCACGCTGTCTGAGAGTTTCGGGTCGGTTTCATCAAGATGGGCCACGGCGATAACCCGCATTCCCTCCTTTTTAGCGGCCTCTGCAATAAGCAGCGGAAACTGCCCGCCGCCGGCAATCATGCCGACTATTCGGCTATTCTCCCCCATCGTTCATATGCGCTGCAGGTTGTAGGTTCCCGAACTCTCGACCACTGAACGACTCGACTCCTGGACGAGTTCTGTTGCCTCCGGTTTGGACCTTGGACCTTGGACGAATGCATCTCACCGCAATATGCCCCGCTTAGAGCTGGTCAGAAAATCCAACAATATTTTTAGCTCAGGGATTATTTCAAGGTCTTTTTTGACCTGTGCGATGCCGTCCCTGAAACTTCTGTTTTCGCGCCAGATGATGCTGTATGCCTTCTTGAGGACGTCAATGGTCTGCTGTGAAAACCCTCGTCGAATCATACCCTTCTGGTTGATGCCATACAGTTTTGCCCGTGGCCCTGCCGTTATCATAAAGGGGGGGACATCCCTGTCAATCCCTGATTTGGCCCCAAGGTAGGCATGTGCTCCGATTCGAACGAATTGCTGCACAGCCAGAAAGGCCCCCAATATGGCGTAGTCCTCGATATGGGTGTGCCCGCCCAGGGTGGCGCCATTTGTCAATATGACATGCTCTGCAAGCCGGCAGTCATGGGCAACGTGGGCGTAGGCCATCAGATAATTGTTGTTGCCGATAACCGTTTCCCACGCCTCCTTTGTAGTGGCCCGGTTGATGGTGACATATTCTCTCACGACATTGTCGTTTCCCATGATCAGCCGCGTATCTTCGTTTTGGTAGCCGATATCCTGAGGCGGTGTGCCAATACAGGAAAACGGATAAATCCTGTTTCGTTCCCCGATTCGTGTATGGCCTTCGATCACCACGTGAGCGCCTATCGCCGTATTCCGTCCAATAACAACATGATCTCCTACGGTAGAGTAAGGGCCTATCTCAACCCCATCGGCGAGTTCGGCTTTTGAACTGACCACTGCGGAAGGATGTATTTTCATTGTGTTGTCAACAGTCATGGGTCTATCATTTCGTCTTACAGTTTTCCGGGCTCTCAATCATCAATCATCAATCGACAATCGCAAATCCCCTTATCCTATGGTAGCCACCAGGATGGCTTCGGCCACCAGATCTCCTTCTACAGAGGCCTTCGCGGCCATCTTCCAGATCCTGGACCCCGTCCGCAGGGGAACCAGCTCGAACCTGATCTGGTCGCCGGGGATGACCGGTCTACGGAATTTGACCCCATCCATGGAAACAAAAAAAATTGAGTCGCTCGTCTTCCGCTCGAGGGTACCGGGTACAGACAACCGTGCCAGGATGCCCCCCACCTGTGCCATCGCCTCAATGATGAGAACCCCGGGCATGATCGGATTATCCGGAAAATGACCCTGGAAAAAGGGCTCATTGGCTGTGACATTCTTGATCCCGACCACCCTCTTGTTCAATTCCAGCTCGATGATCCGGTCGACTAACAGAAACGGGTACCGGTGGGGAAGGATCTTGATAATATCTTCATAGGTCAAGGGAAGATGCATGGGCAACCTTACTCCTCCTTCCTGGACCCCGCGCGGCCTTGCCTGAGGAAGAAGCCCCTGAAGGGCGAGGGGGATGCGGTTCGACCTGCTCCATCCGTTTTTCCAATTGTCTCAGACGCTGATTGAATTCGGGCAGCCGTGATGTCAGTGCAGAGACCTTGAGCCACGTACGATGAGGAATCGCCGGGGAGCCTGAGACAACCTCACCCGGAGCAATGGGCTTTGCAATGCCGGATTGGGAGCCGATCATGGCCCTGTCTCCCACCTCGATATGATCAATGATGCCGACCTGGCCGCCAATAACGACCTCGCGTCCGATTTGACAGCTCCCGGAGATCCCTGCCTGTGCCACGATAATAGTGTCCTCTCCAATAACGACATTGTGGGCGATATGAACCAAATTGTCGGTTTTGGTCCCTCTCTTGATCCATGTCTTTCCAAGCGCAGCTCGATCAATGCAGTTGTTGGCCCCAATTTCCACGTGGTCGTCGATTTGAACGATACCGGTCTGGGGTATCTTTAATGAGACGGCGCCGTCCCGGACAAAGCCGAAGCCATCCCCTCCGATGACACTGCCCGGATGGATGATAACGTCGTTCCCGATGATACACCCCTTCAGGATGACGACATTGGGATATATGAGGCATCTCTTGCCGATCTTTACGCCCTCGCCGACAAATACGCCGGGAAAGAGCGTGGCGCCGTCTCCAATCTCCGCCCCCTGACCCACATACACCATCGGATAGACCGACACGTCCTTTCCGATGAGGCTTTCCTCATGGATGACGGCCCCCTGACTGACTCCTAAATGTCTCGATACTGGAGGGGCGAGGAGCATGGCCACCTTGGCGTATGCCAGTTCCGCATTGGGAACGATGACCTGTGAGCCTTTAAACGAACCGGTCTTATGGGAGATCAACAGGGCGCCCGCGCGGGTCATGCGCAGGCTTTCCTGATATCGTCGGTCGGAAAAGAAGGAAATCTCCGATGGGCCTGCATCATTCAGTGAGTTGATGCCCGTAATGACAAGGTCCCTATTCCCAACGACCTCCCCGCCTACAGCCTTGGCAATCTCATCGAGTGTTGTGTTCAAGGCCTGTTCTCTCCTGTCAATTTGTCACATCATATGCCTTGGTTACCCGGTCCGTGATATCCAGGGCATTATTGTAATATATCAGCCCCACTGTCCCTTCTTCCAGTATGACGCTGTATCCCTCTGTTTGGGCGATTTTTCCTACGATTTTCTCTATCTCTTTCCCCACCTTTCTCGTCGCCTCATACTCGGCATTTTTCATCTCCTGAGTGACTTCTTCATACATATACTTGTAGTGACGCGTCCTTTTCCCCAATTCCATCTCTTTGCCCTCTTTGGCGTCCAGGCTCAACATCATGCTCTGTTTCTGCAGTTCCTCCTCGATTTTGGATATCTGGGTCCTCTCCGCGTCCAGCTTCTTCTGGAGGGCGTTGAATTTTTCTTTCAGTTCCTCTCTGATCTTCTGAAATTTGGCAGAATTCTGCTGAAGCCGCTTCATATTGAGTACCCCGATCTTGACGGTTTCCGCCCAGGCACGCTCATGTTGAAAACAAAAAAGCAACGAAAAACAGACGAACAAGAGACTGATCCTTTTCATAGTTACCCCCATTACGATTGAATATTGACAATTGACTATTTAAAAAAACGTAAGGGTTCACAGGTTCCGAGTTCAACGTTCAGGGTTAGGGGCAAGATCACA
>CAYPDL010000226.1:0-4159 GCA_964409475.1 uncultured Desulfobacteraceae bacterium | reverse complement strand
CCAATATCCTTTCATCACTAAGCACCTGGTCCTTGCTTGCTCGGAGAGATAAGACGTGGTAAAAGGGGTCGCGTCTGCTGTTGACTGTTGCTTGGCCATGAAGGGCCTTCAGTAAGGGATTCAGCAGTTCGCTGTATTTAGGCAACCGGTCATGTTTTTCCATGGGACGTTCCGTTGGCGGGTCTAAGGCGTTGACGTAGCCGGTCTAGTCTCTGAATCTAGTTCATGCGTTTGTTGCAGGATTAAGAGCCCTCTATGACTATGGTTTGAATGTTGAAACCTAGGATTTTTCGACTAAGATTTCTCTCCCAACCGGCCGGAAAGGCTCCTGTCAGGAGGTGGGTGGGCACATTTTGAGGTGGTGCTCCATGGGGGACCTCTGGATGAAAGGTCCAAGGGTTCAAGGTTCAGGGGTTCAGAGGTTATGGGTTATAAAGGATGGTTACTATTCAGCTTATTATCTGATCATAGTGTATTTTGTGCCTTAGAACATCCCTGACAAAGTTTTGGGTCTCTTTGATTGGAGGGATCCGTTTCAATCTGGAAACGAGCCCTGGGCCTGCATTGTATGCGGCCAGAGCCAGCTTCACATTATTGAACGTGCGTAGGCAGTAAGAGAGGTATGCAACGCCTCCATGTATGTTTTCTTCAGGGTCAAAGGGGTTTTCTACCCCGAGATCCCTGCCCGTCATCGGCATCAACTGCATCAATCCCTCGGCCCCTTCTGGAGAAACCGCTCCGGGGTCAAACCCGGACTCCACCTTTATCACTGCGAGGATCAGGCCTTTTCCCACGTCGTTGATTGCTGCCGCATCTGCAATAATGTGAAGATAGGGGCCTGCCTCCTCCAGCAGCGGATTCTTTTTTGAAGTGCAGGCCCGCAGGTTTCCGGGTGAGAGGTGTCCGCGGTCTGTATACGGTTGATAAGCGCTATTTTCAGAGGCCCTCTCTTGCCCGGACCAGTTACCGAAGGGAAAGGCCCCCCGGGTTCCGCCAACTGAACCTTCCGGAGACTGGGCATGCATAAAGAGCAGAAACATGGACAGGAGCACGATCAGATCCAGCAAAAACCACAGAAAGGAGGTTTTGTCCGCGGAATACAGAATAATTGCCGTTTTTGCAGTAATATCTCTTTTGCAGGAAAACTCAAACTGCGCAATGCGTTTTTCCTCTTCGCGGCGGTGCATACCGGCCTCCTCGTTAGATTTTTTAAGGAACAGGACCGGGAAAATCTGTTTTCAGGCATTGGATTCACCACGCCTGTATCATCGCAGGCGCATTCATGCGTGACAGCACCCAGTGGTCAGATCTCCCTATGCCCTATATCGGCATCGCTTGGTTTTTTCTTTAGATAAACCCCCGGCTTTTGCCGGTGAGGTATCACCTCCCTCCCAAACTTAAAAAAATACGGGAGTTCAGATCCTGAACATATGAAGGATTCCTCCCAGTCTTTCTTTTTGTACTGACTCAAAAGTCAACATTTGTATTAAATTTTTCTCTTTCACTCAATGCAAGAATGTTCTGTCCTGGGTCAGACCGAGGCCATTAATTGAAATGCTGGGGTAACGGGTCGAGGGCCGCCCTGTTTTAGGGTTTAGAACGCTATTTTTGCCAGGAAAATCGGCCTTCTAAGGAAGGAGCTATGAAATGCTGCGAGTGAAACGACATTGCATTCCCGGGTATGTCTGGCGCCTCACCCGTCGCTGCCATAAGACGGGAAAATAGTGCTTTCTTGATAGGATCTGCCAAGATGGCAAGATCAATAAATCATCCCGGAGAATTTTGTTGAATCCGCTCAGCTTAAATATGCATGGATTGCCGGCGGACCCGGTATCGGTACATCAACGAAAGGATCTGTGCAGTTTCATCGAGACGGTCGTAGATACGTATCCCCTCTTTATTGAGATCATAGATTACCTGGCTTTCCCATGGGGCGAAGATGCTCCCGATAAAGACGGGAACACCGAACTCCTTCTCCATGCCTGCATAGCCGCGTATGATCTCCTTATTGATCTCCAGAAACAGTCGAAGCCTTTCGGGTGCGTTTTCATCCAGCATGCCCGGTCGGCCCATGCCGTGCAGTATGATCGCGTCCGCCTCCCCGGACGTCAAGATATTGCGGCCCAAGGCAAAAAGCAGTTTCTTATCAAAAAAGAGTCCCGAAGCCCCTATATCCACCGGATTCTTTACCGAGGCCCGGACAGGCATCCCAAGGTTTCTCAATTTGGCCTGGAGCGTTTCGCTCAGTTCTGGGACCCGAAGACCCTCCCTTTCAAGCGTATCGGTCAGGGCCACGCCCCAGGACCCTCCCATGGTCAGAATAGCAACCCGATTGCCGTCCATGGGAGGCCGTTCGATGAGGGCATGCCCCAATGGGAGCAGTAGTTCCATGGTGGGCGAAATAAGAACGTTGGCCTGAGCAAGGGCGCCTTGATAGATTCCATGGATACCGGACAGGGCGCCCGTGTGGCTTTTTGCCGCCCGGGATGAGGCACTGGATTTACCGGCCTTATACATGACAATGGGCTTGGTACGTGAGACCTCGCGGGCCACCTCCAAAAAACGCTTTCCCTCTTTTATGGCCTCCACATACATGAAAATAGCCTCTACCTCAGGGTCCCGCCCGAGATGCTCCAGGAAATCGGTCGTGGTCAGATCGGATTCGTTTCCTGTGTGGACGAATTTTCCAACCCCCATCCCCCTGAAAAAGGCGTGCGCGAGGAGGTCGTAAATGGCATAGCCTCCCTGGCAAACAGCGGCAAGCTTGCTTTTCACCAGATGCATTTCAGGCGAGGCAGACCCATTGAATTCGGCGTGCAGGTTGAATGTACCGCTCACATTGGGGCCCAAAAGGCGCATCCCGTAAGAACGGGCAAGGCGGACCAGTTCCCGTTCCCTTTTTTTCCCTTCCAGAGCGGCCTCTCCGTAACCTGCTGCGATAATACTTATCCCTTTTACTCCCTTGCGGCCGCACTCTTCAATGGCCTGCTCCACGGCCTTCGCGGGGATGGTGAGGATGGCCAGGTCCGGGGATTCGGGAAGCGACCCGACCTCCCTGTAGGCGCGGATGCCATAAACTTGACCCGCCTGATGGTTGACAGGGTAGATCTTACCGGCATAGGGCCTGGAAAGGAGGCCATTCATGATGAAGGACCCCCACGACCCGGGGCGTTCCGTGGCGCCGATAACCGTTACGGACTGCGGTGTTAAAAAGACATCCAGCTCCGATTTTGTGGGCACAATTTTTTCCTCTCTCCCAACGTCTTGGAAGTTGTATCAAAACGATCAGATCCGGTTTCATCGGACATCTCGCCACCGGAACATTATCGAAATCCTTGCTCTCTCCCATTGAAACGGAATTTAGGACAAAACAATCCCCGTGTCAAATGACTCTTCACCGAAGCCTGCTCAAAAGGGATTTGTACTCTGTCCTCTATCCGGCTGAAAAACTGCTGATCGTTGAAATCGCCATATTCACCTGATGCTTAAAACATATTGGAGCGAATCATTGATATTGATAAAGGGTTTACCCGGATCAGGCGGAAAGGACGCCGGTTATGTCTGCAGCCGGCAGATAGCGACAACCCTCTATCTCGCCTGCATTGGGAGACTAAAATCCGCTATCTGGTTTTGTAAGCGTTCACAGGTTCAGGGTTCATAGGTTCAGGGTTACTTTTTTGCTGAAGCCTGATGGAATAAATGAGTTTCAGCGGATCTCTTAGTCGAATTATTGCGCCATTTTGCGTATGAATCAACCTGCTGAGACATGAATTTGCCTTTCCAGCCCAAAGTCGCAATCCCGCTTATAAGCGGGACTTGAGGTAGCAACGGTTGAGATTTGTAATAAACTTTCAACCTCTGAACCCTGAACCTTTAAACCCGTGAACGGTTACCTGGTTTTTTTGTTCCTCATTAAGCCAATATCTGGTATTTTATTAGAAGAATTCCAGCAATACCCATCATGTAAATTCGTTGGCAAAGGGTGCTCTGCACTTAACCAATCGGCCCTTTGACCATTTACCGGGATCTGCGAGGAGATGAGCCATGATCATTCGATGCTACGGCGCCAGGGGATCGATCCCGGTTTCAGGCCTTGCGCCCGAGACCCGGGATCGCTCCGGTCTGTAATTCGGTTGCCTTCCCCCGCCCACTTCTTGTT
>CAYPDL010000225.1:0-4197 GCA_964409475.1 uncultured Desulfobacteraceae bacterium | reverse complement strand
AGATATTCTTTTTCGAGAATTGAATAATAAACCGTTGAACGCAGAAGACCGGCAAATCATGAAAGAACTGATCGATGAACACATGTTTGGTCGCCAGACAACCAAAGCGCTTGTTGAAGCCAACACCCGCTACCGGAATGGTGATGATAAGGCCTTGAGTGAAATTGCCGCTAAACTTAAGGCCCTTATTGAGTTTTATCCCAAGCACATCGAGAAAGAAGACAAGGTGTTTTTCCCTTCATCCAGAAACTACTTTACCGATGAAGAAGACCAGGCCATGCTGGCAAAGTTCTGGGAGTTTGATCGAAAGATGATTCACGAAAAGTACAAATCAGTTGTTGAAGGATTGGAAATGTGACAATGAGGCTCGGGCATTACATTTCACGTGACCAGCTGTAGCCCGCGGCTTCCGCTCCCAGGCGATTGTGGGCGTTGGGCAATGGGTCATAAAAGGAGTTAAACCATGAAGAAATTCGCGCTGTTTGTCTTCAACGGTGATCCCATGTGCTTCATCCATGTGCTTTTGAACGCGTTGGACATGAAATTCAAGGGACATGAGACGAAGATCATCATTGAAGGGTCTTCGGTCAAACTGGTTCCCGAACTGGTGAAACCAGAAAATCCCTTGCATGCATTGTGGAAAAAGAATTTGGAAGCGGGTCTTATTGAAGGAGTTTGTAAAGCCTGTTCAAGTAAAATGGGGACCCTTCAGGCGGCAAAGGAGCAAGGGCTGACCCTTCTTGACGATATGTCCGGCCATCCCGGCATGGCAGCATACCGTGATAAAGGATACGAAATCATTACCTTCTGATTCGCTCTATGTCTCGCGAATACCACTCCAGACCCAATGATTGCCCCGATTCGATGGGGCAGGAATAGAGGTCAAGCTAAGGGGAATGCGCTCGCTGAGGATTTTCAATATGAAGGTTTGGTCCGAGCTGTCGCCGGGGGAGCAGTGATGTGTCGGTTACTCAATACCTTCTTGAACCCGATACACAGGACGATACACCCCGCCACCACGAGCAGACAGGCCAAAAAGGCCGCTTTGAATGCCTCCGGGGGGTAGGCCCCACGGACTCGGCCGGCACGGTCCAGAAGGTAACCGGTGATCACCTGCATGGCGGCCACCCCGAGAAAGGGCGCGGTATTCAAGAGACCCGACACACTGCCCAAAATCGCACGGGATGTGGTTTCGTTGACTAATGCCCACAATGCGGTCGCAAAGCCCCCGGCAAGCGCACCCATGAAGAAGAGCATGACACCCATTGCCGACTGGCCGGTGACGTGCCAGCCGAAGGTGAGGAAGCCCCAGATTGCGCCTTCCAGAACCAGTGTCGTGATGATCATGTTGACCTTGTCCTGAAACAGCCTATCAGCCAGGCGGCCGAACACCGGCGCACCTACCATGAACCCGATAGGAACCAGCATATTCAGGCCACTGGCCCGTATTTGATCTATCGCATAGATGCTGACCAGATAGGGAGTGGCCCAGAGTCCTTGAAAGGTCAGAAAGGTCCCAAAAAAACCGGCAAAGATGATGGCCAGAACCCAGAAGCGCAAGGACATGAGAACTCCGATGGCGGAAGGTCCCTTATTTGACTCCATTGTCGGTGGGGTTTCCGGCTTTGCATTTGAATGGGTTTCGTTCGGACTGAAATCCTTGATCAGTATCAAGACTGCAAAGGCGAGACCGAACGTGGCGGTGCCGATTGCAAAAAATGCGTTGCGCCATCCCCATGCTTTAGCCATCCATGCCAGCGGGGTGGTGGCCACAATGGCGCCCAGGTTCCCCACCGCCAGAAGGAGGCCGGTCATGGTGGAAAAGTCCCGTACCTTAAACCACTGGGAAAAGGCCTTCAAGGCAGGTACATACACCCCGCCTACCCCGAAACCGATCACGGCCCGCCATACCGAGGCCCAACCAATAGAGGGGGCCAGACCAAATAAAATGGTTGCGGCTCCGGCCAAAAGGGACCAATATCCCACTACCCGCCTCGGTCCCAACCGGTCCGAGAGATAGCCCACCATGGGCTGTTCCAGCGCATACAGGTAGAAATACATGGACGACATAAAGCCAAGGGCAGTGGCATTGGTATGAAATGCCTCCAGAAGGTCGGGGACGATAACGGAAGTGGATACCCGATGAAAATAGACAAACAGGTAACACCCTGCAATGACGCCGAACACGACCCATGGGTGGGACTGTGTTTTTTTACCTTTCTGGTGCATGCGTATAGCCTGTGTTTTCCATAAAGATTCTGCGTAACCGTTCACGGGTTCAAAGGTTCAGGGGTTCAGGCTTGCATTGCTATCACCAGGATTCTAGGTCGCAGGCGGATTGCGTTATGAAAACCCCCCATCCTCACCGTGTTCGCAGCCTTCTCACTGTATGCCATGAACGAGCAGAAAAGAAAAGGGATGTCTTTCCATACTCCCCCCGCCCTGCCAGGGCGGTGCGTTCCCGATGACAGTTTGAGCTTCCTTCCATATGATGACAATATAAAGACAGCGTGGCCGTATCTCAATTGGTGAAAGGTGCCCCGCACATGGAATATCTGGAGCGCCGGCGAAAACAGGGCGCCAGCATAAACAGGGGCATGGGCCATATGGTTTTGTGATAATCAGCATCATACTCCAAATTATCACAAATAATTTGACTTTATATCCATACAGTCATATAAATCACTCATGGAAAAGAAAACTCTCATCACCAGGATCCTAAACATGGATCTACCGGAGAACAGGTCCGCTTTTCTGTGGGGACCCAGGAAAACCGGCAAGACGACATTTCTGAGACACCAGTTTCCGGAGGCCTTCTGGATCGATCTGCTGGATTATGACCTGTTTCTGTCATTAAGCCGTGAGCCGAAGCGGCTGCGCCGGATGCTGGATGCTCAGGCGTCTCGAACGGTGGTCATCGATGAAGTGCAGAAAATACCTCATCTGATGGATGAAATCCACTGGCTCATCGAAAACCGGAAATATCGCTTTGTCCTGTCAGGATCCAGCGCGAGGAAGCTGAAACGGGGAGAGGTTAACCTCCTTGGGGGGCGTGCATGGCGGTTTGAATTATATCCCCTGGTATCTAAAGAAATAGGAGACTTTGATCTGAATGAAGCCCTGGTATCCGGATTCCTGCCGCCCCACTATCTGTCCCCTGACAGTCGTATGGATCTCAAGGCTTATGTGCACGATTATCTCAAGGAAGAGATCCAAGCCGAGGCGCTGACCCGGAATCTACCGGCATTTTCCAGATTTCTTCAGTCCGCGGCCGTCACCAACGGAATGCTGCTGAATTATTCGAATGCCGCCAGAGAATCGGGCGTTTCAGTGAAGACAATACGTGAATATTACCAGATCCTTCAGGACACGCTCATCGGGAGGTTGCTCGATCCTTGGAAAAAGGCAAAAAAAAGAAGACTCATTGAAACCTCAAAATTTTATTTCTTCGATACCGGCATCGTTTCCTCACTCCTGAACTATCAAAAGCTTACACCGGGTACGCGTGAATACGGCAGGGCTTTTGAACAATTCGTCCTTCAGGAATGCTGGGCCTACCGACATTACAGCCGGAAGGACTTTCCGATATCCTTCTGGAGGACAGCGAGTGGTTCGGAGGTGGATTTGATTCTGGGAGATGGGGAAGTGGCGATTGAAGTCAAATCAAGCGAGCATGCGGCTGAAATGAGGCCTAAGGGACTCCATCTCTTCGGCGAGGAATTCAAGACGAAAAAGAGGCTGATTGTCTCCAGGGATAAATTGGCGGAGAAAATCAATTCGCACATCACCGTATTGCCGTGGCAGCATTTCTGCGGGGAGCTTTGGAACGGGGATGTCATATGATGGGGCATCGCCGCAGACTCTGCCTGCCCAACCGCCTGCTACATAGGGTATGGTTTGTCCCATATCGCTTTGCCGCGGGTGATGGCCACGTTGCAGCGGGGCGTGGCCGGGGCGGATACGGCGGGGTGAAACGGAGCGCTATGAAAAATGGCATGCATCAGTAAATGAGGGCGAGGGTCGCTATGCAAAAGGAAAAAGGCCATGCTGGAGAATCGGACAAGAAATTGGCCGCTGTATACGGCCTTTGCTGTGAAGCCTGCTCATGGTTTATTGCCACCGCTGAAGATCGTGAAAGACTCACCGATTTGCAGGGGATAGGATCATCCTTTGAAGGGGTTTTTCGACAGTCTTGTT
>CAYPDL010000224.1:0-4345 GCA_964409475.1 uncultured Desulfobacteraceae bacterium | reverse complement strand
CGAGGCATAGCTCGGGGCCGGAGCGGATCGCTACTCCTTTCTCCGTAGAGGACTTGGCTCAAAGCCTCACCTCCTACTTCATGCCGGTTTTAACCGGCGCTTTCTGGACGTCCCTCACAGCACGCACGATGCGTCACGCCTCCATTGCATCATAGTATACGGCTTGCTGCAGGATGCCGTACATCTCTTCCTCGGTCAATGGTATTGGATTCCCCTGCATGCTGCTTGCCCTTTGAGCCTTTTTAATGATATCCCCAAACCTGTTTTCATTGATACCGTATTCTGACAACGGCGGCGCCATTAATCGGTCACACAGGTCTTGTACCCATCTTTCTCCATCCGATACCAGGGCCTGAGGATTGTGGGTGACGATTCGGGCGATCTCTTCGTATCGGGCCAGCGCGTTGGACCCTGGCAGGCGTTTTTTTAACGCCGAAATATTGGCTGAAATGACATATGGCAGAAGTCTTCCGCAAACAGCACCGTGGGGCGATGCAAACATTCCGCCCAGAGGTCCGGCAATTCCATGCACGGCACCCAGCTTGGCGTTTGCCAGCGCAAGCCCCCCGCATAGACTGGCAAGGCACATATCCTCCCTGGCCTTTGTGTCGCTGCCGTCCCGGTAAGCCCGCTCCAGGGCGTCGGCAGCCCGCCTCAAACCTTCCCGACAGATGCCGTCGGTCATGGGATTTGCACCCGTGGACACAAAGGCCTCAACGAGCTGGGTAAAGGCGTCCAAACCGGTATAGGCGGTTATTGACGGGGGCATTGAATAGGTGAGCTCCGGATCAATGATGGCTATTCTCGGCAACATCAAAGGGCTCCGCATGCTCACCTTAACCTTATGTTCCTCGGACATGAGCACCGAATTGCGTGTGACCTCGGCGCCGGTCCCGGCAGTGGTCGGCACGGCAATATAGGGTGCCGGAGCGCTTTCAATGGATCGTCCCTCACCGACAACCTCGAGATAATCATCCAGGCGTCCACGGTTGGTCAACAGGGCCGCAATAGCCTTTCCGCTATCGATCACGCTGCCGCCGCCAATGCCGATGACCACGTCGCATTCAAGGCTGCGCGCCATATCAATCCCGGCTGCAACGATTGAAGTCGTCGGCTCTTGGGTCACAGGGAAGGGGGTGGTGTGAAGGCCATGTTCTGTCAAGTCCTCGAATACAAAATCGGCCCTTGCGGATGTCTGGCCGGTTACAACCATGACGTGCCGGCCCAGACCCGTTGCCAGATTTCCAATCTGTTTTGCCGTACCCGGCCCAAAAATGATCCGGCTGGCAGTGGCGAATTCAAATATCATCCGTTCCATCCCCTTTTCTGCAGGGTGACCCCGATTTGGACCAGATGCCGAAGGCGAGTCACTTTATCCCTCCCCCTGCCGATCGGGCGAGGTGCCGGGTTGGCAGGTGTCTCTTGTTGTCTCAAGGGCTTCTCGCTGTTTCTGTTGAATATGATCGAAGTATTCCCTTTTCAAAAAAAATGCCTTGTGCAGCATCTCCATTTCTTTCTGAGTACAGACCCTGGCTGCATGAGATTTCAGCCTTTTTGACTGATCCAGCATGCCGTCGATGAGGTTGCAGGGATACCCTTCGCACACACCACAATTTTCATGCCCTCTTGCGCGGACACACGTGCGAAGCCCCGAATAAGCGCATCTGTTTTCCGGCATACAGCCGTGACACGCCATATCTTCGACCGGGAAATCAGGATCTCTCAGTCCCAGGCGGACCCATAACTCCTTCACCTTTTCCAACGCTGTATGCTCCCCACGCTCTGTTGCCAGATACCGAGGGCAGTATGTGCAGTTATCACCGCATATGGCGATCATGTTCATTAATAATCATCCTTCCGGCTTGGAGGTGCGGATCTTCAGATAATAGATACGCGTAGTAATAAAATGATGTACGTCCCCTATTGCTCACAACCTAAGAACGTGCCATCCTCATTATTGAAGAGCATCGCACTAGCGCACAGGCCAATTACTTAATGTACTGCCCCGTATAGGCATACCCTCCGTAAACGGTTGCAACCAGTTTGTTCCCGTCTGCCGAAGAGGCAATAGTCCGCCACAACTGGCCCGTCCCGGCCGGATTCAGCCGGGTCCAGGACACGCCGGCATCATCTGATACGTACACATATCCTGATACACTGACCGCAGCCAGTTTTGTCCCGTCCGACGAACAGGTGAGGGAATGCCATTTCTCCGGGTTTCCGGTGGGATCTCTCTTCACCCACGTTTTCCCGCCGTCATGAGAGGTATAGATATAATCGTTTTCTGCACATGCCCCCAATTTTGTCCCATCAGCGGAAGCGGCGACATTGGTCCAGGCCCGCATCCCCCCCGCAGGATCTCTTTTCGTCCAGGTGGCGCCCGCATCATCGCTGGTATAAATAGCATCTTTGTAAGCAGCGGCAACAAGCCGGTCCCCATCGGTTGAGCACTCGATGTCCCCCCAGGAGGCAACAAAACCAAGGGGGACCTCGCTCCAGGTTTCGCCCCCGTCACCGGAAGTATACAGGCCGCCGAGATCTCCCACGCCTGCGATCAACTTCATGCCGTCCGCGGATGAAGCGACAGACCCCCACAGGTTCTGACCCAACGCACTCCTTTCCGTCCAGGTGGCGCCGCCATCATCGGAAGTATACATATACCCTCCCCAAACCCCCGCGATGATGAACGAACCATCTAAGGAAGAATCAAGGCACATCCAGTCTCTTTCCCCTGAGGCGCCCTGTCGGGTCCAGGACGAACCACCATCATCAGAGGTATATATCGGGCTTTCCTGGGCACACACGGCAAGCTTTGATGCATCACCCGAAGCGGTTGCGGCAGTCCAGAAGGCCCCGGTATTCTTCTCAGACCAGGATTCGCCCGTATCCCTTGAGATATACAGACTTCCCCCATCAAGCCCTGCGATGATCATGGATCCATCCGATGAACAGGCCACTGCACGCCACGCATCTGAATCGACGGCCGGTCCCACATTCTCCCAGGTGACTCCCGAGTCGGTGGAGAGAAAGAGGCCGTGTGAAGGGGCACAGGCGACGATATGGGAACCATCAGAGGAAGCGGCCACCCCGGTCCATTCGGCCGGCGCACCGGCCGGGTCCCTCCTTGTCCAGATTTCACCCCCATCCGTTGACGTATAGAGATAATCCGATTGGGCCGCGATAGCCAATCGATTGCCATCCGCCGAAGCGACGCCGGCCGACCAGTTCCTGTTCCCGGAAGCCGGGGCTCTTTCGGTCCAGGTGCTGCCCCCGTCCGCTGAGGTATAGACCTTGCCGTCCGCACGTCCTGCAGAGAGCTTTGTCCCATCGTCAGAGGAGGTCGCAAACGTCCAGATAACATCTTGTATCGGGGCTCCACCGGTAGGGTCTCTCGGGGTCCAGGCAGCCCCCGTATCCGTGGAGGTATAGAGGGTCCCCCGATACTGGCCCACAATCAGTTTGGACCCGTCTGAAGAAGACGCAGCGCATGTCCAGAATTCATTGCTCCCTTCGGGATGTACAACACTCCAGTTCACACCGAAATCTTTTGACTGATAGAGGGCCTGGTCATAAAGACAGCCGATCACGTTTTTCCCGTCATCTGAGGTGGCCAGACAACTCCAGATGCCGCCGGGCAGGCGCGACGTCCACGTCTCTCCTGCGTCATTGGAGGTGTAAACATAGCTGTCATAGGCCCCGGCATACAGATTGGCGCCGTCAGCCGAAGCGGCGATACATTCCCAATCAAGGGGAGCTGACGGCGCAAAAACCCGCTGTTGCCACGACCATCCGCTCGTCGGTCTCGTCCCGTTATCGTCCGAGCACCCCATAAGACAGAAAAGGGCAACGCCTACAACAAAACCTATCATTTTCTTAATCATCTTTTTCCTCCGTTCCTGATCTTTTTGCCCCTATCTTGTCCTTTAGAGACCGTCGTGTCAAACCCAAAGCTCTTTTGATATAGCGTGCAGGCAGAGCATGCTAAGTGATTAGCGATGAAACATGGAAACTTTAGGGCATATCATTCTCTCTTTACGGTTTTATCCTGGCCGGCATCACGCTGAAGGTCTTTTCTTCTATCGACTGCAACTTTTTTGGTGGCTTGGCGCTTGGGGGTCGGGCCAAACCAATCAATTGATTTCTATTGAAGATCACGCCAAAAATAGCTGGCTTTACGCCCCATATCCCTCTTTTTGATCCAAAAAAGTGAGATATAGAAAATAGTCTATCCTTCACACATTCCTATAATTCTCATTTCACCCCCAAAAAGACCGATATAGCCCGATTCTGAGGGGGTAAATATACCATATTCCATATTATTACAACATGTTAGGTTGGCCCGACC
>CAYPDL010000223.1:0-4479 GCA_964409475.1 uncultured Desulfobacteraceae bacterium | reverse complement strand
TCCGGAACATGTTCGGACAGATACCCGATACCCTGGAAGACGTCTGGGTCGCCGCCGCCCTGCGGGACGAAGAAGAAGCCAAGCGGGTCATCGACGCCGTCCCGAAGCGCCACCCCTTCGAGATGCGCTACGACCGGATTGAAAGTGTGGATTGGGAATCGTGCAGTCGGGTCCTGGATTCGGCCAGCCAGTTGGAGGCGCTAAGAGAGGGGTGGTAACTGCCAGCACTTGACGGGTCTCGGAGTGAAACATATAACCCATTCATTGGAGGTGTCCCTTGGATAATGTTCTTTTGAAGAGTCATATCGACATTTATAAGAAGAATCTTGCAAAAGACCCAGAAAAACACATAAGAGACCTGGCGGAACGGAAGGAACGGATTGCTTACTACCAGTCATGGACGAAGGAGCGCTTTCTTTCCATGACGGAAGAGAGCTTCTACGACTACATTTCGAAGTTGTGGGCCATGCTGATCTGGGGAAACAAGCAATATGTCGTGGATAAGATGATTGCAGACAACGGATTTGATGCCCTGAAGAGGGAATTATCCGAACTGATATGGGGCGCATCGCCCGTTATAAAACGCTGGGACAATTTCTTGAAAAGCGTGAAGGGATTTGGTCCGGCCACGATTAGCGAGATTCTATGTCACGTCTTTCCAGACCAATGCATGTTATGGAACCGCCGGGCTTATGTCGGTTTTAACTACCTTCGCGTGACAGGCCTTCCGAAATACAACTATCAGATGACCGGCAAAAAATATGCGGAGTTGTCCTGCGTGGCGCAAGAAATTGCGGAGGAGATGAGGGCGGAGGGCATAGAGGACGTAAATCTTCTCACCGTCGATTATTTCATCTGGGATGAGCTGCAGGTTGAGGAAAACCTCAGCAAGATTTATGCAGCAGGGAAGAAACCGAAAACGGCACCGATCGTCGAAGAAAAATTGGATGCCGATACTGCCGACTTCATTCACAACGAAATCCGCGACAAGTTATCGGATATCGGAAAGTGGCTCGGGTTCAACGCAGATACGGAAAAGAAGGTTGCCGAGGGATCGAAGGTGGATACGATCTGGGAATCCACGATCGGCAATATGGGACGGATCATCTATGTCTTTGAAGTGCAGACAAAGGGGAGCATAGACAGTCTTATTATCAATCTCCTCAAGGCACTCAACAATCCGGCGGTGCAGGGCGTGGTAGCTGTTTCCGATGCGGCGCAACTGGACAAGATCATGAAACACGCCGAACAGGTGCCAAACCTGGGGGCTAAACTAAAATACTGGGACTATAAAAAGGTCCTGGAGGTCCATGACGCGCTCGAGATGGTTAACGAATCGATCAACAGCCTGGGGTTGGTTCCCCAGGGATTCTAAAAGCGAGTAGAAAGAAAGTGAGGCCTGGGGGACGTCCTTCAGTAAGTAAATAACTCATTTAACATGTAGGAATTACAGATGAAAACAGAGCGTTTTAGGGGCATGGTGTAAGGGATCAAGATTTTTAACCGGAGCAAATCCAATGCAGTTACGGGACGTTGAAAAACTGATCCAGAACGGCGAGTCTGTCTTGGATAAGAATACGGGACGCTGTCAGTTTGTTACCTTTTGGGACTAAAGGAAGCTCGTGACGTATTGACCTTGTTGTTTCTCTCTCACCGTAAAAAGACCCGCTACATGAGCTGCGGGACGTTCTTTACAAAGTATACATTACCTGATAGTGGAGGGCCAAATGGGTGGATATGGATGAGACCGGGGGAATACCATGCCGAGGGGAGCCAGATTGAACGCGCCGGGTGCGCTTCACCATGTTAGGCGAAAAGAGATATAGGGATATGCTCTTATGAATAAATTGAAAATTAATAGAGCGTTTACATTGATGGAATCGGGACCCGTGGTACTTGTTACAACGTGTGACGGCAAGAAGAACAACGTTATGACTATATCATGGACAATGGTATTGGATTTCAAGCCGACATTCGCCATAACCACCGGAGAGTGGAATTACTCCTTTGCAGCTCTTCGTAAAACGAAGGAATGTGTTATTTCAATACCGACAGTTGACATGCTTGATAAAATCGTTGGAATAGGAACATGCTCCGGTGCCGATACTGACAAATTCGATAAATTCAAACTGACTCCCGTGAAAGGCAGAGAAGTTAACGCGCCTTTGATAAAGGAGTGCCTTGCTAATATTGAATGTAAAGTCGTCGACATCGTCAAAAAACACAACATCGTCGTTCTCGATGCTGTTGCAGCATACGTTGACACCTCGCGCAAAGAGAAACGAACTGTGCACGCCGTCGGCGACGGTACGTTTATAGTAGACGGGCGCAAATTAAACCGAAAGAAATTAATGGCGTCTAAACTCCCAAAAGGCCTTTAACTGTAAACTGCATCGAACGGCTTATAAGAGACTGGTGATGTGTGACTTGGGATTATCCCAGGGATCAGTTTCAGCACAGAATAGGGGTACGGGACGTTCTTTACAAATTGTACATAATGTGAATAAAAGGGCACATAGTTAGGTTTTTAGGTTTCTCTGGCGCGTCTCATATGTAAATTGCAGAAAGATGGCTGGGTAGTCGGGAGAAAGAGGGGAGGCGATCGCGCGGGAAGATAATGAATTTGAAAATCTTAAGGGCGTCCCCCTGCTCGCCAAGCATGACCATTTGCCTAAATACAGCGAACTCGTGGATCGATTACTGAAGGCCCCTTATGGCCAAGTAATAGTCACGAGCAGCCCCATTTTTCATAACTTCAGCGGATCTGGTACCATCCAGGAGATTTTATATACGGCTTCTGAACTATGACTCTGTCACATCCAAGGGATAAAAATGGGGAATGGAACCTAAGTCAACGAAGTCAACAACGTCCCATAGATCACACTGAAATTATCTTTTTCAGGAGAAGAGAAATGTTAATATTTGTTAAACGACTGATAGTTCTCATTTTAATTCCGACCGGGTTTGTTCTTCTTTTTGCCCCTCTTGATACCTTCCGCGATACATATATAGAAAAAGACTTTGTTTTTCTCATAGCCGAGCCGGTCTCTTCTGAAGATAAGGATGTAGAAACTCTTCCGCTGTTAACCCGGGAACAGTTAGAACCATATCCACAAATTCTCACCACTGTATTGGCAAGAAAGGAGCGTGTGGAAACTTACAAGCCTTCCCCAAGGGTTGCTGATGACATACTGGGCCTGGAATCTCTGGGAAATACACTCTCTCAGATGGATGGTGTTTCACCAGAGGAAGGAGAAAAGTATAAAAAAGAGCTGGCCCATCAGCAGAAAAGAGTTCATGACTCAAAAGCCAAGATGCGCAAAATCAGGTTAACCGGTTTCTCTTATCTACAGAAACAATGGAAACAGGAAGCCACATCTATTTCAATTGAAGAGTGGAAACAGATGAAAAAATCTCTCTCCTTTTCAGATAATGATCAAACCCTCTTTTTATTTGAAAACACGTTGTTTCGGGGAGTTGTGAGATATGACTACGGCCATGTAAACCTACCGGTTCCAGGTCTTGCTCTGGGACGAAAAATTGCGGGCGCTGCATCTCTCATCATGGGATTGCTGTTAATGATGGGTTTGTACCTGAAGAAGCAAGGAATCATGTTAGCGAAAACCTGGAGTGTTTTATTGTGGGATATCATTGTGATATGTGTCAGTGTTTTTTTCTTATACGGCGCTCTAGATCTTCTCTTTATGAAACTTTTCGAAACCGGGATGGGAACCGAAGAGTTTATCCAATTTATGGGCGTTTTCTGGGTATTTCTTGGCATTCCTCTCGTAGCACTTTTCATTGCGGCTTCTGCGGCCCAGGCCGTAACGATCAATGAAAAAGGTATTTACCTCGATGGTCTTTTCTCAAAAAAATGTGTCTCCTGGGATGATCTAAAGGATATTGAAGTATCTGAAATACACTCGGTTAAGAAGGCGGGGGGAATACTCGCTTCTAAACAGTTAATGAAAATTATGCGTTTGGAGGGTGAAACCTCTTCTATTACTTTAATGGAACCACCTCTGAAATCAACCAAGAAACGTATTTTAGACGCCCTACTCACCCATGCCCCTGAAAAATGGAAAGAGATTATTGAAGAACAGGGGAAAGTCTGGCAGGCTTTTTTTTAGGAGGCTGTCTGAGAATGCCTCTTTTCCCAAGCTCTTCGTTATTTGAGAAAAATTGCTATTCTCGGGCAAGCTCCCAGTGCCACGTCAATGGGTTACGGCTGGGGGAAGGGCGCCTCATCCTAAGTTCCACCGGCCCTTGCAGTCACGGCGACCAGTCATTGATGAGGTATATTTTATCAAAAGTGTAATTTTAGGATGGTGAAAATATGAAAACAAAAATTATACTATTGATATTTATTCTCGGAATAATAGTCTTTGCGCTATGGGAAAAAGACCCTTGCATCAAGCTTGAGCCTCGTGAACAATATAAGTGCCTTAATCCGCAGTTTTATTGTGGAAAAATATTATA
>CAYPDL010000222.1:0-4514 GCA_964409475.1 uncultured Desulfobacteraceae bacterium | reverse complement strand
TGGTGGAGGCGGGGGGAGTCGAACCCCCGTCCGGAAACATTCCACATAGGCGTCTACATACTTAGCCCGATTTTTAAATTTCGCCTCAGGGATCACAATTGGGCAAGGCGTCCAAGAGGCTAACCCGTGTAAAATTTCGCCTTTCCGTTTCACAGGTCCAACGGATCAGCTAGCCCGCTAGTCGACGTCTTGTTCGGTCACGCAGGCTAAGACCGAAAAGACGTTAGCCTATTTTATGCGGCTAAGGCATACGCATAATCGTCTGCGTTTGTGTTAAGCCCACCTGTTTTACGAGCAGCTGGAACCTCGGTATGCAACCTACGCTTCAATTATCCCCGTCGAAGCCGTTTCGCCCCCTTATATGAAAAATATGGATAAAAATTCGTCTAATGTAATTGTTTATCCATTACCATATATTGTAATGGCGGATGACGCAATTGTCAATAATTACTTTTCTTACGAGCCTGATCCATCTCCCGTTTCAATTCTTTTTCCTTCAAGGTCCTCCGCTTGTCGTATTTCTTCTTTCCTCTTGCCAGGGCGATTTCTACTTTGGCCCGCCCCTTTTTAAAATAAACCTTGGTCGGGATCAGGGAATACCCCTTTATCTCCGTCTTTCCGATCAGACGTCTGATCTCTTTTCTGTTTAACAGAAGCTTTCGGGGCCGGGTTGGATCCAGATCAACACCATGGGCGAATGGATAGGGGGATATGTGCATATTATATAGAAAAACGTCACCCCGCTTCACCCTGGCGTAGCTGTCCACAAGATTGGCCCGCCCCTCTCTGAGGGACTTTACCTCGGCCCCCAGAAGCACCATCCCTGCTTCCATAAACTCATCGAGATAGTATTCATGGCCGGCCTTTTTGTTCTGACAGACCGTCTTTATAGCTGAATCCAGGACTTTCATTATTCGCTCGTCATTCGCTTCGCTGCCATGAGGTTGTCATGTGTGGTCATGAAGTTGTCATTCATTGTGATTCAATCAACATTGGACCCTGGACCTTGGACGCTTCAGCAGTCTATGTTCAATCGTCAATCATCAATTCAGGAGGTATCCCTTTTCCTCCAACTCAGGAAATATCTTCCGGGTCCGCTGTAAGATATAGGTTCGCACTTCTTTGGCGGTGTTCAACAACATGATTTTTTCCAGATCTGCACGGGCCTGTTCCATGGGAATCGTCCTTATCATTTTCTTGATGAGAGGGATGGCCCTGGCATTCATGCTGAGCCCATCGATACCGATCCCTAACAAAATAGAAATGCAAAGGGGATCTCCTGCCATCTCACCACACAGGGAAACCTGTATCCCGGCATTTCTGGCCGCCGCGACTACCTGCCGGATCATCCTGAGAATGGCTGGATGAAACGGCTGATACATATAGGCTACATGCTCGTTGACCCTGTCAATAGCGAGGGCATACTGGATAAGATCATTGGTCCCGATACTGAAAAAATCGACATAATGGGCCAGGATGTCGGCCATGGCAACGGCTGAGGGGATCTCCACCATAATGCCGACTTCCATGCCGTTATCGTATGGAATCCGTTCGCGATCCAGATCGTCTCTGACCTGATCCAGGATCGTCTTTGCATCCAACAGTTCCTGCAGACCGGAGATCATTGGGAACATCAATCGGAGGGTGCCAAAGGCACTCGCCCTGAGAATCGCACGGAGCTGTGTCTTGAATATCTCCGGTTCCCGTAGGCAGAACCGTATGGCCCTCAGACCGAGCGCAGGATTACTTTCCTCGGAGATGGCTATTTCTGATGCAAATTTATCGCCTCCCAGATCCAGGGTCCGTATGCTGACCGGTGCCGGATGCATGATCTCCACGACCTCCCGGTAGTCTTCAAACAGCTCCTCTTCCTCCGGGAAACCTTTTCCTCTGAGATAGAGGAATTCCGTCCTGTAAAGTCCGATCCCCTCGCCGCCATAATCTTTGGCAGCAGTCACTTCTTCCAAAAACTCGATATTGGCGTTAATGACAATCCGATGTCCGTCAGGGGTCTCTGCCGGGAGATGGCTCATCCTGGCGATGCTGGACTTATATTTCTGGAGCCGGAGTTTCCGTTCCTGATAGAGGATGATGTCGCTGTCTTCAGGATTGATCACGACCACGCCGGAGCCTCCATCAACAATCAGAAGGTCGCCGTCTTGCACCAAGGCAGTCGCGTGTTCAAGGCCAACCACCGCCGGGATTTCGAGGGCCTGCGCCATGATGGCGGTATGGGATGTCCTCCCTCCCACATCCGTAATAAATCCCATCACCTTGGCGGTATTCAATTCAGTAGTATCCGCCGGGGATAGATCATGGGCAACAATAATTACCCTCTGATTGATCTTGCTCAGGCTGTGATTGCTATCGCCGGAAAGGGTCCTGAGGAGCCGTTCCGTAACATTCTCCACGTCGCTGATACGTTTGCTGATATAATCGTCATCAATTTGTTCAAAGACCCCTCGTATCTCTTCCAACGTTTTCTTGAGTGCCCATTCGGCATTTATCTTCTCCTCAAGAATTTTTTTGATGGTAGAATCTCGGAGCATGCTGTCCTTGAGGATCATCAGGTGGCTGTCTAAAATAAAGGCCTGGTCCTTCACCGTATCCGGCAACCTGTTTCTGAGAGAAACAAATTGAGCCTCCACCGAGCGAAGGGCCTCCTCAAATCGTTCAACCTCCCGGTTCAACTGCTCTTCGTTGACAAAGCACTGGTACAGGATCTTGGCCCTTGACCGGTCCACCAGGTGGGCCTTGCCGATAACAATGTCGGAATAAACGGGAATCCCACGCAGTTCTTTTTGTGCGGCTACAGAATCTTCTTTCATGTCCGCTCTCCGAAGTTTCGCTCAAACAGCTCATTCAGCTTTTCCATAAAGCTCTCTGAATCTTCTCCTACAATCCTGGCCTCCATCTCGGTTCCTTTGGGGCATGCTAACGTGAGTATGGATAAAATGCTGGAGCCATCCACCTCTTCGTCATCCTTTCTGAGAAAGAGCCGGGAATCATACTGTTTCCCCAATTCAACTATCTTGGCGGCCGATCGAGCATGAAGCCCCAGGCTGTTCCTGACCTTGAGCCTTCTGATGGATTCCACTCCATTCTCTTCTCCTGTTACACCTTTTCTGCCAAGGCATGCCTTATATACCTGCCGATAGGCCAATCCTTCTTCCTCAGAGATCAGAGCAGCGATGTCCTTGATGCTCATCCGGTTGGCCCTGATCAGTTCCTCCATCCGATTCGATGCTTCTTGGCTCAATCCCCTGGATGTCTCTTTGGATTCACTACCTGCGACCACTAATGTAAATTCTCCCCTGATCTTCTCCGGCGTGAGAGAGGTCAAGATATGTCCCGGGGTGCCCCGCTGCACCTCCTCAAAGACCTTGGTCATCTCTCTCAGCATGACCATTCGTCTCTCTCCGAATATCTCTTTCAGATCGGCCAACATCGCCTGAATGCGATGCGGGGCCTCGTAAAAAACCATGGTACGGGTTTCTAAGACCAGCCTCTCCAGTTCCTTTTTCCTCTTCCCTGGCTTATTTGACAGAAACCCTAAGAATAGAAAGCGATCCGTCGGAAGGCCCGATACAGATAGGGCGGCCACCACTGCCGACGGCCCTGGAACAGGCATTACCCTGATGCCCTCTTCAGCCGCCCGGTTGATCAGCCGCACCCCCGGATCAGAAATACCGGGGGTCCCGGCATCGGTCACAAGGGCAAGGTTCAATCCGGACTTCAGCCGGCTGATGAGTTGTTCTGTCCTCGTGTTCTGATTATGCTGGTGGTAGCTTGTAAGCGCTGTCTTGGCGCCGTAGCGCTCACAGAGAAGTCTTGTGTGAGAGACATTCTCTGCGGCGATCATGTCAACGCTTTTCAGGATTTTCAAGGCCCTCAGGGTAATGTCTTCCAGATTGCCAATGGGTGTGGATACCACATATAGGATTCCATACGTTTGATGGTGGTCAACAATGGTATCCGGATTTTCCACTGCGGGTCCTGCCTAATAGGCCAGATCAAAGGCGTTTTTTATAACTTCAATTTCGGGCTCACCCTGTCCCAGGCTGACGGCGACCACATCAAATCTGGCCTTGATATCGCAACAGTTTTTTGATTTCATATAGGCTAGTGCGACCTTTGAGAGCTGCCGTCGTTTCCTCTCATTAACAGCCTCTTTGGCATAACCGACGGTCTTTCCCTTCCTGGTTTTGATCTCGATGAAGACCAGGGTGTCGCCATCCCTTGCAATCAGGTCCACCTCGCCCAAGGGGCAGCGGTAGTTTCGAAGAATGGACCGGTAGCCCAGACGTTTTATCTTCCTGAAGGCCAATTCTTCTCCGAATGCCCCTAATTCGAGCCGTTCCCTTGTCAAAACTATTCACCCTTTTTTCGAGCGTCTCTCCTGCTGCTCCCTTACCACAAACAGGCCGATGCATCCAACCTGGGCAAGCCGGGAATAAACATCTCAAGTTTCGCACCCTTCATTAGGCTATCATTTCAATAAATTTGGCATGATA
>CAYPDL010000221.1:0-4519 GCA_964409475.1 uncultured Desulfobacteraceae bacterium | reverse complement strand
CTACATAAGGGTTTTTGACATCGCCGATATCAGGCAGGGGGGCTTTAGAGAAGCGAATGCGTAATAGAACGTGCCACAATTGTACGCTTGCCGCTTGATGTTCTCTCGGTCTTTGTTTCATCATCTTTGTAAACCCGAGAGTATTTGTGATATGATCATTTATTTCGATGATTCAACCTGAGGAGATGAGTTATGTCTGTTATGTTTTCGCCCGTGAAGATAGGAGCAATGGAAGTTGCGAACAGGTTTGTCAATTCCGCAACCTACGAAGCCATGGCTACTGAAAATGGCAAGGTAACGGATGATTTGGTCAAAAGGTACAGCACACTTGCCAGAGCCGGTATTGGCTTGATTATCCCGGGGTATCTCTTTGTGCATCCTTTGGGACGAGCCATGCCCAAACAGACCGGCATTCACTCAGATGATATGATCCCGGGTCTCGCAAGGCAGATGAAGCCTCTTGCATCTCCTGCAACAAGTGCTTTGCAGCCATTGCCAACAACCTCCCCGTCCGCTGCTATGTTGATGGGCTTCCACCATTGTAAAAGGCGTCGCCGAGACCACCCCGGTCGGCAGGATTGTTTATGGACGTAAACGCTTCTGTATTAGGGTTCGGTAATAGAAGGTAATACCAGATGATAGGTTTCCTAACCACCGGGGCGATCCTGGGCCTCTCGGCAGGTATTGCGCCCGGGCCTCTTCTTGCCCTGGTCATATCAGAGACGCTCAGGCACGGCATGAAGGCCGGCGTCAAGGTTGCCCTGGCCCCCATCATCTCAGATCTTCCGATTGTTGCGTTGACCTTGTACATACTGGCGAAGCTGTCGGCCTTCAATATCATACTGGGGACGATTTCATTTTTGGGCGGTTTTGTACTCTTGTATATGGGGTACGAAGGCCTGGTCACAAAAGGGGTCAATCCAAGCTTTAAGGACCTCAAACCCGAGTCTCTAAAAAAGGGCATCATCGTCAACGTACTGAACCCGCATCCGTACCTCTTCTGGATAAGCATCGGCGGGCCCACCACCATGAAGGCCTGGGACCAGGGTGTCTTTGCGGCCATGGCCTTTGTCGGCAGCTTTTATGGTTTGCTGGTTGGATCCAAGATTGTGTTGGCAATAGTGGTGGGAAGGTATCGATCGTTTTTAACAGGGCGCTTCTATATATACACCATGCGGATCTTGGGTCTGATACTCTTGGCTTTTGCGCTGGTTCTTTTTCGCGATGGAATGAATCTGGTAGGGTTTCAAATAATTCCTGATGGAATGTGGTAGTTTTCCGTCCATGCCGGGAAGACACCGGGGATTATGGAAGCGGGGTCTGTGGGGGTCGGACTGAACCGGGGGAACGGTTCAGGGACTTCCGGATGCCGATGCAAATCCCCTTGAAGAGGTGGATGGGCACTAACTCATATCCAGCGTCGGATAAGGGATTTTCGGAAGGGATTTGTCAAACCCATTACACCCTTATTTTGGAACCTCGATGATTCCGGCGCCGAGATTGAGATTGACATGGGGCCGGGATTCTGAATATCTTTTCCGGCGGCATCCGTATGGCGGTCCTCGGGATGATTTCCCGACGCCGGCAGTTTCGATATCCGAGGCCGGGCATGAACCGTAGAAAGTCACGCTTTGTGGTGCAGGAGCATCACGCACGACACCTCCATTACGATTTGAGGCTGGAGATGGCCGGGGTTCTCAAATCGTGGGCCGTCCCCAAGGGGCCGTCCCTGAACCCTGCTGAAAAGCGCCTCGCGGTCATGGTGGACGATCATTCCCTGGCATATCTGGACTTCGAGGGCATGATTCCTCCCGGCCAGTATGGGGCCGGTACGGTCATCGCCTGGGACAGGGGGACCTATCGCCTCCTTGAAGGAGATGATCCGGTCCGGGCTGTGGAGGCCGGCAGAGTGGTCATCGAGCTTGAGGGGAAGATCCTAAGAGGGGGGTTCACCCTGTTCAGGATGAGGGAGCGGGACGAAAAGAACTGGCTTCTGGTAAAGAAAAGGGACGCAGCCAGCAGGACTGACTGGAAACTGGAGCCTGCATTGACAGATGAAAAACAAAGAACACTTCAGGAAAGGACCCCGCCGTGCAAGGCACATCACTGCGCAGAGATGGGTCTGCCCATGAGATAAGAGGTGACAAGACCCATGGACCCGATCAAGGCAATCGGATTTGATCTCTTCAACACCCTGATTATGGCTGAACCGGGCGCGCTCGATGAGGCCATGACGCGATTGATAGGAGGTCTGGCAACAAATGGGCTCCTTCCCGAGCTCGAACCCTTCAAAAAGGCCTATCGTGAAGCCGCGCTGCGCTTTATCAGGCAGGCAAGTCAGGATGGAAGAGAGACACACAATCGGTTCTGGATCAGCGCGGCCCTCTATGAGATGGGTTATGCCATCGGGCCGGATGATCCCCGGATTTCCTCAGCCATAGAGGCCTATTTTTCCGCCTTTCTCGACTTCTGCCATCCGGTTCCCGGGACCTTTGCCATGCTCCAAGCGCTCAGGGTTTCATACCGACTGGGCCTCCTTTCCAATTTTACCCATGCCCCTGCGGCCCTGAAGCTGATCCACCATCTGGGGCTCGGCGGGTTTTTCGAGGTGGTGCTGATCTCCGGGCAGATCGGCTATCGCAAACCCCATGTCCGGGTCTTTCAAGAGCTTCTTGACGCATTCGGGATAGACGGGACAGAACTGCTTTATGTGGGAGATGACCCTGAGGCCGATATCGCGGGTGCCCTGAGCGCGGGCATCCGGCCGGTCTGGTTTACCTATGCCCGGGACCGGGGAAGCCCCCTGCCTCCCGGGGCAACGTCCGACCCGGTGAAAATCCCGGACAACGACGTGCCCGCGATTTCCACATGGGACGAATTCCTTTCCCTTCTGGACCAACCTCCCGGCCTTATGACTCGAGATCCTTGACGGCCTGATAGAGCGTATCAAAGAGTTCCCGGGTGTCTTCCTTCTCAAGGCACGAGAAGGCCACCCGGAGATCGGTCGCACCCAATGAGATGAGCCCGATCCCGTAGGTGTTGAGGAGATGGACCCGAAGGGCCTCCGCGTCAACCGTCTTGAGCCGCAGACACATGAAGTATCCTGAGTTAAACGGATAGGGCTCCCAGGCATCCCTGTATTTCGGGTCTGAAAGGACGCTCATCACCTCCTGAGCCCGCCCCTTCATGATCCTGAATTTTTCTTCCTTTTCAGCCAGATAGGAACCCGCCTTCAACGATTTGAGAATGATCTCCTGGCTTAAATGGGATGCATTGGATATGGACCCCCTGACCGCGCCGGCGGTCTTCTTTTCCAGGGCCTCATACACGGGCCTCGCTTCCCCTGCCAGGGAGGCCCCATATGTGATAAAGCCGACCCGCAGGCCCCACACGTAATTTTCCTTCGTAGCCCCGTCCAGCTTGATGGCAAGGAGCCGGGGATCCTGATCGATCAGCCGGGTGAAGATCGATTCCTTCAGGGCGTCGTCGGTGTAAAAGAGCCCGAAATAGGCATCGTCTGTCAGGGCCAGGACACGGACGCCCTTTCCGGCTGTCTGCTTCAGGATAGCTGCAATGCCATCGGCCTCATGGGATGTCACCGTATAGCCGGTGGGGTTGTTGGGAAAGTTGAGGATCACGATGATCTTTTTCCGGTTTTGGGCCGCGCTATTGACGCAGGCCTCGAATCCCTTCAGGTTGAATGCACCGGTTGCGTCAAAAAGGGGATACTGCACGATGCGAGCCCCTCTGCGCACGGCGAATATCAGATTGTAATTGCCCCATATCTTGTCAGGCAGGATGATCGTATCGCCCGGATCCACCCACATGTCGGATACAACGCTGAGGCCATGGGTGATGGCATGAGAGACGATCGGCAGGCTGATCTCTTTTCCCTTGAGAGAGGGGTTCTTTCTTAACTGCTCATCCTGCCAGGCATGGCGGAGGGGCAGGATGCCGAAGGAAGGGGCATAGGTCAGCGCCTCCTCGGGCTGCATCTCAGTCAACATGGCCATGACCGAGGGGAGGTGCATGGTCCTCCCTTTTTCAGTGGCCATTCCGATGGTGGCATTGAATTTATGGGCCTTCTCCTTTGCCTCGGCCCCCTGGGAAAGGATCCCCTTTGGAAAGAAGAGGTTTTTCCCTACTTCGGACAGCGTCCCATAGATGTGTTCGTTGCCCGCCCGGATGACCTGGTTCAACTCCTCTGCAATCGGGTTCATCTGTTTACTCCTCATCTGTCATGATATTTTCGCCTAACCCGGACAAGCCGGAACCAAAAAGGCCTCACACGGAGACACCCCAGTGAAACAACCAATGTGAATGGTTTCACGGGGCAGGCAGAGACACGGAGATTATATTAAAAAATACTTCTGTTGCGATTTTCCCCTGTGGGCTCTGGTGGCTTTGTGTGGTTGAATTGTCATTCATTGCCAGTAACCCAATTATACCATTGACTTTTCCAGTACTGCAAAAAATTTCTTGTGTTTCTTTCACAAAACTCAAGCGGTAACTGCCTATG
>CAYPDL010000220.1:0-4571 GCA_964409475.1 uncultured Desulfobacteraceae bacterium | reverse complement strand
CCTCCCTGTTTTGACCCACAATACAATAATAAGTCATCAAAGTCAACAACGTCCCGGAAATCATGAAAAACTATAGTAATAGGGACAGAATTTCTGAGACACGGTACTAAGTGACGTCATTCTGCCGTTAATGTGAATGCCTGAGCGGAATCTACAGGGTTTCTCAATCCGACATGAGTTCCAGTATATGGGATTGCTCTACGGAGAAAGCCTTCTTCTTGGGCTCTCGGCCGGTGATACGTTTCAGCAGATCCTTTGGCAGATTCGGTCTCTTAATCATCCAGGCATGCTCTTTGGGGGCAGGTTCCTCATATACCGATCCCGGCCACATGTTCTCTTCGTCCCCATCGGCTTTCATGTAGATGAGAAAGGATTCTCTAAAACTCTTTCGTGCATCCTGCCTGGTACGGCTATAAGGGCTCACGAGGCATACGATGGGAATCTTGCTCTCCCGCTCCATGACCTGTGCCGTTCCCGCCACCATTAGCACCCACCGGTCCCGTCCTTCCTTGCTGAAGTCCCTATAACCGGTGGTCAGCCTCAGTTCATCCCCGTCCAGGAGTATGGCCCGTTCACCTATCCACTGTCGCAAAATTCGTCCCATAGTCGTTTTTCCAGAACCGGGTCTGCCGGTAATCCAGATAACCATAGTCAATTCCTTTCCAGCGATTCGTTCAGCATCAATAAGGAAAAAGCCCAGTATCAAAGGTCAGCATAATAGATCTGATCCGGGTCGCGATGATCTCTTGTCGACAATCGAATCTGCCCCTCTCAAAAGAGAGGCCATCTTATCCATGAAAAATCATTATACGTTTGAATGTGTATCCGGGTGAAGGCCACATTCTCATGGTCAGCCTCAAATTTGAGCCCCAATCATCGAGATGTCGTCTTGGGAATTTGCCTCCAGAGCAGCCGTCATAAGGGCCCGCAGCTTTTCCTTCAGGTCGGGGGTGGAATGGAGTATTTCGGCAATGGCCTCTTCCGGCAGTGCACTGTGAAGGCCGTCCGTGGCGAGGAGAAGCATATCTCCCCTGGTTACCCCGAAGGTTCCGGTGTCAACCTTAATATCCCCGCACCCGACCCCTTGAAAAAGCAGGTTTTTCAAGGGGTGAACCCTTGCCTCCTCTTTGGTTATCTTCCCTTCCTCAAGGAGAAAGCCGGGCACTGAATGATCTTCAGTGATCTGTTTGATATTTCTCCCACGCACAAGATATAAGCGACTATCGCCAACGTGAGCCCAGTGACACAGGCCGTCTCTGTTGAAGACGGTACTCACCGTAGTTCCCATTCCCTCTAATCGGATGTTCTGGTTAACCTTCTCAGAAATATCCCGGTTGGCAGCGTTTATGGATTTGACAAGATCCTCTGAAACGGAATATGAATTCGAGTCAAACCTCTCCAGCTTTTCAATGACAATCTGTGCTGCCAGATCTCCGGCCGGCCCGCCGCCCATTCCGTCGGCTACGGCGATCAGGAAGACATTGCGTTTGTAATTTTTTATAAGGGTCCGATCTTCGTTTGGCCCTTTTCTTGTTCCCTTTCGGGTCATTGATAGAATCATGCCGGATGATACCAAAGAGCTGTAAGACTGGTCAATAGATGAATTTTGGGAGGCAGCCGGACAGAATTGGAATACCGTCTGGCTTGGGCGCGGAGCAGCTTCCAGGCCAGCTGAAGGCCTTCAACCCATGGGAAGCAATCCCCTATTTCCGCTTCACAATGCCGATAACGTTCGGGATTTCAGAACCCCACCGGTTTGGGGCGTGTTCGATCACGTCCATTTCATAATTGCCCATCCACGCGCGGGCCTTCCCGCCCACATCTCATCGAACTATTACAGCTTGCCAAAGACAGATCTCGTGCCATCGCAGACAAACTAAGCGGTCCCGATGGTATTTCAACAGAGCGCATTGAAATGAAGCTCCCCGCTGCAGTGAACAAGAAGGATCAGCCGGCTGCGTTGTTAAGTGTGGAGTCGATCCAATAAATTGACCGCATCCGGCCGTCCTCCCCTGCCGGCTGGAATCATGGGTCATCTCGTCACACTATTCTTTTCCACCCCTGAATTTTTCCAGATCTTCGATCAGTTGATCGGTATGCTCATAGAACCGATCAGCCCCCATTGAAAAATGCATGAGGACCCTGTTGAGTGACTCGGGAATATAGGGATAAATCCTTCTCAGATTGACAAAACGATTTTTGAAGACGATGTTAAGATCGTCTTCGCTCAATCTATCTAACGCAGGGTGTTCCTCTCTTTTGAGATCAACCGGCGTAATGTCTCCCATCCCTACCAGAAAGGTGAGGATATTGCCGAGTCCGAAAAGATCGTACCCAAATATGTTTCGACGTTGATGGGAATTATAGTCAAAGTCGATCCACAAGTATCGACCTGTATCTTTGTCGATCAAAATGTGGTCCCGCCGGATATCTCCATGGGTTTCACCTAACTCGTGAATGAAATGGATCGCCTCGATACACCCCATAAAATGATTCAGAACAGACGGGAAAACCTCATAGAAATAGGTCTGATGAGACATTTTCAGATTCCGTATATGGAGATCCAATGTCTCACCACGGATAAAGTCGAGCACACGCACGATATTCCCTGTCTCATCCTTTACTGAATACCCCTGCATGAAGTTCTCGTGGCCGGTAGTGAAATCCAGGATGCGTGCCTCTTTTTCGGGACTTCTGAAGCACCTGAACTCCATCCCCCCGATCTCCCTGACGAACTCCTCATAAAAAACCAGTTTTATAACCCTGAGGCTCCCGTCATGCAGATTGATGGCCCGTTTCACCCAGAATTTGACCTCGTCATCAAGTCCGAAACGATGTTCTTTGGCGTTATGGCGGATCAAAAATGCCTTTCCGCCGAGAAGCGCTACATCATCGTACTCCACCCGAAAGAAGTCCGTGGTATCGGTATGTATGCGAAACCGTTGGGGGACCCGATGTCCGGGTAGCCACTCGGAAGCCATTTGTTTCAATTCTTCCTGAGAAAATTGATCCGTCATGGAGTGGTCTCCTGCCAATAATCTTGAGCCAAGGATGACAAGGATAGTGCAACCGTCTATCAGGCTCAAGCTATTGAACCCTATGCGTAGTTTATCACAATCGCTTTATTTAGGGCCCTGAAATTTGAAGTTTGTATGAAAGTACGTTCTGATCCCACAAAAGAAAAAACGGGCTTATGCATCTGCCAACCTATTTTACATTCTGTAAACAATACTGACATGGCGACGACAGGGGACTTCACACTAAATCATTCGTGCAGTTCAGATTCTACATCAAATCACATCGTTGTGCGGGCATCTGGTTATTAGAAGCTATCCCTTTCCTCCTTCCCGACTCAATAACCCATTCCCCCGACTTATGACAGCACGGCAGGTCAGGAATTCGCTCCTATAGGGGGCGAGCTTTTGAACTTTTCAAGCCCCTACCCATGACAAGAGAAGATTGCCACTGTGAATGGCCCTAGCCCGATATGTATTCACGATCGATCAGATAGTCTATGATCGATTGGACGCATTCCTCTATGGACATTTTGTCGGTGTGTAAATGTATTTCCGGACGATCCGGGGCCTCGTAAGGGGCGCTGATACCGGTAAACTCCTTGATGGTACCCTCACGTGCCTTTTTGTATGCACCCTTAGGATCACGCTGTTCACAAACCTCCACAGGACAATCCACAAATACCTCGATGAATTTGCCCTCCTTCCCAAGTTCCCTGGCCCCCTGGCGGTCTTCTCGATACGGGGAAATAAAGGCAGTCATATTGATGATACCGCAGTCGCAAAACAGCTTTGCCACCTCGCCTATTCGACGAATATTTTCTGTACGATCTTCCGGTGAAAACCCCAGATTGCGATTGAGTCCATGACGAATGTTGTCCCCGTCAAGGATATAGGTATGGCAACCCCGCTCGTACAGTGCCTCTTCCGTGGCAACGGCCAGGGTTGATTTTCCAGCCGCCGAAAGCCCAGTAAACCATAGGGTAAAGGCGCAGTGACCTTTTAGCCGTTCCCGGTCCGACCGGGTAATCGCGCCCTGATGCCAACAGATGTTCGTGGCTTTTTGTATAGTCATATCTCCTCCCTTTCTGTTCTCATTTTCGAAAAAGCGACTCCCTCCACCCATCTGTGTGTCCGCTATGGGCTTCAGCTGCTTTGAGCCCATGAGGAGGCTGTTAAGTTTCCAGGTATCCAGCAGGCGACATCCTCAAAAGGACTGCAATTTAAAGGCCACGGAAACAGATTCGCTCACAGACGGAATCGATATTCCCGCATCCAACACTCCCTTACGGCCCACCTACCACAACAGTCCCGACGATATTTGATATTTCGAGCACCAAAACCGAATGTACCGTGGAAATTATTTTGAAAAAACCTCAGCCGCTCTGTCAAATACTCGGCGGCCATCCTCCTCCAGCATAACGATAGTCATCTCCCTTATTGAACCATCCGCAGTCTGAGTAAAACGGACAAAACCTTCGGAATCGTCTCCCAATAAATGCGGATTTCCGGGACGTTGTTGACTACGATGACTTAGTGCTTCTTTACTCTGCTCAA
>CAYPDL010000219.1:0-4574 GCA_964409475.1 uncultured Desulfobacteraceae bacterium | reverse complement strand
TCTCCATGCAATGAGCCAAGGTCTTGCGTCCTTTGGGAAAGAAACCCCCACGGCCCTGTCATGTTGCCCCGCCTTCTATCAAGAGGCTAAAGAGTTACTAGGAATTTAGTTGTAAAACTTTTATAAATGATTGAGACATGAACTCCGGGATCCGCTAAAGGAGTTTGCCGGTTTTATCCAGATGGCGGAGACGCTATTTTTATGCTAAAGGAATACCATGAAATTACTGAGCACGCTTTTATTGATTTTTCTGGGGGTATGGGTCTCGGGCTGTGCTGTCCCCCCGAAAGGCCGGGTCCCGGTTGCGCCAGAGACCGTCGAGCACTCCGATCTTCTGATTGACGACACGCTGATTGATCAAAAGATCCTTTTCCTGGAAGGGATACTGGCAAATAAGGATTTGTCAGAAGCAAACCGGGAAACCGCCGCAGCGGTGCTTGCTGCATATCAACAGCTCAAGGAATCGGCCTCCTCCCATCTCACAGAAAAGGAATATCAACGGCTGATTCTCTCTCTCTTCAGGGCCGTAAACCTGATGGATGAGGCATACTATGGTGAAAAGGCGGTCCGCAAGGACAATGCAGAGGCCTTTGCCCTTTTCGCTGAGAAACGGCAGACCATCATCGATCTTTATCTGAAACGGGACTTCAAAGGGGTCATCAAAGAGGCGCTTGAGCTAAAGAACATCTTTGGACCGGATGCTCTGACCCGTGAGATCGGCCTCCTGTTTGCCCTGTCCATGGCAGAGGAAGGAAATCTAAAGCAGGCCATCGAGGTGGGGGAGGCGATTGCCAATGAGCTTGATCGGATCCCCGATGTTATGCAGCTCCGCTCAAGGATCGCCCGGTGGCAAATTGCATTGGGCAAGAAAGACAGGGCGCTTCAGACCTATGAGAGGCTGACCGACGATCAGGATGAGCGTGCTGCCCTTATTCAGGAGGTCAGCCGGCAGCTCAGCGAGGGTCAAAAAGGCAAGCCCACAGATCAGCCTGTCATTGCTGAGCCCGCACCGGGCACGGCGCCTGACGTCCTCTACCAGGAGGGCGGATATACCATGGACCAGCTTCTCCAGAAGGTGCGTTCCCTGGTCCAGGAGCATGCCTACAGCAAGGCGCGGATCCTCATCCTGAGAGAACGGATACGGACGGGAGAAGGCCCTGAAAATGAGCTTCTGGACAGGGAACTGGAGACTATCGATCAACACGAGGCGGAATTCCAGGCGCAGAAGCAGATGAGAGACGACACCCTGAAGGAAACCCGGGAAACGGCCAGGCAGATGATCGAGGAAGAGAACTATGAAGCGGCCATCAATGCATTCAGTAAGGTGGAAGCGTCCCAGGAACTCGATGCGGAATCACGTGAATTAAGGGAACGCGCGGTGGAAAGTCTGATTAATAAGGAAAGGAACCGGGCCGCGGAACTCTTCCTGGCAGCGAGGAAGGCCGGCGACCCTTCCAAAAAGAAAGAACTCCTTGATTCAGCCTACAACATACTGAAAGCCCTTATTGATAAGTATCCGTCTTCACCGCTGAATCAAAAGCTTAAATCGCATATCGCCATCGTACAGAACGAGTTGGACAGTCTGAAATAGACTTGAATAAACGTACTATTTAGGCCATTGCCATACATCTTTCTGGCATGCCCATACGTGAAAATCTGCCAGCCCTTTCTTTTTGCTTGATTCGTTTCTTATTTGGGAGTAAAAATTTTTTTGATTTTTATATCAGACCCTTTGATGAAGCCCTGCCGAGCGGGTATAGAAACATCAGATTTCGTGACGCCTTGGCCTCCAATCCCGGGCTCTGAAAATAAGCGAAACGGAGGCTATGATAGAGCCGGAATGCTCTTAGATAGCAAATACACGGATTTGTCTTTGTTATAGCCATGCGAATGTCAAACTCTAAGCTGCGTCGTGCCCTTATGGACGGCCGATCCATCTTCTTTCAGGAATTTCTGAAACACCCTCTTGAGATAGGGTCCATAATTCCGAGTTCCCGCTTCCTTGAACGCCGCATTGTAGAGACTGCCGGGGTCTGTTCTGCCAGGACCATCGTAGAACTGGGGCCTGGCACCGGAGGTACAACCCGGGCGATACTGCGCGTAATGGGCGTACACGCCAAGCTCTTAACCATAGAAATTAATCCGAATTTTCACGCCTTGGTGACCCGCATGGAGGACGATAGGCTCATTGCTCATCTTGGCAATGCTCACGCACTGAAAGAAATCATTCAGATGTACCGTCTGAGCGCCCCAGAAGCTGTAATTTCCGGCATCCCATTTTCCACCATGCGTAACGGCTTAGGATCTCAAATTCTGGAGGCGATCTCGTCAGTGCTCGCCCCTGGGGGATGTTTCGTTGCTTACCAGGTGAGCAAGCAGGTCGCTTCCGTGTGCCGGCCGTTTTTGGGATCGGGGCGGATGGAGGTGGAGCTGTTCAACATACCACCGGTACGGATTTATAGATGGGAAAAAAAGGGACCAACAAGCCCTTGACTTTGTTTGACAGGTGCATCCGAGCATAAGCCCCTACCCTTTCAAGCGCATTTGCTCGATAAGTGGATTCGCGTCCTCGGGACAGGCGATGTGGTGAATCTCATATCCGTCAAATGCCGTCAGATCCGCACAGGCCGTTTCGCACCCGTGCACGGCAACCACCAGATCGCAGGGGTCAGCGTCCGAAGATGCCCACTCTACGGTTCCGCTCAAACGTTCTTTCATCTCTTCGACTAAGGCGACCCGGTCGTAATCGGGGTTGCACCCCCCACAGTACTTGATCCGAACGCGCGGTTTCACGCGCTATTCCTCGATGCCGCAGAGCTTCTTGGCGGCCCGCTGTTTTTCCGCCAGGTTTACCCGTCGGGAGATCATGATCCGCTGTGCCTGGGGCGACCCTGCACCATGCAGGGATTCGGTCAGATAGCCAACCGCGGCCGTGCCCAGGGTCAGGTTTTCGATCAGTCGCAGGATGCGCATCCGGTTTTCGGTGGAGACATCCGGGTTGGCCTTAAAGTATTTCCTGATCCATCTGCCGGTATCAGGAGAATTCAGATCCTTTTCCGAGGGCAAAGTGACCATCAGCCCGCCGGCGATGTCCTGGGCCAGTCGGGAGAGTTCAAAGGGAAACCGGGTGACATTGTGCTTGTGCACATTGGCCAGAAGGATGTTCACACAATAGGTCCCGCTGGGTTCCCGGTGGCCCTCGGAGGCGCAGGCGATACACCCGCAGTAGAGGGTCTCGTTGAGGTGATTCATCTCCACGATCTTGTCGCGGATATGAGATGCCTTGTCAGCGCCGTTGTACTCCGCGGCGGTCTGGGCCGCCCCGATCAGGACATCGCCCACCCCCACCTTGCAGGCGTAGCTCTGTCGGTGATAGGCGGCGAATATCTCCACGAGCTGCCCGGCAAAATCATATTCCCGGCACATGAAGACCCGGTCCCAGGGGACAAAGACGTCATCAAAGACTACCAGGGCCTCATGCCCGCCGAAAAGGATATTCCCCTGGTCCATGGCGCCCCCCTCCAGCTTTCGGGTGTCGCACGACTGACGGCCCATGATATAGGTGATCCCCTCCGTGTCGCTGGGGAGGGCGAAGCAGACCGCATAATCCGCGTCTTCCTTTCGCATGGACAGGGTCGGCATGACTACGATCTCATGGGAATTGACCGCGCCGGTCTGATGGGCCTTGGCCCCCCGGACCACAATGCCGTCCTTCCGTTCCTCGACCACGCGCAGGAATGCGTCCGGGTCCGGCTGCTGGTGGGGGGACAGCCCCCTGTGGCCCTTGGGATCTGTCATGGCGCCGTCCACCATCAGGTCGTTCTCCTGGATGTACTCCAGATATTTCAGAAAACGGGGGTAGTATCCCGTGCCGTATTTTCCATCAATATTGTACGTGACAATTGAAAGGGCATTCAATGTGTCCATGCCCACGCATCGCTGAAAACAACACCCGGTCTCACGGCCCAGGAGTCTCCCCATCTTGCTCTTTTTGACCAGGTCGGCGACATTCTGGTGGATGTGGGTGAACCGGTTGATCTTCTTTCCCGTAATATGGGATACGGCCGTCATCAGGTCTTCGTGCTCCGGCGAATGGGCCAGCTCGTAGGTCTTGGCCACCGCATTCATGGAGGGTCGAATGATCGGGTTGTCCACCACATTTTCGAGTCTTTCTCCGAACATATAGACCTGCAGTTTTAATTTTCTGAGACTTTCCTCATACTCTTTTGCCGTCATCATAGCCATATATGCCCCCTTCTGCCGGTTCGAACCGATGATGTATCTTCATGTCCACTCTCAAAAACAGGCGTTAATTCCGCCCGATCCGCCCAATAGCGCATTCCTGTGAAAGCGGTAAGCGATTCCGGAGCATTCCGGCCACCCCTTGCATCGGACCGAAGCTCAATTCCCTATTTTCCTGAATTATTTTGATTAGTCAAGGGGTTACTGATTATTGGTCGTGGCGAGAAGATTTGCCGGACGCTCCCTTAAAGTGACCATGGCATGAAAATTCGGTTTTGAAGACTGGTCGGGGCGAGAGGATTTGAACCTCCGACACCCTGCTCCCAAAGCAG
>CAYPDL010000218.1:0-4581 GCA_964409475.1 uncultured Desulfobacteraceae bacterium | reverse complement strand
TCGAATTTCGATATTCGATATTCGGATTTTGCCTGAAGGGGGTTTCCGTTCAGGCGCTAATTAAAACGCTTGTCCGATACTCACGTAAAACTGGAAACGGTCGTCAACGCCCTGGCGTCTGTTGATGGGCACGGCCACATCCAGACGGATCGGACCGATAGCCGTATAATATCTGAGACCGAGGCCTGTCCCATACATGATGTCCTGACTGCCGAAATCGGGGACCCTGTCCAGGAAGGCCGTGCCGCCGTCCAGAAAGGGGACCAGTCCGATGGAATCCGTAATTTTAAGGCGCAGCTCAAGGGAAAACGTCAACACTGACAGGCCGCCTAATGGAACATTCCCCTGCACAGGACCGGCAAGCTGGTAGGCATACCCCCTGACGGAACCGCCGCCGCCCGCATAGAAACGAAGATCGGCAGGCATGTTATCGTGGCTGATGCCGAAGACCTGGCCAAAGGCCGCACGGACCGCAACAACCGCCTTGTCTCCGGAATTGAAATTATAGTAGGTGCTCCCGGACAGTAGATAGCGGAAGAAACGGGTGTCTCCGTTCTCCACATCCTGGTAGGGGGCCATGGTCAGGGAGAGTTGGTAGCCCTGGGTGGGGTTGAGCAGATCCTCCCGGGTGTCCTGGGTTCCGGTGAGCGGGAGATAGGCGAGGTGATAGGTGCTGCGTTGGTCGTTGCTTTTCTGCCTGACCCGGCCGTAACGGAAACCCACGCCCCCCCCCGCGGAAAAGTATTGAGTGAATTGCCGCTTCAGGATCGTGGAGGCATCCACCGACCGGGCGTCGTAGGCGTCGGTGGTTTCGTCGTTGAAGGCGCTTTGAGCGATAAAGGTGTTGTCTCTGCCCAGAAACATGGGTCTGTCGAATTGAGCAAAGGCGGTACGGATCCTGCTGTTGAAAATGGCCCCTGTCGTCAGTTTTTCGCCCATCCCGAAGAGGTTCCTGTGGGTCCAGGTCCCGCTGACCCCCGGCCCGTAGTCGGTGGTGTATTCAACCCCCAGGCGGATCGTGCGCGGGGCGCGCTCCTTGAGCCGGACCGTGATCGGCAGGCGGCCCTGGTCATCCACCTTCCCCGGATTTTCGAACTCAACCATGCCGAACAGGTTGGTATCAAAAAGGACCCTGCGGGCCTTGTCGATAAGACGGATGTTGTAAGGTTCGCCGGTCTTCCAGGGGATCAGCTTGTGGACGTATTCGGGGTCCAGCCTCTCAAGGCCTTCAACGTCGGTATCCCCGAACAGGGCATGCGGACCCGGCGCCACCTGGAACCGGACCTGCACCCTGTTTGCGGCAAAATCGGCCACCACCTCGCGGTGCGCGATCTTCGGGAAGGGATAGCCGTTGGTTTTGTAGTAGTTGAGGATGAAGTTTCCCGCTTCTACGACTTGTTTGACCGAGTAGGGAGCGTTATCCAGAATGCCGGCCTCTGCCGGACCCGGTGGGAGAAGGTCGCCCGAAGGGACATCTTTGGCCAAGACGATGGACGGCTGCCAGAATGTAAACCGTGGGCCCGGATCGATGCGGAATTGAACGGTTACGGGTTTTGGCGGGGGCTGGATGGAATCGGGTCCTCCCTGGACGTTATCGGGATCCGGCACATAGCCGGGTTCGGCAGGTATGATTTCCATGATCACGTTTCCACGGAAAAAGCCGAAGGATCGCAAGACCTTCTGCATCTCCGGAAGGTCGCCCTCGGCCCGTCGTTTCAGCAGGGCCATGGACGGCGGAGAATCATATCTTTTCTGAACGGCCTGGGAGATCTCGCTAAGAAGTCTGCCAACATCGGGAGGTTCTGTGGGGGCGCCAAGGATGTCCACAACATAGGGCAGACCGGCCCGGGTCGCTGCGGTCTCTGCCGACATGGACCGCAAAGGAAACAGCCAGGCCATGAAGATAGACGTGAGGATGAGGATCACCCGGATACAAGCGGTCGTTCTGCCTTTCATGTCTCTTCGCCTGAATCAGACACGGATGCTTACAGGCAGGGGTGAGGCCTTTTCAGCCATATCATTCAATTCGGCTTCTTCACTTCTGAGGATATCCAGCAGCATGAGCGCCTCACCCTGCCTGCTTTTGCAATTCATTTTTGACGGCTATCCCGATCTTTTCCAAGGTATAGGGTTTCCTTATATATCGGCCTGCCCCCAGTTTCTGGACAGCCTCCACCTCTTCGGTCTTGGCATACCCGCTCGCTATGATTGCCTTCTGTCCAGGGCGGATCTTGATGATTTCCTCATATGTCTCCCTGCCGCCCATCCCTTTGGGCATCACCATGTCGAGAACGACCAGGTCTACTGGGTGTTGTTTCACATGCCTAACAGCCTCCTCGCCGCCTGAAACGGCTTCAGCCCGGTAGCCCAACTTATTCAGAATGCCGCATGCGATCTCTCTCTGTCTCTCTTCGTCGTCAACCACCAGGATCTTTTCTCCATGTCCGAGATAATCCTCCAGAGATACTTCTTTCCCCTGCGCGGCCGATTTTTCCCTGGTCACCGGGAAGTAGAGTTCAAATACCGTCCCTCTGTCGTTGCTTGTTACGTTTATGTATCCGGCGTGATCCTGAACCGTATTCCATACAACCGCCAGGCCCAGACCTGTACCGCTTCTTCCCATCACCTTTTTGGTATAAAAGGGTTCAAAGATCCGATTGAGGTCCTGCGGCCGTATCCCGGAACCGTTGTCTGATACGGTGAGGACCACATACTCGCCCCTGCGCACGTCTTCATATCCCTTCAGCGGTTCATCCAGATACCGGTTTGCGGTGGATATGGCGACCGTTCCACTCCCCTTGATAGCCTCGCAGGCATTGATGACGAGATTCATCAGGCTCTTTTCGATATGCACGGGAGAGCCGCTCATATTCAGGAGGTCGGGGGCCAGGTCAACCTTGAGATCGACAAATGCATGTGTTCTCTCCAGTTTCTGATATTCAAGAGATCTCAGATAGGCATTGGCAATGGCGTTGAGGTTCAGGACTTCTTTTCCGGTGGCTACCCCCCTGGCGATGGTCAGGAGGTCCGCCACAACATCCGCGGCCCTCATCCCCGACTCCTTGATGGTCTCTATCGGCCTCCTGAGCGGGCTGTCTTGAGGCAGATCCATGAGGAGCAGCTCGGGATAGCTGACGATCCCTGACAGGATGTTGTTCAGGTCGTGAGCGACGCCGCCTGCCATCAGCCCCAGTGCCTCCATTTTTTGAGAGTGAAGTATCTGATTCTGAAGCCGTTTGATTTCCCTCCTGGCCAATACCCGCTCTGTCACGTCCCGCCCCGAGCCGCTGATATAAGGGTCTCCGTCGTCAGGCTCGACCAGTGAGCTGCGGTAATCAATAAAGAGTTCCCCCCCGTTTTTCGTAAAATAGCTGGTGATCCCCTCCTGATACCCCTTTGTCTTGATCTGTTCCAGGTAGTCCCTTTCAAAAAAGGGCCTCATCTCCGGCTTCATAAAATCCGATGCCGGTCTTCCGATCACTTCATCTCTCTCATAACCGAACAGGGTGCTCAGGGCAAGGTTGACGGAGATGAAACGGCCATTCAGGTCCTGGACATAAATAAGGTCGGAAATGGAATCGAACAGGTCGCGAAACCCCTTCTCCGACTTCAGCAGTCTTTGTTCGGTCTCTTTTTGTTTGGTTACATCCCGGGCAGCGCCAGAAATGGCCACAACCCTTCCGGTGGCATCTTTCACCGGGGATTCATCAATCTCAAGCAGTACCGGGGTGGCGTCCTTCTTCTTCATTCTCAAGAGATACGGGGGCTGCCTTTCGCCGGTTGCGATCGCCTTTCGGACAAACTCACTCATGCCTTTGTTAAGAGGATTGTCTTTGATTGATTGTATCCATTTCTGCCTCAGCTCTTCCGGCTCATACCCGAGGATGTCCTTCGAGGTCTGGCTCACATACATCATGGTATATTTCGTATCATGGATATAGAAGACTTCATTGCTGTGCTCGATGATGGTCCGGAGTTTTGATTCACTCTCCCGCAGCGCCTCGGTCGCCTCTATATGCCCGAACCGCTCTATGCCCACAGATGCCACCATCTCAGCAAATGTGGTGAGGAAATTGAGAATGGCAGGGAGATGTTTCTCCTTTACAATGGGGACCCTGGACAGGGCATCCAGATATTCCCCTTCATTGAAGCCGTATAGAGCGGCTTGTTGGAGGAAAAATTCCCGGTCGGGGGCCTTCAGAAAAAACTGACCGGCAAAGGCATTGGCGACATGCTCTCCTTCGATGACGATCGGCGATGCAGCATCCGTAAGTCCATTCCGGCATTGATAAATAGAGAAATTTTTTCCCTGCTGCAATTCATTGGCAAGCCTTGTGTCGCTCTCAATGCATCTTTTGTATGTCTCTTCGTTTACACGGTGAAAATCCGTGCAGAGTTTTTGCCATCGCGATTTGACAATGACATCCCCCTGCAGATCGATAATCGCGGCTGCTATTCCCATCGCATCACAAAAACAGTTGAGAAGTCTCTGGCTTTTCTCTACGTCAATGAGTTCGGAAATTTTATACTCAAGTTTCGCACCCTTCATTAGGCTATCCTTTCAATAAATTTGGCATGATA
>CAYPDL010000217.1:0-4620 GCA_964409475.1 uncultured Desulfobacteraceae bacterium | reverse complement strand
TCGCTGGGGTCCTTATCGGTTTTACCCGGAAAAAGGACTTTCGGGTATTGCCTGCTGAAAGAGATGAAGAGGGTGTCGTGTCCTTTTTTTTTCAGGTGTCTGAATAGGAGCGTGGTATAGTGTGATATGCCGCCGCGGAACGGGTAAGTGGGCCCTATTAGTACGATTCTCATGGGTTTGTGGGGGGGATTAGGTGATCAAGTTCGATTCGTTTTACCCTATATAGCGTCTCTTCAATAAGCCTTCTGTTAAGTGAAATAATATCAGCCACCAAGCCGATCATCAGGACCTGGAATCCGGTGATAAACAAAACTGCTGCCAGGATGAGGGATTGAATATGCCCGTCACTTTGGCCGGCAATGTAATAAATCAGGAATCTGACAGAGGGTATCAGGCCTCCCAAAATCAAGAGAAGCCCGATGTAGAGGAAAACGCGGAGCGGTCGATACATGGTGAACGATCGGATCATCGTTGCCATAGACCTGGCGATGAACCGGGACGTGCTGTTGGAAAGCCTGGATTCACGCGTCATGGGATTTGTTCCAACAGGCACATTGGCGATGACCATGCGCTTGTTGCTGCCTTGAATGATGGTTTCGATGGTGTAAGAAAAATCACTTACAATATTGGTCTGCATGGCCGCTTCACGACTGAAGGCACGAAACCCGCTCACAGCATCAATGACGTCCGTATCAGAAAGAAGGCGAACGATAAAGCTTCCCAGTTTCTGAAGCTTTCGTTTGGATCCGCTGAAATGGCGCAGTCTGTCCGTATTCCGATCGCCGATGACCATGTCGGCTTCCCCTTTCAAGATAGGCGCAATGAGCTTGGGAATATCCTGGCCTTGATACTGGTTATCGCCATCCGTATTGACGATGACATCCGCCCCGAGTTTCAAGCTTGCATTGAGTCCGACAAAAAAGGTGGTTGCAAGGCCCATGTTTTTAATATTCTTGACAATATGATCCACGCCTATCTCTTTGGCGACGGAGACGGTATGGTCTGTGCTCCCGTCATCAATAATCAGAATTTCGACCTTATCAATCCCCTCGATTTGGCGGGGAATATTTTTCACCGTTAAAGGCAGTGTTTCCTCCTCATTAAAGCAGGGTATTTGAACAATGAGTTTCATAATTTTATCTTACGCCACTATCTCTTCTGCTGCAATATGAAAATGAACTTAGGGGCTTTGCCCCAATCGGATTGGAATAGTGGAATTTTGGAATACTGGAATAATGGGGCAAGAGGAATATGGAGGCGATTCAAGCTTTTCTTTTTCCAGGACCTTGGCGGAACATAAGAGGGGGGTCAACGCCTCCCAGAAGAAAGGCCGCAGAAAGGACGGAGAAATTTCTTGACAGGACCTTTTGTATACAGTACACAAACATGTCTGCAATGCTGAGGAAATGATGTACTCAGGGAAATTCGGAACCAGGTAATTTGTCCTGCAAATTTCCCGGGTTCCCAGTTCCCGGAGCCCGAATTTTCAGGGGGGAGTCACTATTATGGATATCATTGTATTGATCAAACAGGTCCCTGACACCACAGAAGTGAAACTGGACCCCAAGACCGGAAACCTCATCAGAGAAGGGATTGAAAGCATCATCAACCCCGACGACCGGCATGCCCTTGAGGCAGCCATAAGTCTGAAAGAAGACCTGGGTGGAAAGGTGACAGCCGTCTCCATGGGGCCGCCTCAGGCCATTGACGCCATATCGGAGGCGCTCGGAATGGGGGCGGACAAGGGGATACTTCTGTCTGACAGGGCATTTGCAGGGGCAGACACCTGGGCAACCTCTTTTACCCTGGGAAAGGCCATTGAAACAATGGGAGGGTACGACCTGATCCTGTGCGGTCGCCAGGCCATTGACGGGGATACGGCCCAGATCGGGCCCCAGGTGGCTGAATATCTCGGCATACCCCATGTTTCGTATGTATGTGAGGTTGAGGAAACCAAGAAAAAGAGCATGGTCGTAAAACGGCGGCTTGAAGATGGATACGAGCGGGTGCGGTGCACTCTCCCGGCGCTCATTACAGTGATCGGCGAACTCAACACCCCCCGTTATCCGAGGGTCGGGGAACTGATTGCCGCTTGCCACGAAAAGGCGCCCATCACCCTGTGGAATGCGGCGGATATCGGCGTTCAGACGCGCGACGTCGGTCTCGAGGGCTCCTTAACCCACGTCATCAAGACATTCTCCCCCAAGTTCAAGAGGGAAGGGAAAATCCTGGACGGGGACGTCAAGGAAGCGGTAGGAAGTCTGGTCGGCAAACTGAAAGAGAACAGGCTCATCTGAAGCTTGGAACTGGATACTGGATGCTGGATGCTGGATACTGGATATCGCAACTCTCAACTCCGCACTCCGCACTTCGAACTCCAGATTTTAGGCATTTTAGTTCATTTTAGGCACCCTAGCTCACTTTAGCATGTAGGTTGGGTAAAGCGGAGCGAAACCTCTCCGAGCTGGAACCCAACGGCACGCTATTGAAAAACCGGAACGTCGGGGATTGCGAGTAATGATAATAGGACCACATCCTCAGTGATTCAAAATCCCTAAATCCCTAAATCCCTGAATTCCTCAATCCATATTCATTTAACACGAAGGAGATATTTATGAAAGATGTTGTGATAGTTTCTGCGTGCAGAACGGCAGTTGGCGCCTTTGGCGGCACCCTGCGAGACCTGAACGCGGCAGTTATTGGGAGCGTCAGCATGAGAGAGGCCATTACGCGGGCGGGGATCGCCCCCGACATGATCGATGATGTCCGATTCGGCAACTGTTTAGAACCTGCGGACTCCCTCAATGTGGCCCGTGTTGCCGCATTGATGGCCGGAATACCGGATCATGTCACCGCAGTCACCATCAACCGGGTCTGTACATCTGCCATGGAATGCGTCATTTCAGGAATGGCCATGATCCAGGCCGGAATGGCCGACATTATCCTGGCCGGGGGCACCGAGCATATGTCCGGGGTTGCCTACACCGTGCCCGGGGCCCGCTGGGGGTGCAGGCTCCAGGATCATGTCTTTGTGGATGCCTTGATTCATGCCCTTCACTGCGGGTCCTATCTGCTGCCGCATCCCGAAGAAGGCCCCGTAAAAGAAGGAATGCCCCTGGAACTCTTCAAGGGAAAACCCTATATCATGGGGCATACCGCCGAGTTTGTGGCCCAGTTGCACAATATCAGCCGTGAAGAGATGGACGAGGTGGCCCTCCGCAGTCACAACAACGCGGAAAGGGCCACCCTTGAAGGCGATTTCAAGGATGAAATTGTGCCGGTCGAGGTGCCTCAGCGGAAAAAGCCGCCCCTTATATTTGACAAGGACGAGCACTTCCGTCCGGGGATGACCATGGATCAGTTAATCAAGCTGCCGCCGGCCTTTATCCCCAAGACCGGAAAGGTCACGGCCGGGAATTCATCTGGCATCAATGACGGGTCCAGCGCCATGGTCATCATGTCCGCGGACAAGGCAAAAGAATTAGGGATCCAGCCCATGGCACGGATTCGAGCAACCGGTCGAGGCGCCTGCCATCCCTCGGTCATGGGCCTGAGCCCCGTCCCTGCTGTCAGGAACCTTCTCGATCGAAACCCGGACCTCAAGCTGGAAGATTTTGATCTGATTGAATTGAACGAGGCATTCGCCGCCCAGTATCTGGGATGTGAAAAGGAACTGGGCCTCAACCGGGAAATCACCAATGTGAACGGCTCCGGGATCGGCCTGGGTCACCCGGTCGGATCCACCGGGGTGCGCATCATGGTCACCCTCCTCTATACCATGAAAAAAAGGGGCAAGACCCTGGGCCTGGCCACCCTCTGCGGCGGCGGGGGAGTCTCCATGGCCTGCGCCCTGGAAATGCTTTAGTCCATCTGCCCGCGTAAAGAGGCTCCCCGAAAAAGGGAGCCTCTTTCCGATTCGGAACAGTCAACCCCCACATCCCCTGTTCAAGGCCTTCAGCAACGCGGGGTCTGTCGCGGCCTCATGGTTAAGGGCCTCTCTCCTGTCTCTTCTCTCAATTTTTTCTTCTACCTTTTTGAGTGCGCCCAGGTATTCCTGGGACTGATCCAGATAGAAGGCCAGGGCCTTTGAGAAATTCCTTCCAACAAGCCCTTCCACAAACAGGAGGGTCACATCCTTCTTCAGACTGAGGATCGACTGGTAGCCCATGAGGATCTGACGCTCTTCACCAGGCAGGCCCCGGATCAACAGGCGAAACGCACTCCTGGCACGGGGTTGATACATCCAGAAATAGAGGAGATCGAGGCCATCGATGATCATGATCTTCTTAAAGCCCTGGACCTCCCCGCTTTGTGCAGACTCGAACCTTTCCGGGGATTTGAGGAGTTCCAGTGTCTTGACCTCCGGGAAGAGGAGTTCCAGCCTCGCATAGGTCTCGAAGATCTGGGTCAGCTTGGTGCTGTAGTCCCTCAAGCGCAGACGGATATTCTGATACCGGTCAGCGATCCCCTCAATGATTCCAGCTACCAGATCAGAGGCGGCCTTGGAGATTACGGCAGCCCATTTCTGGAGGACCTCATCAACGCCGCTCACGCCCGCAGCCCCCAGTATTCCCCCTGTTGCCGCATTGAATCCGACCGCAATGGGTATGGAGAGAACGC
>CAYPDL010000216.1:0-4641 GCA_964409475.1 uncultured Desulfobacteraceae bacterium | reverse complement strand
TTAAAAGAGGTACCGTCATGGTCTCATCTGCATCTGTCAGCCATGAAAAGGAAGCAAGATTAGATTCTTACGCATTAAATCTGAGAGATTATCTCTCAGAATGTTGGGATCTATTTGATAATAGAAAGGTTTTCAGTCGCAATAAAAATTTCAAATATCTTTGGCTAGTATTAGGTTCCCTTTGAAACCGGTGGTCAAATCTGAAATGGCCAGTATGATTCGGAAGGTTCTGGAAGATGCCAAAGACGAAGCTCATGCTTAAGTATCCCTGTATGAAGTATTCAGGGGCCAAAAAACTATAGAATACCACTGCAATGCGGAACTTGAAGGGTGCATCCGCTTAAGCAAAACGGACGTTATTGAGGACATTCTCAAATTGAAGCGGATTGGCGATGCTTATTTCAATGCGAATCCCATGTGAACAACGGCTGAACTAACACCAGAAAAAACGCAGGCGCTTGTGTCTTTCGTCAGAGAAGGGCTTGGTTGTGGATGCCCGGACGAAGTGTTTTCATTTATCCAGATAGAGAAAGACCCCGAGATATTTCATGGCCTCCCGATCAATTACCTCTTCACAATCAGCGACCGCCTTTTGGTTTCCTATATTAAGTGAGCGTTGGATCTGGAACTTGTGAGCTTGACACCAACAGCTTCTGGGAGTGCGTTTTTCCGTTCACAAAAAGAGAAGGATACTGATTGAAATCTTCCGTTTGAAACTTAAAGACAGACCCGCAGACTCTGGCCGTTGACCCTCCCCAAAAAGGTCAAGAACCATTGAAAGTCGAACCTCCCGGTTCTATCCACACCCCAAATATTGGGGGATATCTATTTAGCCCAACCGAGTAGAATGCGTGATATCATCATTCGGACGAGCGAACCGAGAGTTGACATATGTCATGGGACTGTGGCGTTCCCAAATGGGTCAAAACCCGGTGAGTTCCAAGAGTAATCACAGTAGGTTGATGGGTGGGGATATGAGCCATACATCAGCTTTACCAAGACCTGCAAGACTATGAATCAGCGCCCATATCTTGTGGTCGTTCTCGATGATAGAGCAGCGCATTTGTGTCTGAATCAAATGTCGGTTTCTTTTTCGACCGCCGGCCTTCTTCAACTTCATTAGAACCAATATCAATCCGGATTTTCAAAACCCTTGCCACGACCCAATGTTGAGGAAGATGTTCAGGGCTTTGTACCAGCGCAAGAAGGGACGGGATCTGTTTGATCTGTGGGCTTACAACGACCCTTTCAGCAGGAGGGTGTTCCGGATCGGTTCGATGGTGCCTATCTTGAGCTTCCCAACCTCCAGGTCTTTCAGGGTTGTTTTGAGTTTATCTTCTGAAATGCCCAGTCTCTTCGTGATCGTCTTTAGAGAAAACGTCAGGCCGCCGATGCTAACCTTTCTATTCTCGTCCAATTGGAGCCTGCCGTCTTTCAGCCCGTATTTTCCAGTGAACCCCAGAGCAACCTCGTTCCCCTGGAGAAATCCTGAAAGACGGGTCGCCTCGGGGCGGTCCCCCCCGGCACCCTGTCCCGAGGCGTCTTTGAGCATCTCAGAGGCATCCACCACAACGCCGAAATCAAGATTCCCATCCCTGATGCGGGTCCTTGAGGCCTTGATGGCATTAAGATACGGGTATCGCGCGCTGTTTTCCGAAATTACGGCAGCGAACAATTTGTTGGCGTCATTTTCATTCAACACCACTTCAACCTCGCTGCTGCGGGTGGGATCTTTTTGCAGCTGACCTTCAATCTCCCGCTCCAGAGCCGCTCTTGCTGCTTCGATGCCTTCTCCATACCAGACGACGCTCCCGTCAGAGGCCCCCCCCTTCCCGGTCTTGTACCACTCAGGAAGCAGGGTCGCCTGGCGCCAGAGGTAGTAGAGCGACCCGCCGATCGCCAGCAGAATGATCACTAACACGACAGCCGTCTTTTTCATGCCCGTCTGCCTCTCTTTATCATGTTCTATTCGAGCTTCTGTCATAGACCCCGCCAACCGTCCGCGGGTTTCCCACGGCGGGGTTCAGAGGTTCTCGATGACAGATTCTTAGCGCTCGACCATCACTCCTGAACGGCCAGATCCTGCTCCAGCGAGGCGATCAGCACATTCAACTCCTTCTGTTCGCTCTCTCGCTGGCGCTCCAAGGCCTTTTCCCTCTCACGCTCTTTCTCCAACTGGGTTTCCTGCTGATTGAGCTGCTTGATATACCTGCTCCGCAGGTCCTTCTCTTCGGTGGTCTGTCCCAACCCCTGCAGATTCTCCCTGAGCCGTTTCTGGTCCTTGAAGATCTGGTCGCGACCCTTTTCCAGTGCCTTTAGATCCCGCTCTATGGAGCTGATTTCGGATTTCAGGGCCACGATTTTCTCTAACTGCTGCCGGGTCTTTTCACTCAGGTAGTTCTTGCCGGCGAACAGCACGATATGGTCGGGCGTCAGGTTGCTGACCATAATGCTTTCCCAACTGTCGCGCATCTCCCTGACCGCGAAGGTCGTTGTTTCCCGCCCGGGGGCCTTGACTTCAAAGCGGATATAGTTATCTGTAATTTCAATGGGTTTATCTTTATTGAGCAGCTTCCAGTCGGAATGATATGGATGATCGATTACAACCGTCTTTAATCGGGGGCCCTTGTTGTCAAGGGTGTAGGCCTTGGTCTCAATAACTGAGCGATGCATACGCAGCACCCCGCGGTTGATGACCACCCGGTCCACCTCCTCGGTTTTGCTGCCCGTTTTGGTATGAACCTGGAGGCCCAGATCCACGGCATAGGTGATGTACCGCTGCTCACCCGGTTTGAGCGTTTGGGTGAGGGCCTCTCCCGCGTAGCTGCCTCCCTGGAGAACGGTCAACGGACCCCCTTCCAGGGTCAGACCGGTACTGTTCTTGAGAAGAACGGCTGCCAGCGGGTTGCCGGTCCGGACGCTCTCGTTGTAGAGGTCGACGGCCTCGCCATCGATCTCTTTTGCCACAATCGGGACCAGGGCCGAGCGATTGCGTTCAATGGTCACCGGATGGTCGATCCTGTATTCAAACATCTCCCCCACCTCACGGGTCGCCGTTTCCGCCTTCAGGTCCCTCATCCGCTCTTCCAGGTTGACTTCTTCAGGGCGCAATTCGTTCAGATCCCGACCCGCAGCAAAGGATTTCATCTGCCTCATCTCAGCCTTGGCCATGGGCGCCGGCGCCATCCGCATTCGGTCCGTGTGCACGCCTGCCTCCGGTATAGCCGGGGCCGCGTGGGCCTCCTTTTCCATCTGGACCACGGGCCGTTTTATGAACTGGGGGTCATACAGATTCTGGATAAACGATATGGGCAGTCCGCTGACCAGGCAGAGTTCAATCTCTTTCCAATCTGTTCCGCTCACATTATCGACAATAGCCCATCCCTGGAGAAATGGTTTTGCCCCTTTATCCTCCTCCGGAATGACGATGCGGTAGGTGGCCTTCCATACCGGGGCCTCTGCCACATAACTGACGAGGAGGTCCTGCATGCCTTTGCCGGTCGGGGTGATAACGAGTGCCTTCTCATCTTTACGGTGTTTCCGGAACAGAATCGCCAGATACCTTTCCATGTCCTGATTCAGCCGCTGGTCAAGAAATCGGATTCCGACAATCTCATCTATATTAAAGCTCCGCAATTGGCCCTTATCGTCAATCATGCTCAGATAAAAAAGCGGGATCTGGATTTCATTCTCCAGGGTCATCCGTTTTTCAACCCCGACGACCGTCCCTTTGACGGCCGAACTCCCGGTCGCCATTTCGATCGGACTCCCCTGAAGCTGTTCCAGGACCTGGGGCAGGCCGTCCCCTTTTTTGAATTCAAAGGCATAATCGCTCAGCTCCTGGGCCGCGGTCTTCGTGCTGTCATAAACGATGCTGCTGACCCCTCCGCCGCTCAGATTGATGACGGTCAGGCTCTTGAGCAGATCGTTCATCTGTTCCCGTTTGAAATCAAGAGGGATCCCTTCCCCTGCCGGGGCCTTCCCGCGCAGTTCAAAGTAGCCTACGCCGCTTTTAAACAGCGCTACCCGGGTCAGAGTCAACTGGTCTGAGGGTCCCTCTTTGCTCTTTGCGCCGACCCCCGAGGGAATCATGAAACTGAACAGGAATCCGCCGACCACCAAACAAAATAAGAATTGAAGACGTCTCATGGTGAACCTCCTTTTTTTTGCGAAACTGCAAATCCCCCTTGGCAGGGCTCAGGAGTGGGGGAAATCCTCGGTCTATGTCGTCTCCAAATTTGATAGCAAATGCCGCCATTTTGCGCAACACAAATCCCTGATGCCTGACCAGGCTGTTCCTCTTCCGCCCCGGAGAAAAGGATTCTTCTTGTCTGTCCCATGGATTTGTTGTAAGAACGATCTCGTGTGAAACTTCATTCTGGTTGCTGGATACTGGATGCTGGGATAGGGCCTTTTCTGAACCCTGAACCCTGACCTCCGACCAATGACCTCTGGTTTCTGATGCTGGATGCTGGTTGGCCATTACGGGTTGCCGAGTGCTCGTCGCCTGAGCTTTGATGCCGACCATAGCGTCGATCAGCAATATTCATTTTTCGTAACACTTTAGGCATGTGAAAAACGCCGGAGGGGGTCTCTTTCCCAAAGGACGCAACAAATAATTCAACAGACCGTGGAACGCCC
>CAYPDL010000215.1:0-4664 GCA_964409475.1 uncultured Desulfobacteraceae bacterium | reverse complement strand
CCCCAATCACCCCATCAGCCCCCTGGCAATGACCATCCGGTGCACCTCGGAGGTCCCCTCGTAAATCCGGGTCACCCTGGCATCCCGGTAATAACGTTCCACCGGGTACCATTTGGAATAGCCATACCCCCCGTGGATCTGGACCGCCATGTCGGTTACCTTGCAGGAGGCCTCAGAGGCATAGAGCTTTGCCATGGCCGATTCCTGGGAAAAGGCACGTCCCATATCCCGAAAGGCTGCGGCGCGGTACGTCATGAGCCTGGAGGCATCCACTAAGGTGGCCATATCCGCCATCATCATCTGGACGGCCTGGTGCCTTTCAATGGGGACCCTGAACTGGCGGCGCTGCCTTGCATAGCGGAGGGTCTCGTCCAGGGCCCCCTGGGCAATTCCGGTCGATTGGGCCGCAATCCCCATCCTCCCCGTATCCAGGGCTGCAAGGCCGATCCTGAGCCCATGGCCCTCTTTCCCAAGGAGGTTGTCCAATGGAACCCGGCAGTCGTTCAGCCGAATGGAGCTGACCGGATTTGCCCGCATTCCACAGAGGTCTTCCAGGTCCCCCACCACAAACCCCGGCGTGCCCCGCTCGGCCACCACCACACTGATCTCCCTGCGGCCGGCCCCCGGGTTGGTTCGAACAAACATGAGACAGGTATCGGCAATGCCCCCATTGGTCACAAAAACCTTGTTGGCATTCACCAGATAGCCCGACCCGTCCCGGACAGCGGTCGACTCGATTCCGGCCGCATCCGATCCGGCATTGGGCTCGGTAAGGCAGAAGGCACCGATCTTTTCCCCACGGGCAAGGGGCGGCGCCCATCTCTTCTTCTGTTCTTCTGATCCAAAGGCCACGATGGGGTAGAGGGCCACGCTGTTGTGGACTGTCACACAGAGCCCGAGGGCCGCGCAGACCCTTGAAATCTCCTCGATAACAATGGCGTAGCTCATGGAATCCAGGTCCGCGCCCCCCAGCTCCCGGGGGACCTGTATCCCGAAGTATCCGAGCCTCCCCATCTTCTCCGCCACTTCCCACGGGAAGCGGGCCTCCTGATCGACCTCCCTGGCAACCGGCCTCAGCTCGGCCTCGCAGAACCTCCGGACCGCCCGGCGCACCACACGATGTTTTTCTGATAAACCGCTGTCCATAAATGGTGTCGCTATGGTTTAATCCTGTAGACGCCCTTGCTCACATTCTCAATCTTCCCCTGCTTTTTGAGCTTGAAGAGTGCATTGTGGACCTGCTTCTTGTCGAGGCCGGCCTTTTCTGCCAACCGATCAAGCTCCACAGGCCCGTTTATACGGCTCATGGCCTCATACACCCTGTCGGACGCCGGCGCAACTTTTTTTCCTCTCGGAGCCGGGCGTTCTGCGGCCTTCCGGGGCGCCTTTTTGGCGGACCGCTTGACCCGCACCTCACGGACCGGGACACGTTTACCCGGGGATCCGGCAGCATCGCCTCTGTTCTCCTCTGCAAAGGTCTCCAGCTTGTCGGCGATGATCTTAACCCCTTGCGCCAGTATCTTCAAACCATCGCTCACCGTTTTCAACAGCATTTCCATTTCCTTCATTGCATCCTCCTTGGCATGGGTTCACCCACTCAACATGGACATCCACCTCTCCAGCCATGGCCCGAAATAAAAGGATCCGGCATATGGAAGAAGGGATGCTCACGGCCCCTATTTCTTCACATTCAGGATCTGGTCTTCGTAGATCTTCCAGTAGGCCTCCTCTTTTCCCGGCGGCACGGCCCAGTCCTGGATAATGTTGCGATACTGAGGGGACGGCCGGAGTTCCAACAGGACCTTGTTGATGTCCTTGATCGCCAGGCGACCCCATTTCGTGTCGGGGCATCGAATAGCGCCCCTGATGAGCGGCGCATCCGAATTCTCCTCGATCGGTATCATGGCAATCCTGTCAGCCACGTCGGCCTTCCCTGCCGCATACCGGATCGATACCGGATATTCGATGAGATAATCAATCCGCCCCTTCAGGAGCATTCCCAGGAGTCCGTCGAGGGTATCCTTTCCACTTCGTCTGTAAATATGCGCTGATCCGGCATGCCTTTTCAGGACAGCATCCAGCTCAGGGCCGTACAGTCGGCACTTCGCCGTTCCCAGTATCAGGTCCTTGTTTTGGAGGAGTTCTTTCAGCGAGATCTTCTTGCCGTCTCCGAAGAGATGGGCATCCTCTTTCCGGACGATGACGTTGTGGGGAAGGAGTGCAATCGTGGGCACAGACGTCAGGAAGTCAGGATTGCCGTAAAACTCGCCTGCAAAACAGACGCATTTGTCCTCCCTGAGTTCCCGGGCAATACGGGACGCGTTGGCCACCTGAGTGCAAGAGCGGTAGCCCTTCAGCCGGTCGATCACCATCTGCTGAATCTGGTCGGCAACCCCTTTCCCCTTGTCGGGCCCTTTTGTCAGGAAAAACGGGGGCAGATCCAGGACCAGCCACGTAATCGCATCTCCGTTTGTCTGGTCTGCCATCGACCGGCTGGGGAAGAGAAAAACCACCAACAGGAGACAGCAGACGATTCTGATTCTCTTTATCATACCTCCTCCCAATGGGCAACAGGTGAATATCGTTACCACAAAGGCCAGTCGGATGTAAACTCCCATGTTGACCCGTACACGCGAATGACCCTTATGTATGATCATAACCTCGCATTTTCCTGGATGCTTGATACCTGTCTATCCTCGTATTAGGCCTTCAGGAGAAATAATTCTGGCGGAAGGCGTCAGGAAGACCCAGCCTGGAATTTTTCAGGCAGATATCCGACCGTTTCGACATCACGGTCCGCAAGAAGACCATCCGCTCCTGGGGAGAGGCCTTCCCGGCCGTCCTGGCCAAGATGCGCTTCATCGCGAAATAGGCAAACGACTTCGTGTCAACCCGTACTCCGTTTCTACGGTTCGCAGGAATGTTGAGGAATGGATCGAGCAAAACGGAGAGATCCTTGCATGGATTGAGTGGATACCCATTTATGTTGTTCCGTGCGAAGATGACCATGCTCAAGAACGCTCCTTGCTGGAGTGATCAATGGGCAGTTATTTTTTGGGGAGGGGAAATTGGCGCTTTCGTTCTAAGATATTGCAGATTGTCTACAATATTTTGACAGGACGAAAACCTGCCATAAGGCTCAACCAGAGCCGATACTGAAGCATTCGCTGGGAATTAAAGGCTGTCCAAGCAAAGCCGCTTTTCCACCTGGTCCATGAAGATCCTGCGGATCTCCTCCAGGCGGGTCGGGTCCGTTGCCTCAAAACGGAGCACCAGGGCGGGCTGGGTGTTGGAGGCCCTCACAAGCCCCCAGCCCCCGTCCAACCGTACCCGGGCCCCATCAATGTCGATCACGTCGTAGGTCTTCCTGAATTCTTCCGTGATGGCGGCCACCACCGCAAATTTGCGATCGTCGGGACAGTCCACCCGGATCTCAGGCGTTGCGGCCATCGGTGGGATTCCTGTTAGGAGGTCTTCAACCCGTTTATCGGTCTTTGAAAGGATTTCCAGGAGCCTCGCCCCGGCATAGATGGCGTCATCATACCCGAAATACCGTTCTTTAAAGAAGATATGACCGGTCACCTCCCCGGCCAGGAGGGCCCCTTCATCCTTCATCTTCTGCCTGACCGGCGAATGGCCGGCCTTCCACATAATGGCCCTCCCCCCGTGGGCCGCCACATCGTCATACAGGGTCTGGGAACACTTGACCTCTCCAATGACCACGGCGCCCGGATGCCGTGCCAGCAGGTCCCTTGAAAAGATGATCATCAACTGATCTCCCCAGATGATATCCCCTTCCGGACCCACGACCCCGATCCTGTCCGCATCGCCGTCAAAGGCAATGCCCAGGTCGGCGTCTGCCTCCGTCACCCGTTTCATCATCGGTTCAAGGTTTTCCGGAATGGTCGGATCCGGGTGATGGTTCGGAAAGGTGCCATCCGGTTCGCAGAAGAGAGGAATCGTCTCAAAGCCGAGACGCCGGTAGATCCGCACTCCGATGGGCCCGCCCGCCCCGTTGCCGGCATCCACCACCACCTTCCGCCGGACAGGTCCTGGTCGAATGTTCTCCACTACATAGTCGATATAGGCCCCTGTCACATCGGTCTTTTCAAGGACACCGATCCCGGCCCTGAAATCTCCTGTTTCAGCGATCCGTTGGATCTTCTGGATCTCTTTGCCGTAAACCGGCATCTCCCCCAGACATATCTTGAAGCCGTTATATGCCGGCGGGTTGTGGCTCCCCGTGATCTGGATGCCTCCGTCCAGGTCCAGATAATGGACCGAAAAATAGAGGACCGGCGTGGGGGCCATACCGATATCCACGACCTTCATCCCCGATGCCACGAGGGCGCTGGAAAACCACGCGGCAAGCTCCGGGGAACTCAACCGGCAATCCCGTCCCAGAGAAATCCGCGTAGCCCCCTTGGTCAGATAATAGACGGCCATGGCATTCCCCAACAGGCTGACCGTTGTCTCGTTCAGTTCGTCGGGGACCGTCCCCCGGATATCATATTCTCTGAAGATGTGGGATTTCATTGGATTGATGATTGTCGATTGATGATTGATGATTCAAACACTGAAACTCAAAATCTCGTGTGAAACTCAAATACTCAAGTTTCGCACCCCTTCGTGTTCCAGACCGGGAGGTATCAGGTCCGTGGGGA
>CAYPDL010000214.1:0-4705 GCA_964409475.1 uncultured Desulfobacteraceae bacterium | reverse complement strand
CTGGCTAATGAGTCTTATATGTCGATTCTGAGGAAGGCGTCCCAATAGGCCCAAAACATCGTCGGCCAAATCCAGCGACATCTTGTAAACATCCAGTTTTTCGAATGGGAAAACATACGTTGCATTACCAGCGAACCCATCAACGGAACTCTTTGTCTGGTTCCCCCTCAAACCTCCGACCTCCTACGCAATGCAGGTTACCTTAATGCAGGCCATCAGGCAACCTGGCTTTCGGCCCATGCCGGGTCTTTCACGATTACGGTTGTCATTTGCGCCTCAGGGTCAAAAGGTACTTCCGTCCCAAGCATATCTTCAGCACCAATCCTTAACGAATCGACCAACTCCTTTCGAGTCTTTTCTTGCGCATTTACACCTGGCAAATCAACCAACCAACCGATCCACCAGTCACCTGATTTCTTAATGACCGCTCTAAATTTCATGGCTACCTCACAAAAGGGATATCGAGATCCTTACAGATTTTTCGAGCCAACTCATCCACCACCTCCCTGTGCCTCGGGACTTCAGTTCTTAGCACTCCTCTTTGGAATATGCTATGACGTCTACCCTCACGCGTAAGGAATGCATCGTACCTCTTGAGATGCTTAATGAGTTGATCTCTTTTCACATTGCAATTGAAGCAAAACCCTTAGCTATCTTTGTTATCTTCTGTAAAAATCATTATGACCAGGCCGGTGGGGGTCTCTTTCCCAAAGGACGCAAGACCTTGGCTCATTGCAGGGAGACGGCAGTGTATCCCTGAAATTCACTCAAGGACAGCCCCAGGAGTTGATCTCGGTTGAAGCCTCTGTCATCCCTGCCTCTTCCGAAGCGTATTTAAGATCACGGGGGCGTTCCACGCTCTGTGGAATCCTTTGTTGCGTCCTTTGGGAAAGAGACCCCCACCGGCCTTTTTCACATGCCGAACGTGTTACCGTTCTTCTATTTCTTTTAGCCTCTTTTCGGAGGGGGATGGGGTGGGTGGCGGAGCCGTGGGTTTGAGACAGCTCCGCCCCTTGAGTTACATGGGACATATGGTTTAACTTTCTTGGTTTGTCAGGTTTTCTCTGGCAGCCTGGTATTTAACCGGTTTCGCTTTAAAGCCCCAACTCGCCGCCTAACGCTTCCGCAATGCCTTCTTGATCTTCCCGCGAAAGATATGGATGCATGGGCAGACTCAAACACTGTGAGGCGGTCTTTTCCGCAACAGGAAAATCACCGCTTTGATGGCCCAGGTTCGCAAAAGCGCCCTGGAGATGCAGGGGCACGGCATAGTAGGCAACAGATGGGATGCCTTCTCCCTGAAGGGCCTTCGATAACTTGTCGCGATCCTCCGACAGGATGGTGTACTGGGCGTAGACCGAGGTGAATCCCGGGGGGACGGTTGGAGGTTTTATGTTGGAGGCAGGCAGTAATTCATCATACCTGCGGGCAACCTCTTGTCGCAACGTGACCTCTTCGGGGAATATCTCCAGCTTCTCCAGGAGAATGGCGGCCTGCATGGTGTCCATACGGCCGTTGATCCCCACCACTGGATGCTGATGTTTGACCTTCTGGCCATGAACGCGGATCTGCCGCATTTTTTCAATCAGGGACTCATCACTTGAAAACACGGCCCCGCCGTCTCCGTAGCAACCAAGGGGCTTGGATGGAAAAAATGAGGTGCATCCGATGGTGGAGAGTCCACAGGATCTCTTGTCGTTGTGGGTGGCGCCGAAGCTCTGGGCCCCGTCTTCGATGACCGGGATGTTGTGTTTTGCGGCGATCGCGTTGATCCGGGCCATATCCGCGCACTGGCCGTAGATGCTCACCGGCATGATGGCCTTGGTGCGGGGGGTAATGGCCGCCTCGATTCTGTCCGGGTCCATGTTGAAGGTATCGGGTTGAATATCCACGAAAACAGGCCTGGCGTTGAGGAGGGCGATCACCTCGGCTGTCGAAATCCAGGTATAGGGCACGGTAATCACCTCGTCTCCCGGACCGATATCCAGGGCCATGAGGGCGATGAGCAGCGCATCCGTACCGGATGAGCATGAGATGCAGTGGCTGACGCCGACGAAATCGGCGAGTCTTTCTTCGAGTTCATTCACTTCCGGGCCCATAATGTATTTGCCATGCCGAAGTACCGAATAGAGGCCAAGCTCCAATTTTGGGCGTATTATCCTCTGTTGAGCCGCGAGGTCTACAAATTGTGTTTCTTCGTGACATTTGACTAAAGCTTCTTGAACCGTTTTGTGGTCCCCGACTGCCAATATTTCTCCCACCGGCTTAAAATCTTTATCTTCCGTCCAAATGGCTGTGTCCCCGGGCAGTATTGAAGCAGAGAGACTGATCAGCGCATCTTCACGGTCGGGATGCTCATCCGGAATTATCTTCCAGTGCACAGCAAGGCTTGTGCAGATGTTTATTTCATCAAAAAGGGCACTCAGCTGTCTTTTGGAAATATCTTCTAAGTTTCTCTTTGGGTCGATTACGCCCGCTTTCTTGAGCCTTTTCAATTCTATGAGATGCACATAGGCCAAGGTCGGCAGGGCACAAACCGGAAAATAGAGAGAAACACCTCGTTCTATCAGGACTTGAAAACACCCCTCCTGATCTATGAAATATTCTTTGCGCTTAAGCAAAAGGTCCAGAATCACGTTTACGTCGAGGATGACATTCATCTTAAATACTTTTCCTCCAAGGCTTCAAAAAGCATCTCTTTATCTGTTTTGTTAGTGGGAATGTATTCGTAGTCAGCGCCGAGTAAGCTGTGTATCTTTTGAAGTAAGAATGAAGCCTTTCCCTCGACGGAGTTGCTTGGCTTATCTCCTGTATCCACATTCATCACGGCTTCATCATCGACCACAACCCTTACCGGGACCCGTTTCATCTTAAGTTTGAAGGCCCCATCAAAATAAAGCCGTCCATTCTCATATATGGCATTCAGTTCCATTTTCTATTCCACCTTTCTCAGACCGTTTTCGTCCTTTTATTTTATAGACTCACACGGAGCCACAAAGAACACAGAGAAAAGGGCATGTTTCCGTTTCTTTACAAAAAAATCCTTTGTGTGCTTTGTGGCTTTGTGTGAGATATTTTGGTTGCGGGTATCCGCTTTAGTTTACTTATTGTTTATAGATCTTAAAACTTTCTTATCTTCGTTACCTTCTGTGACAAATTCTTTTAAACCTTTCTTACCTTTGTTTCCTTCTGTAAAAATCATTCAATAGGCACGGCTCCGCCCCTTCAATTACACCGAATTGGGCAATTTAACTGATTGACTTAATCAACTATTTTAACATACCCTGCACCAGACAGTGCGCAGGGACTACCAAAAACTAAAGAGCTTTTCTTCAGAAACGCCCGCTGAACGCGCTGCATTCTTCAGTTTCCTTCCATTCCCGTCAAAGAGAACGGCGATATCAAAGACTTCCTGATGATAGTCCCTGAGACCTTCCAAGTCCCTGCATTGCCCGGTAAGGGTCATGTTGAGACCTTTTTCCTTTATAACGGAATCCAGGAGCCCGCCCACCAGTGACGGCCCCACAAAAAGAATCCGACACTCGCTCTCTTTTTCAATAGCGGCCAGTTTGGCTGCCAATCTCTCACGAATGTCATGATACTCTTTCAACTTTGACATCATGAATCTGCCGGCTAAAGCGGCCTTTGCCTCGACCCCCTTGGGAGTCAAGTGATAGACATATCCGATCTTACGGGGGCTCTTGCGGAAATTTCCTATTTTCACAAGGCCCTTTTCCAAGAGGCTTTTGAGAACGTAATTCACCTGTCCCAGGCTCACGCCCGAATGTTCGGCCAGCTCCCGTTGGGTTGTGATTTCCCGACTATCCAGAGCATCCAGGATAGGGAAGTCTTTTTCTGAAAGTTCCATATGGGTGTTTTCCTTGTTCAGGTTTGAACAACATTCATATCCTGAACAAGCATATTTGTCAAGAAAAAAGGAGGTTGAATCGTCTGACAGGTCAACATCAGGGCGAAAGAGGCAGCATGACGTCAATAATGTTTCGTTTCATGGGCCGTCGAACCAGGTAATGCTGTTTTCTCCTTCTGATCTATTCATCCGTTTCCCTGTTCCTGTATTTGGAGATATATTCAACAAAAAAGGATAAGAAAACGGTCAGAAACAGGCCCACTACCCCGGCCAGCATCACGTTGAGCCGGGTCTTGGGTTTGATGGGGGACTTGCCCGGTTGGGGGGGCTTGAAAATCTGGATGTTCTGGATGCTATTCTTCTTGAATTGAATACTCTTAATTTCCGTTTCGAGGCTGTTTATTTTGTTTTGCGTTGTTTCTAACTTAAGCAACAGCGTTTCCTTCCGGGAACGATAATTACTGATATCGTCCCTGGAAGTCTTGTCGAGTGCAATATTCTGTTGAATCGTATTGGTAAACAGAATAGCAGAAAGGATGTTCTGTGTATCCCCCTTATTTGAGATAAACCTGTCCCTCTGCTTTATCAATGAAACCGTGTTCTCCTTTACCACCCGGATCTCTGCCTCCAATTCATCAATTGTTTTGTCGAGGATATGGATCTCCTTTTTCGTGGCGTCAAGAGTGGCTTTCTGGTCATTGATTAGTGACATCCTCTGCGCTATCTCCAAATCCTGTTTTTCACGGTAGTATTCTATCAGTCTCGCGTATCTCTCCAATAAGCCCTCGTTCAGGTTCTTCATTATCTGCAGCCCGATATCCACGTACGGGGTTTCGT
>CAYPDL010000213.1:0-4736 GCA_964409475.1 uncultured Desulfobacteraceae bacterium | reverse complement strand
GTGGGTGATGCATGGGGCTACCGGCTTGTCAGAAACTACGAAACGGCCCCGGTCGCGTCACGGTCCCGACAAGAGCCATTTCCATGCGGGGACAATCTGGACAGACTCATTGGAGGAATCTTCGTCCAGCCACGTGACGATGGTCCCTTGTTTAACATCCAGTTCCTTCATGGTTGACAACAGACCCTGGAGTTCCCGCTTCCGTGTCGCGGGTTCGTGAAGGTCCCAGCAGACCTGGATGAGCAGGCGTCGGCCCCCCTCCTCCCCGGTCAGGACAAAATCAACCTCGCCTCCATGACCCGCCAAATAATATCCGGGCGATAGTCCTTTCCTGCGTAAATGCATGAACACCAGGTTTTCCAGCAAGGCCCCCCGGTCTTCGGTCATGCGAAACGACATGGCTTCCAGGAGCCCGGGGTCAATGATATAGACCTTCTTGGGATTCACCCTCCGAATGCGTTCTGAACGGGAATATATCGGGACCTGGTAAAAGAGGAACGTGTCCGTCAGATAATCCATGCACTCATACAAATTGTTTTTTGAACATGAAATCCCCTGGCTTTTGAGGGCATTGTAAAATTTGTTGACGCTGAAGCGGGTCGCCGGGGCCCCGAAAACGTGTCGAATGAGGGCCCTGAGGGCCTGGGTGTTCCGGACGAAATAGCGTTCAACCACATCCCGAAGAATGACCACGTCAAGATAATTTCTAAGGACCTCTCGTCTGAGGTCATCATCAAGATTCTGAACCTCTGGGAAGCCTCCCACCTTGAGGTATTGGGCAATCAGGTTCTGGAGCGTGGCCCTGGCCTGCGACCCGAAATTTCTAACGGATGTTAGCGCGACCTGTCTGTAGTCCAGGAATTCCCTGAAATCAAAGGGAAACACCTCAGTGGTGAGCGACCGGCCCCTGAGGCTGGTGGCAATTTCAGTACTGAGAAGCCTTGAAGATGAGCCGGTCAAACACACAAACAGGTTTTCGGTATCAAGGACCCTCCGAACGAACATGTCCCAGCCTTCAATGCGTTGCAACTCGTCAAGAAACAGATAACAGGATTGATTCTTGAATTGGGGAAACTTCCGATAATAGGTCTCCAGGAGAATCTGAAAATGCTGTGCGGCAAATGGCAGGAGCCGCTCATCCTCGAAATTGAGATAAAGGAGTCGCTCCTTTGGCAGCGCCTTTTCGCGCAATAACCGCATCTGCTGGTAACAGAACCACGTCTTGCCTGACCTTCGCATGCCGGTCACGACATTGGCCTTGCCCGGAATCCACTTCATTTCCAGACGTCGCGGCACCAGTTCAGGCAATTCGCGTTCATGAAAATCGTCGATCAGCGCGTCCAGTATGTTTCTCATGGGACAGATACTATCCCATATTTTAAACCGAATCAGGCTGATTCTATCTTTTTTTTGAGGAAACTATGGAGAGGACGAACCGAAGGGGTTACCCCTGGGGCGTATGCCGAGGGAATGGTCCGTGGGAGTTAGGCCCAAGGCTAATGGCTGATTAGCTCATGAAAACCTCGGTGAGGTTTGGGTACTGTGAATTCGGTAATTGCGGGGGATAATAGTGCAACTGATAGGTATGTCAGGCAAAAATTGAGAAAATTGGGGAGGGGTGGGGATTTTTACCACACATTTCTAAGGATAGGCATTTCACCGCCCGCTTCGCTCCAGGCGCTAAGTACCAACTGCCAGCGCTCCCTGCTCGAATCATGGCTTGAGAATTATTTTGGTGACCTTCTCATCCTCTATAGCAAAAGAGAAATATAAGGGTCAGAGGCCCATTGCAAAACAAGACGTCTGCCCGGGGAAGGCCTTCCAATCCCACGTGTGGCCTTCAGGGCATCGGTGAGGACCGTAGTGTCCGGAATTGAGCGTGCATGTCCGTAGGCATATCGGGCAAGCAGCAGAACATCGGTCATACCCCTGTTTGATTTCATGCGAATTCCATGCATAAGCGTAAACGCCAGCGAGTATCAGGGTCAGGAACGCCAGATAGGGAAAAGATTTCCCCAGTTCATCATCTACCTCCAAGATTGTATCGTATTATTACCTGAATTTTGCACGAAATGACGCTAAAAATGATGTACCCGCCTGTGAGCCCGATTATTGCTGGTCTTCCTTCGGCGCAAGAAAACGTCGAATTTTACCATACGGGTAAATGCAGGTACTCACCTGATTCCGAAAACGCTTCTAAACAAGGGTTTCAACAGGCCTCCGTAAAGCCAGTAAAATAGCGGCTCTCAGAAGGGGACGATTTTTGGTCTATTCTAACCAGCTGTTAATATTCCCAAAATCTTGCGTGCAAAAAATTTCTTGCACGGAACTTGATCAAATCCGTGCAAAATTCAGGTATTAATACCTTCTTCCGCCTCGCCCCCCACGCCTCACTCAATGGTCGTTCCCCTGAAAGGTTCGCCGTTAAGCAGCCTCTCGAGGTTGCCGATATCGTTTCCAATGATGACGACCGTCAATCCTGCGGCCTCAGCCGCCCGGGAGGCAATGGGGTCGAAGGGCATATTCAGGCCGGGGTCCCATTCATCGCCTACCAGTTTCCTGAAATCTGCCCACGATATGCGGGGGAGCTTTCTGGCATCAGGATTCTTCTTTGGATCGTCACTGTACACATAGTCGATATTGGACATATTGATCACCTGACCTGCCCCTAACCGCTCGGCTAACTGCACGGCCCGAAGGTCGGTGGAGCTTCCAGGCTCGAATCCGGCCCCGATGATGATCCGCTTGTCCGTGTCGATCGGTTCATCCGGGTCATGGATGACCTTTTCATAGGCCATGGTTCCAAACATAGTCCGGACCAGCTCGGCATTGAGCCGCGTGGCCTGGATTCCGACCCAGTCGAGATCCGCCTTTGTTACAGGCGCAATTTCTCTGGCAACATTCTGGTAATTCCTGCAGATGGTTCCACCGCCGCAGATTATCAGAAACCGTATCTGTCTCAGCCTCAAGATGATTTCCCTGAACCGTTTGAGGAAGGCCTTGTCGATCTCCCCCGGGACAATGATTGAGCCGCCCAACGATATAACGAGTGTGTCCATCTCCAACACCATTTCCTTTAAAGCCTTACCATGAAAGGATTCGCACAGCCCGCGAGGGACCGGCGCTACGGCCTGTAGACCGGCAGCAGGTCGGCCGGCACATCCTTGAGCGGTGGATTGCCGGCATCTTTTTCTGAGAGGATCGGGTTCTCAACAGACCATTCAATCGCCAGGCTCGGGTCTGACCAGAGGATCCCATGTTCGTCCCCAGGGGCATAGAGGTCCGTGCACTTATACATAACATCGGCGGTCTCGCTCAGGACGCAGAAGCCATGGGCGAAACCCTCAGGAACATAGAGCTGACGTCTGTTTTCTGATGACAGGCGGATGCCTGTCCACTGCCCGAAGGTGGGCGACCCCTGTCTGATATCCACTGCAACGTCGAGGATTTCCCCGGAGACGACGTAAATCAGCTTTCCTTGAGGGTGGTTGAGCTGATAATGGAGCCCGCGAAGGGTGAATTGCCGGGAATGGGAAAGGTTGTCCTGAACAAAGGGCCGATCAAGCCCGGCCTTGCCATATTTGCCCATGTGGTAGGTCTCCATGAAGAACCCCCTGGCATCTTCAAAGACCATCGGCTCGATCAGAAGGACGCCTGGCAGGGATTGCTCACTAAATTTCAATGTCATGGTTGCCATCCCCCTTCTCCGAAATGATTTCCATCAAGTACTGACCATATTCGTTTTTAAGCATGTCCTGGGCGAGTGATGCGAGCTGACCGCGGTCAATATAGCCCTTACGATAGGCGATCTCTTCAATGCACGCAATCTTGAGGCCCTGCCGTTCCTGTATGGCCTCGACGAAACTGCTCGCCTGCTGAAGCGACTTGTGGGTCCCTGTATCGAGCCAGGCAAATCCCCTGCCCAGAAGCTCCACCCGGAGCTGCCCCCGACGCATATAGGTCAGGTTGACATCCGTAATCTCGAGCTCGCCCCTGGCCGATGGTTTGAGATTCTCGGCAATGGCTGCCACGTCGTTGTCATAAAAGTAGATCCCCGGTACTGCATACTTTGATTTGGGCCTCGCAGGCTTTTCCTCAATTCCGGTGACCGTGCCGTTATGGTCAAACGTCACTACGCCGTATCTCTCGGGATCGCTCACCAGATAGCCGAAGATGATGCCCCCCTGTTCGAGTTTGGCGCATCTCTCAAGCACCTGCGAAAGCCCCCGGCCGTGGAATATGTTGTCTCCCAGGACCAGGGCAACAGGGTCCCGACCGATGAATTCTTTTCCAATGATAAAGGCCTGGGCCAGCCCCTCCGGTCTCGGTTGTTCCGCATACGACAGGGAAAGGCCGAGCTGGGACCCGTCATTCAGGAGCTGCCGAAACCTGGGCAGGTCTTCGGGCGTGGATATGATGAGGATCTCCCGGATCCCCGCCAGCATGAGCGCAGACAGGGGGTAGTAGATCATCGGCTTGTCGTACACCGGCATCAACTGTTTGCTCACCACGCGGGTGATCGGATAGAGCCGGGTCCCCGACCCTCCCGCCAGAATGATTCCTTTCATCCGTTCATTTTCCCCTTTTTAACTTTGATGGTCTCGTAAAAAGTCAGATTTCTCACAGAGCCCTCAGGGAACACAGAGATAACCTATTGACACTATTATGTCTATCTTTGCGAGCTTTGGTAATATGAAAAACGGACGACCTTAGGGTATAATGATATGCCCTATCAA
>CAYPDL010000212.1:0-4737 GCA_964409475.1 uncultured Desulfobacteraceae bacterium | reverse complement strand
GCGTTCCACGGTCTGTTGAATTATTTGTTGCGTCCTTTGGGAAAGAGACCCCCACCGGCGTTTTTCACATGCCTAACGTGTTACCTTGAATCTTTTGCCCAATTCAGCAATTCTCATTTTGCCATAGAGATGTTCCGCATGTCCCGTTCGTAGTGTCGGGTAAGGCGATTTAAGGGTCTCACGGCCCCACTGCAAACCTATCAAATCTGTGCGAAAGGCAAAATGAGAATTGCGGTGTCCAATTGCACCTGCTCAAGAGAATATGCTATCATGTGTTGTCTAAGGGACCCGAACCTGGAACCGCATAAACAGGACGATGGCGTAAGATGAAAAAGAACGGCAAGAAGGAAGCCCAGGGAAAGAAGGTCATTCACATAAAGCGCTGGACTGAAGGGGATCGACCCAGGGAGAGGCTTCTGGAAAAGGGACCGGAGGCCCTGAGTGATGCGGCCCTCCTGGCCATCCTCCTTGGGCGCGGCGGGCAGGGGAAGGACGCCCCCAGCCTTGCCCGGGAGATGCTCGAGGAATTCGGCGGGCTCAATGGCCTCGTGTCCGCAACCAGTGATGACCTGATGAGAATCAAGGGCATCGGAAAGGCCAAAACCGCCCGGATCCTGGCCGCCATGGAGATCGTGAAACGCAGACTCCGCCAGCCCCTGGCCCGATTGAACCTGATAGAAAACCCGGACCGTCTTCACGACTATCTCAAGACATCCATGGGCGATTTGAACAGGGAGGAATTCCGAGTCCTTTACCTCAACCAGTCACGGCATCTGATCTCAGAAGAGGTACTCTTTAAAGGGGCGGCGGACAAGTCCGTTGTCGATCCGCGCCAGGTGGCGGCATCCGCCATCCGGAAAAAGGCCTCTGCCCTGATCCTGGTCCACAACCATCCCACAGGCCTGCCCCTGACCAGCGATGAGGATATCCAATTGACCAAAGTCCTGGTCAAGGCATGCTTGACCCGGGACATCCCGATCCTGGATCACGTGGTCATCGGCAGGAACAGCTTCTGGAGCATGAAGCGGCACTATCCCCACATCTTCGAGGGAGAAAACGACATCGCCTGATAAAGCTCATCCTGCCCCAGATCGAACGAGGCCCCATTGAACCGGATGACCTGACCCCTCACAACACAAGCCCCTTTGCGTTCTCCGCGCCTTTGCGGTGAAAACTGAGGTCGAGACGTTTAACCCCCATTTATTGAGCTGATACCAATCGGAGAAAAGAGAATACTTTACCCCAACTAACGGGTTTATTCAATTTACTTTCCATACTGTTTTTGATAAAGGCATGTCGTCATCAGAGATTTTTTTGGCTTGTCGGGTGTCTCGTTTCAGGTTGGCGTTCGGATTCACATTGGAGTTGATCGGATCAGGAGGAAAGAATGCTATCGGAAAATATCATACTTCAGTCGGCAGGATCATTATCGGTGGCGGTTTTGGCCCTGCTCATGCTGATCGTTCAGACCGTATTTTTTTTGAGGAAACCTCAATTCGCATGGTACGGCTGGAGTGCGGCCGCCTCGTTTTCAGCCATGCTCTACGCGATCGGCATCTTTTTTGAATATAATACGCCGCCCGGCCCTCTCAACCGATCTGCAGGTCTTCTGGAGTATACTGCCATTATCTGCCTGATCCAGTGCCTGTATGGATTCACTTTTTCATATCTTGGAATTAAAAGCAAACGATATCACCCCATAGCCGGTATCTGCCACGGCCTCGTTTTAATCCTTTTGTGGTCCACCAACTATATTGTCGCCGACAGTTTCGTCTCCCGGGACTTCATCGGATTAGACGCCCCCTATATTGAAGCGGCCCTGGGACCTCTCGGTCCGGTGTTTGTGCTTTATGCCGTCCTGGCCAGCGTCATTGCGATCATCCTGTGGTTGAGACACAAAGGAACCGACCCGAGACACCGGAACGCCTATCTGGCGGGGATGGGCTTCTGGATCGTGCTGGGGGCCCTTGACGGCCTGGCCTCCCTGGGAGTCCCGAGTCTTCAATACTTCATGGAGTATGGATTTCTGGGATTTTCTATCGCCGTTTTGTGGGTCGTCTTCGACGACTTTTTGGAGGTGGCGGCGGAAGATAAATACCGTGTAATAACTGAATATGCGAACGATTGCATTCTGGTGATCCAAGATGGAAAAATGGTTTTCGGGAATCCCGCATGCACAACCGTGCTGGGCCGGCCTTTAAGGAATGCGGCGGCCAGGGATTTTGTTGATATTGCTGCCCCTGAAGACAGGAAAAGGGTCCTGGAAAACTGCAGGAGAATTCTCAGCGGAGGCAATGCCCTTGACCCGTATACGGTGCGAGTACTTAAAGCAGACGGCGAAGAGGGATTTGCAGAAATAAGTGCAAGCATGATTAAATACAGAAAAAGGCCCGCCGTCCTTTGCATCTTGCGGGATATGACGGAACGAAAGCGGGAAGAAGAGGCACGGCTGGAGAATGAAAAAAAATTGGCCAAATTGAAGAAGATGGAATCCCTGGGTCTTCTGGCCGGCGGTGTTGCCCATGATTTGAACAATGTCCTCTTCGGGGTTGTAAGCTATCCGGGATTGATTCTATCAGACCTTCCTAAAGACAGCAAACTCATAGGACCTGTCAAGGCGATCGAGGCATCCGGTAAAATGGCAGCGGCCATGGTCCAGGACCTATTATCAGTGACCAGGGGAGCGGCCATGGCACAAGAGCCAATGAACCTGAATGACATGATCAAAGAATATCTGGAATCCCCGGAGTATAACAAACTCTTGGAGTTTCATCCGACCATTACGGTCGATACCAATCTGGATGCCGACTTATTCAATATAAGGGGTTCTCAAACCCACATCAGGAGTGTCGTTATGAACCTGGTATCCAATGCCTCGGAAGCGATTGAGGGGAGTGGACATGTGACGATATCGACAGCAAATCGTTATGTAGACAACCCTATGAGAAATTATGATGATATAAAGAGGGGTGAATATGTGGTCCTTGAGGTATCGGATGATGGTTCTGGAATCCCATCAAGTGATCTTGAGCAGATTTTTGAGCCCTTCTTTACAAAAAAGGTCATGGGTCGGAGCGGCACCGGTTTAGGCCTGACGCTTGTATGGAATGTCATCCATGATCACGACGGGTATATAGACGTAAGGAGTGACGATAGGGGCACCACGTTCACCCTCTATTTTCCCATAACCAGGGAGGATTTGTTGGACAATAAATTGTCTGTACCCATTAAAGACTTATCCGGAGACGGCGAGTTGGTCCTGGTGGTTGATGATGTGAAAAGCCAAAGGGAAATACTCTGTAGTATGCTGGAAAAATTTCAGTATAACGCAAAAGCCGTTTCAAGCGGGGAGGAGGCAATTGAATATTTAAAGGAGCATACCGTAGATCTGGTATTGCTTGACATGCTTATGGACCCGGGAATAAATGGACGTCAGACATACGAGAAAATCATAGAGCTTCACCCCGGACAAAATGCCGTCATTGTAAGTGGGTACACTCAAACAGATGATGTGAAGGAAACCCAGAGAATGGGCGCAGGCCAATACATAAAAAAGCCCGTAACATTGGAGAAGTTTGGGCTTGCGGTGAAAGAAGCGTTGGTTGGGGCTCGGTCAAATTAGGCGAAAGTTGACGGTGCGTTGCATATAGGGGCGGATTTACATTTTCACGGGTTTGCCTGCCTCTTGGACGGACATGCTGTTTCCGGAGAGGACCGGGCCAGGGGCGCCAGGTTCAACTCTGCGCTCCGTTTCACCGCGGAGCATGATAATCTCATCGTCGTTGTTGTTTCAGCAGACATGCCTGTTTCCGTTATTCAGGGGGGCGCAGATCTGACGGCCCACTGCGAGTGGCCGGCATGCCCAAGACTTGTCACACCACCACCCACCCTCAGAGATTGGGTCGGATGATGACCTCTTCTGGCCAGCCAAGAACAATCTTGAAGCGGAAGAGTCTGCCGGATCGAATGGCATTGACTTTTAAAATAACTTTCTGTTAAAAGGACTCAATCGGGCAAATGTATGGTAGCATGTCATCTGAATTGAAGCCGTAAGTCCTCCTTGCAGTCTCAGGAAGGAAAAAACGACTAAAAATAGGTCACAGTTCCCCAAAACCCCGTTTCTCTAAGAATCAGAGAACGGGGTTTCTTATTTCAAGGGCCGGGAGGTCGAGATTTGAAAAAGATTGGAATCGCATCAAGATGAATCATACTCTGCACAATAAGTCTCTTTTATCTGGTCCATTGCCGATGACTGTCTGCGCGACGTCTATGCGCGGGGGAAATACCGCGATGTTATCCTGCTCATGTTTGTGCTGCGCAGACTCGACTGCGTTTTGATCAAGTCAAGGAAGGGACTTTCCGGTGCCGGGTCTGCGGAACAGAACCGAAGGCGGTGTTTTTATGATTAAGCTGACAAAAAGGGAGAATTAGTCTATAATATCATGTTTTGAGGGAGTATAAGCCATGAACGTAGAAGAAATAGAAAAGGACTTCCGTGAAAAGGTATGTGACAAACTTGCCATTTCAGCCGAAGGTGTAGACAGATTTCGTGTTTTTACACCCTTCATGTTTGAAGATGGCGACCATTTGGCCATTGTCATGAAAAGTGAAAATGGGGGGTGGGCGCTTTCTGATGAGGGGCACACCTATATGCATTTAACCTATGATCTTGATGAGAAGGAACTTCTTCGTGGGACCCGGCAGAAGATCATTTCAAATGCACTCTCCGTATTCAGC
>CAYPDL010000211.1:0-4760 GCA_964409475.1 uncultured Desulfobacteraceae bacterium | reverse complement strand
TGTAAAAATTCATCTCATTGAACTGAACGTCCCAGGCCGTGCCCGTGGACCAGGCCACGAATTCATTGTTCCACTCGCGGTCCGTACCCTTGAAATAGTAGTCCCGAAGCCATTGAATACGCGGGGTCAGGTCCCTTGGCTCTCTGATGCGATGATCGATTCTGGTGAGTGCTGCAGCAGTCATGGCGGGTTCTCCTTTGTAAAAAGCTCAAAGCTGAAAGCTCAAAGCTCAACGTGCAAGGGAATTGAGATCTGCAGCTCTTCTTGTTCCTTTCAGCTTTGAGCTTTGAGCTTTCAGCTTCTTTTCAAATGTTCCACCCCGTGGGCCAGCATGTTCTTCATAATCTCGACGGCTTTCTTTTCATCCTTGGCCTTCAATATGGTCACCATCTCTTCATGAAAGGCAAACACTTTCGGGACAACCGTCGTGTCAGAAAAAAATCGGCAGGCCAGATTGAGGTAGCAGCTCTTGAATGAATTCAGCAGCAGGGGGTAGATGTCGTTGCCCGATGCCATGGCTATGAGATGGTGAAAATCAAAATCCAGCTCACTGATCCTGTCCGTATTTTGGTGATTGACAGATGCCTCCTCCTGAAGCAGCCGGCTAAAGGCTTCAAGCTGATCCTCGGTTCGATGGTTGGCTGCCCGTCTTGCCGTTTCCACTTCGAACAGAAACCGCATTTCCAGCAGACTGGTGAAGAGTTCCTCTTTCAGATCGCCCTGATGGTAGTTGAGGAGAGAGGTCAACAGCGACAGAGAACCTTCTCGGCGGTAGTCGTTGACAACCGTCCCAACCCTCGGAATCAGGGAGACCAGTCCCTTGGCGGCCAGGTCAACAAGCCCTTCGTGAACCACGGGCCGGCTGACATTTAGCTGTATGGCTAATTCACGTTCAGAAGGGAGTTTCTGCCCGATTGGAAAAGCGCCGGAGAGTATCAGCTCTTCAAAGCGTTTCACAAAGGCATCTTTAAGGCTTTCGGTGCGAATAGGGCTAAGGAGTTGCTGCACGTTATGCTCCTGTATGGCAGGTGGTATTACCAGTTCCCATTATAAAAAAAATTGTATGGACATGTCAAGCATATGTGGAGGGGGTCGCATCTTGATTATTAATTATGGACAACATCATTTTATTTGGATAGCCTGCTGGAAGTTCCACAACGCATCAAATGGGGCTCGGATGGGTGGAAAGGGGTCAGATCGCGGTCTTACCAGAGTCCTCGATACCGGGGCGTTTCTGGCATGCTGCTGGCGAAAGCCTTGTCAAGGGTAGGGAACTCATGAAGATTCGGGTGGATTGCTATTCAGGATACAGAGGGGAGGAGACCCCCCGACGGTTCTGGCTGGATGAGCGAAAGGTAGGGATTACCGAGGTCGTTGACCGGTGGCTCGATCCGGACCATCGCTATTTCAAGGTGAAGGGCGACGATGGTGCAACATACATTCTTCGGCACGATTCGGAAACCTGTGCGTGGGAGCTCACCTTCTACCGGGGAGGGGAAACCTAAAGCGGCATAGCCGCAACCAATCCCGCCAAGGCGGGACTCACACAGAGGCACCCCGGTGAAACAACGGCAACGAAGGTTTCACAGGGCAGGCAAAGGCACAAAAATTCTTGTTTACAGGATGTTATCCAATAATGCTCTGACTTCTTCGCAAGTTGTCCCGCAAGGCGGGATTACAGACATAGAGTCTAAGATCTCACCCGTATATGATATTCCGGCCAACGCTCCCATGCCTTGATAGCAGCCGATGTCAGGTTGTGGAAGTGACGGGATACATGTATAATAGTTGTGACAAGAACGTCGTAACAACCAACTGGCATGAAAGGAGAAGACAATGGCCGCAAAGAAGATTTTGATGATCGTAGGCGATTATGTGGAGGATTATGAGGCCATGGTCCCGTTTCAGATGCTGACCATGGTCGGGCACACGGTCCACACGGTATGTCCGGGAAAAAAGGCCGGCGATACGGTAAGGACCGCGGTGCATGATTTTGAAGGCGATCAGACCTACAGTGAAAAGCCGGGACACAATTTCGCCATCAACAAAGACTTTGATGAGGTTGAACCGGGGGATTACGACGGGCTGGTCATTCCCGGAGGTCGCGCGCCGGAGTATATCCGGTTGAATGAAAGGGTCCTTGAGATCGTACGCAGTTTTGCCGGGGCGAATAAGCCGATGGCATCCATCTGTCACGGTCAGCAGGTCCTGGCCGCTGCGGGTGTGATCGAAGGAAAACTGTGCACCGCGTACCCGGCGGTCAAGCCGGACCTCCTCAGGGCCGGGGCCAGGTGGGGAGAGGTCAATGAGACCTTCTCAAATGCCCATGTGGATGGGAACCTGGTCACTGCGGCCGCCTGGCCCGGTCACCCGGAGTGGATGCGCAAGTTCCTGGAGGTCCTGGGCACCCGGATCGAGCCGTAGCCTGCATATCGTTCCCCCTACCCACCTCCTGACAGGAGCATTTTTATCCTGTTGGGAGGCATAGCCATCATTTAGAGACCCAAAGGCCATTTTCCTCTTTACATGCCGGAAGATATGCCCTATAAAAGGAGATAATCATCTCATTGAAAGGAGATAATTATGAACTATCTGGCGGTGAAAGATCTGAAAAAAACGCGTTCCTTGCGGGAGAGACTTGCAAAGGAACGGGAGTTGATCCTGACAAAGGACGGGCAGCCTTTTGCCGTGCTTATCGGAATTCCACCGGAAAACGTAGAAGGGTCCCTTGCTGAAATACGGCGGGCCATGTTTTCGACGGCGGTTATGGAAGCACGAAAAAAGGCCGTTTCAAACCCGCCGGGTCCAGGCGACATTGAGGATGAAATCATGAAGAGCCGAAGGAATCGTGGCTTAACATGAAAATCGTCCTTGATACCAACGTGTTGATTTCCGGCATGCTGAATCCATCCGGCCCACCCGGGAAGATCGTCGATCTATTGAGATCCGGTGCATTGCAGCTTATTGTGGACGATAGAATCTTGGGCGAATATACGGATGTGCTTCGCAGGGGGTATTTCCTCCGATATTTCGGGAAATCCGAACGTGAAGACGTTATCGAGTACGTCTCCAGAAATTCCTATTACACCTTGTCACGCGTTGTGGCTCGTGACATACCTGACCCAGGCGATGTACCTTTTCTGGAAATCGCCTTAAGTGAAGGGGTTCCCTTAATTACCGGCAATCTTAAGCATTATCCTGAGAACTCCAGGATGGGATGTATTGTGGTATCGCCCAAACAATTCATAGACCAATTTTTTGAATAAAGAGATGATAGGATGGTTCTCTGATATATGGGCAATAGGTGGAAATTTTTCCAGCTATTCTAACTGGCCGACCAAATTGTTTTGACATGGCCCATAATGTGGATTAATATAGCTATAAAAAGCCACATTATCGAGGTGCGATATGAGAACCATTCAGATGACCCTTGATGACAATCTTGTCAAAGCGGTCGATCGTGTTTCAAAGGAACTCCACACAAGTCGTTCCGCATTTACGAGAAAAGCACTGCAAGACGCTCTTGTCCGTTACAAGCTGGAGCAGTTAGAGCGTAAGCACCGTCGGGGGTATGAACAGAACCCAGTTGCCACCGATGAGTTTTCGGTTTGGGAAACCGAGCAGGCTTGGGGTGATGAATGAAACATGGCGAAATACGTTGGTATAAGCTCTTGTCACCAGATAAAAAACGGCCGGTTCTTATCCTGACACGTGATTCCGTGTTGGAATACCTGGGGGAGGTTACCATCGCACCCATCACAACAAGCGTTCGCGATATACCGTCCGAAGTGTTTCTCTCAACGGCTGACGGCATGCCCCATGATTGCGCTATCAATTGTGACCATTTGCAGACGGTCTCTAAGGGGAAAATCGGATCCTTGATCACATCCCTTCCTGGCATAAAGATGTCAGAGGTCGGTCGCGCAATCCGCTTTGCGCTTGATATCTAAAAGGACACCGTCTCATTCCGGTCTGCTGGGACCTTCAGAATCCGGCGACACGGAAGCGTGAAGTTTTGGGTCTGCTGACCGCTATGATGGATGAAGCGTTCAGCATTATTAGCGAACAATGCGAGTTATTCCCCTTGACTTTTCGATGTTTTTCAATAAGATACATTCCAGTCATCCGCAATAATTCATTATTCACAGGCTTTTCCCTCACCGCCTTACATGAGAGATTACCATGATCACATACAAAATTCTTTTGGAAAAACGAAAGGCGATTCAGGAGATAGCCCGCAAATGGGGCGCCCATGACATCCGAATCTTTGGCTCCATAGCCCGGGGGGAGGCCGGAGATTCGTCTGACGTGGATTTTATCGTACGTTTTCAACCAGATCGGTCCCTCCTTGACCACGGGGGACTGCTCATGGATCTCCAGGATCTCCTGGGGGTGAAAGTGGATGTGATCAGCGAAGCGGGAATGCGGGGACGGTTCAGGCAACATGTTCTGAAGGAGGCGATTCCGTTATGAGAACTGATCAAATGCTCCTTCAGGATATCCTCGATGCAATTGACGAAACGATCCTCTGCACCCCCGTACGCGTGAGGAGTTCGATGCTGACAAATTTCTACGGGCTCACCTTCTCCGACAAATCCAGATTATCGGAGAAGCCGCATGGCGTTTGTCCAATACAATAAAAAACCAGCACCCGCATGTCCCTTGGAGGCAGATTTCAGGTATGCGCCACGCCCTTGTACACGATTACTTTGAGGTTGATTGGAACGAAGTCTACCAGACAGCGGTTCGCGATATTCCTG
>CAYPDL010000210.1:0-4781 GCA_964409475.1 uncultured Desulfobacteraceae bacterium | reverse complement strand
TGGAAACGAGACTTATCATAGTTAGTCACGCTTGTCAACAACGTCCCCGACGATTCACAAACGCCAGGATATGCCCGCAAGCGTCAACGATATCCTGCAAAAACAACCGATAATCCCGTTTCATAGGCTGACCAGATCGCCGTAAATATGGGAGGCGATCTCCTTTCTAATGGCCCTTTTCGAGACCACATCCACCTTGCAATGGAGCATCTCCTCAAGAAAGTTGCCAAGTCCTGACAGATGGAAAAGCGTCGCGCCCTCCCGGAACTGAACCAGCACGTCCAGATCGCTCTCCGCATTTTCCTCTCCCCTGGCGTAAGAACCGAAAAACCCCATTATTTCTGCCCGGTATCGGTCTCTTGCCTCATCCCTTGCCCTTTCAAGGACCTTGAGGATTTCATCCTTTGTCATGCTGTTTTCTCCCCTTTGGCTTTGATCTGTTCCGATTGCACCACGTACCGCACCACTTCCACCCTTTCTTCCGGCTCCAGGTTCTCGGCCGGGTTCTTCACCATATAGAGCTGCGGGCCTGTTGCGGCGTTCATGACCGCATACAGGTAATAGGCATTCTTGAACCGTTGGGCCTTGAACCATTCGTTCTGGGTCAGGGCTACGGGGCCGGCGCCCTCCCTTTGGAATCAATATACCACGTTTCCTCTATTCTTATCCACGCAGCCGATACCTGCCCACAGGCTCTTCCCACTGACCAGCCGCAACTCTGCGGGCATGCAGGTATATGCAAACATGTAAAGGAATTCTCAACCCCCTGTTTCGCCTCCATCCTCTTGGAAAACCTAAAAACCTTACAGCGTCCCGCTGCCCATATTTTTATCCACGCAACGCATATCAACGCCCAGGTTCTGCACATTGACAGTCAACAACTCATTGGGGCATGTGCATAAATGTAAATATATAAAGGGCCGGTAGCCGCGGCCTGGAACACGATATTGAATTTTGAAAGAGCGTCCCGGTGGTTACACACTATGGCCCCCCCAAGCAGCTCTAAAAAATCTCTTCGACTTTGCATATCACCCTCCTTGTTTGAGCATCCGTGTCGATTTTCTCAAGGCTCTTACGGTAATACGTTACTTCAATAAATTTGATTCTAATTTCAATTGAATTTTAAAAGACCGTCCCGCTGATTGCGAGCGGGATTACAAAGGAGTCACGATCGGCATCGTCCCAAAAGACTTTTCGGCGCACACGATGATGTGGTGAAGCGCACCCGCAGCGTCAACTCTGGCTTTTCGTGACATACCGGATGCGGATACCAGGCAAGCTTAATCATGTCAATCAATATATCAATACCCGTCCCCCATCCCCCCATAGCATTGTCTCCTTATCCCTAACCCACAAAGCTCAACCGCGCGAGATTCGAGCGTCGGCTGAAGCGTCTTGTTCGCTGACTTTCCGGCCTATCTCATAGAGGAAATCTGGTGAGAAGTCGGCACTATTCGGCCAGACAATTGTATCTATGTCACGATTAACGTAAAAGGATTTGAAAAACTCCGGATCCTTTAATGGCTCAAAAATTGGGCCGTCAAGATGCAGTTGCAAATCAACAACTTTAGTCTCTCCGTTATCAAATCGGACCTTGAGCCTGTATCCACCAAGATAGTTTGCTTCAGTTACCCATCGCATTATCGTTCTCCTAATCAAGCGGTTTAATTTTTTCCAAAGCCTCGCTTCTCTGAGCCCTTTCCCAGTTAGCCATGAGTGCATCTCTATGCTGAAATGCCCACTCCAAAACCAGTGAAATTGCCCGCCGTGGAAGATCGCCCTCAATCAATTTGAGATCTTCAATTGAAAAAGCAGCCCACTGTCCAGCGTATTTGACGTGGAAATGCGGAGGCGCATGGTCCTTATAGAACATTGCAATCACCATACCGAAAAACCTACTTATTTCAGGCATGTCTCAACGTCTCCTCGATATGTCCAGTTGATTCGACCTGGTAATTCTGAAAGTCTGTGTCTTCAATGGCAACGTTCATCAGCGAACCAATTTCACAGCGGCGAGCTATGCGAGTCCGCTGAAGAATAATGTCAACTAAATAATTAAAGAGCGTCCCGCTGCCTCACTGAAGGACGTCCCATAGGCCCACGCTCCAGAGAAAAAGTGCCGTGGCATGCCTAACTACCAGTCTTCTGTATGAAAAAAACGCGTCAACGTGTTCATTCTTTTCCATGGCTGCTGGCTTCCTGCACCTGTGTTACATGGGTACACCTGGCCGCCAGGCCGGCCAAACTCATTTGTTCGGATACCTGGTCATGAGGGATCAAGAGATAGGTCCAGGGCTTGCCGCCATAAGTCTTCGCGTGAACGGTTGCATGTTCACACCAGACGGCGGCCGCATCAGCCTTTGACTGAACAACGTCATTTGAAACTTCGGAGGCGCGCTTGGGTTCGCACAGGAATTTCCCCATTGCGGTCTCGACGACAAAATCCGGTTCATACGATTCATCGTGGCTGTAGTGAATCTGAAAATCACCTTTGGCAGGCTTGAACCACTTGAGGACATCCTCGTCGTTCTCGAGGATCACGGCAAAACGCCTCTCCGGATCGGAGTCAAATTTCTGTGCTGGATACAAACATTTTTGAAATCCACCGAAAAGCATGTTCGTGATTCGATTCTTCTCGCCTTCCGGGATCGGCGTCCTGAAGTCACGAACCGCTTGATCCGCGCCGGCCGTGTAGTTGTTCGGGCGCAGAGTGCGAAATCCCTTGGTAACATGCGCTTCATAAGACGCAGCCGTCTCCGTGAAATGGTCCAGCATTTGAGAGTGGATGAGGTTCACAAGAGGTTGCTGGTGATATTGCAGCACATTCACCACATCCTCTTCTTCACTCAGGTAGGAGCGCAGGTGCGTGACGATCTGGCCAGCCAGCTTGTAGAGTAATGCCGCGTGATCGTCATAACTGATATCATTGAAATCAATCAACCCGCGCACCAGGTAATCTTCCGGCCGATTCTCCTCGACAATTCCTGATCCATCCCGCAGTTTGTATCTTTGCATATCATGCAGGTGTTGAATCAGAATGTCCTGCGCCACCGGCTGAAGGTTGATATTCCTTGTCTCCAGACTAAAGTCTTTGTATCCTGCTACTACCTCACCCTTGGGCACGACCACGATCTTGGGAATGTCTATGGACATCTCCTGATATAACACACTAGTATCCGCCACGACCTTTGCGACGGTCTCTTCTCCGAGAGAATCGAAAAGTTTCCCCTGTTTTGGGCGCACGATCTCCTCAACCTTCTTGACGATTTCCTTCTGGATCTCCGCGTCCTGAAGTTGGTCACTGCCGCGCAGGCGTTCATACTGCCGGATAACCTGGAACGTAGCCTTCGCCACTTCCTGCTCTTCCGGTTTCCCGAAGAGGCTGCGCGTTCCCGGGGCCTTCTCTTCTTCTCCAGCCTTCGGCGTGAATGATGAGATGATCTTCTCAAACTCGGATTCGACGATCACCGCTTTCTTGCCCGCCTCGGGGATATCCTTTCCAATGATTACGCCGGCACGGATAATCGAGCTGGGGTCGTTGGCGTGATCGATGATCTCCTGAAACCTGTCATGTGACACGATGGTCAGGCGATCTACGGCCGGAATGCCTACACGCTTGCCATAAGGTAGGCGCAGCCCCCGTCCGATAGACTGCTCCACCAGGGTCCGAGAATTAGCGGCCCGCAACGGAACGATGGTGTAGAGATTCGTAACATCCCATCCCTCTTTGAGCATATTAACGTGAATAACGACCTCCACGGGGTTGTCACGGCGCTCAACTGTCAGCAACTGCTCGACAACCTCGTCTTTCTCTTCACCGTGCACTTTAGAGTGGACGGTGATCACCTTACCCTTGTATCGACCCTCGAAAAAATCGTCGTTCTCCATTACTTGCTGCAGTGCGTTGGCGTGCGTCGTATCCTGGGCGACAACCAGCATGAATGGCTTGACTATCGGCTGGTTGCTGTTCCGAGCGTACACCTCCAATTCGACTTTCGTGTTTTCATGAATTCGAACGCCGTCTTCGAGTTTGACCTTCTCAAGGCCTTCGACCGAGTAGTTCGCAGAATCGAAGTTCTCTCGCGTCGCCACCGCCGGTTCTTTCACGAAGCCGTCGTTCATCGCACTGCTCAAGGGATAACTGTAGATCACGTTCTTGAAAGATTCGGTATTCTGGCCACGCTCCACCTGTGGCGTAGCGGTCAGCTCCAGCCCCAGGATGGGATTCAACTCATTGATCGCCCGCACTCCGGCGCTGGCCCGGTAGCGATGCGATTCATCCATCAGCATCACCAGGTCGTCCAACCCGGCAAGGTAATCGAAATAGCTCTGCCCAATGTATTCGCTGAGACGCTTGATGCGTGGGCTCTTGCCGCCTCGTACTTCGCTGTTGATCTTCGAGATATTGAAGATATTGACATGGACATCCTGTTCCCATTCGACGCCTGGTAGATAACCATCTCTTCTGATCCCACGCCCATCCTGATAGTTATCTCCGGTTACGATCAGAGGCGGGTTGACGGCAAAATCGGAGATCCCCTGGAAAACATACTTGGGTGTGTTGGGTGTGAAGTCGGCGATCAGCTTGTTGTAGATCGTCAGGTTCGGTGCGAGCACAAAGAAATGCCGGATGCCCTCGCTCAAGTACAGGTAGCTGATAAAGGCGCCCATCAATCGCGTCTTGCCGACACCCGTGGCAATGGCAAAGCACAGGGAAGGAAATTCACGCTCGAAGTCTTCTACGGTCGGGAACTCGGTCTTGATCGTTTCCAGTGCCTGGG
>CAYPDL010000209.1:0-4787 GCA_964409475.1 uncultured Desulfobacteraceae bacterium | reverse complement strand
AAGGACAGCGACATCCTGATCATGCTGGGTAAGTCTGAGGATATCAGGCGCATCAAGGCATTGAAATAAAATTGGGGTTACTCCTGGAAAAAGATTTTCCCATTATCTATGAGAGAACTCGTATGTCCGGGACCTCGATAGGAAAACAAAAACCCTCACTCACTGTGGTCGAAAAGCCATGGCAGGCAGAGAGACAAAGCGGAAGTTTCTAAGAGTAGACAGCGAGGCGGGACTCGGCTACCCGTGTAATGGACGCCTTGAGCTGTGGGTTTTCTTCTATGAGCCGCCTGAAATCCTTTACGCCCAGGACAAGGAGATGGACCTCGGTGATAGAGATGACAGTGGCGGTCCGTTCCACATCCTTCAACAAGGCGATTTCACCGAAATACTGGCCTGCCGTGAGCCGGGTTGGCCTGGGACTGATCTCCACCTCCACGTCTCCCTCCAGGATGAAGAACATGGCCTGCGCAGCATCCCCCTTTCGAACAATGACCGTGTCGGGGGGGATGATCTGTGAGGTAAGGAGTCGCGAGATATCACCAATGGCGTTCGCATCGAGACCAGAGAAGAGCGGCATGTGGGAGATCGTTTTCCACGTCACCAGGAAGTCCCGTTTCCTTAATTCCTTGGCAAAGCCCGTGGCAAGAATCCCGGCAGGAACGGCAAAGACCGCAATGCCGAGAAGCATCAGAAAACCGGACAGGATACGTGCTATTGGTGTAAGGGGGATCATGTCCCCATAACCCACGCTCGCAATGGTCACGATGGCCCACCACAAGGTGTGGGGGACAGAGGCAAAGACCTTGGGCTGACCTGGGTGTTCCAGGACATATATCACTCCCGAGGCAAAAATGAGAAGCACGAGCAGGACAATGAGGGCGGCCAGGAGGGAATGGCCCTCGTTGCGAAACACCGAGATGAAAATGCCAAGTCCGGGCACAAAGCGGGCCAGCTTGACCAGGGAGAGAAAGGAGGCCATCATGATGCACCAATCGGGCAGGGCAAAGAGGAAGCTGAGCCAGTAAGGGAGAATCACGAGAAAATCCACCAGACCGAGGAAAGAAAAGGCATAATCGCCAAAGGCCCTGAGGGGGCTTTTCAGGGACCCCATAGGAGAAACCCACAGCCTCACCCCATATTCCAGGGTAAAGGCAGAGAAGGCCCCGAATGAGATGACCTTGAAGACCCAGGCACAGGATTGGGCCAGTCCGGGGACAGTGTAAAGGATTGCCTCAAAAACGATGAGGAAAACCGCCACGAGGATGAGGAGATAGGCCGGGTGACGGGCCAGTGAAGGATCCCCGACAGGGGCAATGGTTCTATATGTCTCTTCTCTCAGATCCAGACTCATAATCAGATGCCTTTCCGAGATTACAAGGTCCAGCCGATCGCATGAGGGCCGGTCTTGTTTTTTCCACCACGCATCACACGAAGGGAAACAGAATGCCCGATTGCAGGGATCGAGTCAAGGGGAACCTTGGCTCTTTCACAAATAAAGGAACTCACGTTCATCTTTATTCTGGGTGACCGGCAGTGTGCTGACGAAACTGGACGGCACGGCCAAGGGGGGCAACTGAGTTTTTCTGTGGTGTATAAGTCACGTCTTGTGCTATAAAGCTACGGTGCCGTCTCAACCTACAAACAACGCTGTTCAATCTCCTGACGCGGCGGCTCAAAACCTGCTTCACGGAGAAGGAATATCACCGGCGCTTACTAAAACAGGACAGTGCCGAGACCTGATTCCCTACAATGATGACGACCAACAGGCAACGAAAAACCTCGCGCCAGTCAAAGGCACTGACGCATGCCCTTCGCGGGGCCATGCTCCTTGTGCTGATTCTCCTGGTCGGCACCATGGGATATGTGCTCATAGAGGGCTGGCCGGTTCTCGATGCCCTGTATATGACCATCATCACCATCACCACGGTGGGTTTTGGAGAGGTGAACGTTGTTTCAAGTTCAGGCCGGGTCTTCACCATCTGTATTATCTTCATGGGCATGGGCGTCATGGCGTACAGCCTCGGCACGGTTGCCCAGATCATGGTGGAAACACAGGTGAGGACCATCCTGGGGAGGAGGAAATTGGGAAGAGAATTGCGATCCATCAAAAATCATTACATCGTTTGCGGATTCGGACGTATCGGGAAGATCATTGCCCAGGGCCTGAAAAGCCAAGAGATCCCTTTGGTGGTGATTGATCAATCCCCGGGCTCGAAGGAAATCCTGGAGGAGCAGGACCTCACCCATATTATTGGTGATGCCACCAGTGACGACATCCTGATCGAAGCGGGAATAGAGAGGGCCAAAGGACTGATCACCGTTGTACTTTCCGATGCGGACAATCTCTTTATCACCATGACGGCCCGGGGCCTCAATCCGAAGCTGTTCATCCTGTCCCGGGCGGATGATGAGGCAACAGAGAAGAAGTTGATGAGAGCGGGGGCCAACAAGGTGGTTCTTCCGTATCTCATCGGCGGCATGAGGATGGTCCATACCATTCTCAGGCCCGTGGTGATGGATTTCCTCGATTTCACCATGCATGAAAAAAATATCGAACTGAAGCTCGAAGAAATCCTGGCAGGGGAACGATCCAGGCTGAATGGTATAAGCCTTCTCAATTCGGGCATTCGGAGGGATATGAATGTGATCATCGTAGCGATCCGCAAAAAGGGGGGCGAAATGATTTTTAACCCGTCGTCACAGACGGTAATCGAGGCGGGAAATACCCTCATTGCCCTGGGTCCTGCAAAGGATCTGAATCGGCTCTCCGAGATGCTGCTGCATTGAACCGGGTCTTTGGTCTTCTTTCCGCCATGAGCAGACAGGGGGTTTGGATTCTTGCATCCTGGAATCTCCACGATAACGCGCAGACCGGACCACATGGCCCGGAAAACAGGGAGGCGGCAATGGAAAAAATGATGAACAAGCTGAATGGATGGCTGTGGATCCTGATTGCCTCAGGGGTTTTTTTTGTTCAGGCAGCCGATGCACGCGCCAGTGGGGACCTCAGTGCGGGCCAGACCGTATATGTTCCCGTGTATTCCCATATCTACCAGGGGGATCGGGAAAGCCCCATCTATCTTGCGGTCACCCTCAGCATTCGGAATGTGGATCCAGGAAAGCCGATCACGGTCTTATCCACTGATTATTATGACTTCAAAGGCAATCTGCTGAAAAAATACCAGGAAGGCCCTGTTCACGTCCCCCCAGTCTCCTCGATTCGTTACGTGGTCCCGGAATCCGACAAGGCCGGAGGGTCCGGGGCCTGTTTTATAATCGCTTGGCGATCGGACGGACCGGTTAACCCGCCCATACTGGAGTCCGTCATGATCGGGACCAAATCCCAACAGGGCATCTCTTTTGCCTCTCGAGGGCAGGTGATCGTAGAAGGAACTTTTGAAAAAGCCAAATCGGACGGGCATGAAAAGATCCTCCAAATAGCCGAAGAGTGGGTGCCTGCCCTAAAATCCGGAAGCATAGAACGGAACATGGCCTTCTTCACAGAAGACGTGCTCGTCGCAGGAGGTGGAAAAGAAGCGGTGTATGTTGGCAGAGGGAAGGTTCGCGGATTGCTTGCACACCACCTGGAAAGCTTCAACATCACAAACTGTTCATTCCGGGTGCGGGGCGTGAACATCATAAAGGACTGGGCCGAACTCCGGGGAGAGTTCAAGGCCGTCTGGCGACCCAAGAAGAAAGGGGTGGCCGAGGAAAAAGAGTTCAGCAACTATGTCTGGGTCCTGAAAAGGCAGATGAACGGCTCGTGGAAGATCGCCCGTTTTTTGTTCTATCCGGCCGAGTGAATCTGCATAATAGACAGGGTTTACTGACCGCCGGTGGCCGCATTGAGGGTCTCTATGATCTCCCCCTGTTTCCCGTAAAATTCCACCTTCGTGACATCGGCAATCCAATACTCTTGAAACTTCTCGATGGTACAGGTCAGCCTGACCAGAGAGGCCCTCTTTCGACACACCCGATCCAGCAACTCAAATTCACGACCTTTCTCGACCTCCGGGTTTCTTTTTTTGGTATCTGTTATCAATTTCTTTGCCAATTCCTCAGAAAATATGACGAAGTTCAGTTGGCTGCGGTAAAGGTAGCCGGGCACATGTTTGTTCTGGATGTCAACATCAAGACAATAGAAGCCGAAATGCTGATTGCGGACTATCTTTCCATCCAGCCATGCGTCTTCAAAGACCAAGGTTTTAGCTTCATAATCCTGGGGAGTGTTTAACACACTCCGCACACTGATCTGAGCATAGGTCGTCGATAGGATCATCAAAACAACCAAAACAGAAAAAACAATCCCCTTTTTCACAACGCACTCCTTTTATGATTGTTGATTGAATAGCGGCTTGAAAACAAGAAGCATAGCCGGAACCCCAAAAACTTTTTCTTACCAGCTATATCTGCTGGAGATTGATGCCTTTGTGCTGGCTTCACGAAAAAGGTCCGGAACAACCGTCGCAGCCTCGGCTGTCACAATGCTTGGAAAACATTGTCTCATCATATATTGAAGCCGCATCAAGACGTGCCCTGATAATATGGTCTATGACAGGCGGGTTGTCGGTCGATACCCGTCTGAACAATAGAACACCCAGTACAATTCCCATCAGGAGACAGACGGCAGCAACTGCCACTCCGCCGATCATAGGAAATACAAAAACATGAAATAAGATAGCTGCAAGGGCAATGCCTATCATCAGACATATCCCGGGAATACCTAATAGCACGGCCGCATTCTTTACCAGCCCGGAAGTATCCCGACGAACAGAAACATAATCTCC
>CAYPDL010000208.1:0-4801 GCA_964409475.1 uncultured Desulfobacteraceae bacterium | reverse complement strand
GGGGATTTCATCTATCTTTGAATAGATTTTTCTCAGGACGTCATCTTTTTCCATCTTCCTGCCCTTCCTCGAAGAGGGATAATAGACCTGCCACGGATCAGACGCCTCCCCTGGTCAGACGATCGGACAAGACAAGAAGATCTGCTTCCACTAAATTGTCCGTATGGATCTGGTTAAAGGGGATCGCATATTCCTTGCCGGATCTGACCGCCGGCATCAATCTCGACGTTCCCGCTTTCAGATACTCCGCCACATTGTAGGCCATCCGCTGTGCCAGGGTGATATCCTGATTATTTGCCGCCGCCCCCCGGATATCCCTTGAAAATGGTTCGCACACCACTTTTCTCTTGATCTTGATCCCGGTTGCCAGCAGTTCTTTGTAGAAATACTCTGCAGCATTGTCTTTAATGCCCGCCTCTTTTCTTTCTTCCTCCTTGTACCCTTCTGCTACTACGATTACGCAATCGTTTCTCTGATTTAAGGCCTCAACCACTTTCTTGTGATCAATCACACTGTTTGGAAGAACAGCGAGATGCGCTCGTGATCCCAAACAGGAATGGAGGGCATGAAACCCACTGCTGGCACCCATCATTTCAATAATATAGGTCCTCTTGTGCGTACGGGCATCCGCCATATAACATCTGATTTTTTCAGCCCCCATCTCAATCCCTGTGTTTTCGCCAATACATTCTGTCCCTGCGATATCGCTGTCAATAGTCACGGGCACAAAGAATACCTGGATAGAGGTGGGTATGAAATCACATAATTCCCTGATTCCTCTAAATGTGCCGTTGCCTCCAATGGCTATGATTGCCTTCACATTTTTCTTTATGATGGTTTCCGCTGCCTTTTGCTGGATTTCCTTTTTCACAAAGTCTCTGTATCTCTCGCCCCTCAAAAGTGCGCCCCGCCATTCAGAAAGAGGGGCGGCATGAAACACTCCCGGGATGCGGTCCAATTTCTTTAGTATCTGAGGATGATACACCAGCCTGACAAAATCATCTCGTCTTCCGGAAACCAGAGACTTCAATCCTTCTGCCGTGGCATAGACTTCCCTGCCGATCTCCTCCAGGTGGAATGTTATGAACGCTGTGACAGGATTATATCCGGGGGCGCATCCCCCGTCCTGGACAAGCAGGACGTCCATCTCCTCGAACATTTTCCTGGTCTCCATCTCTGTTTTCTTAAGCTGGGAGATGATTCGCTGTCCCACCTTGATCCTGGCAAGGAGTTCATCCTCATCCACTGGCTTGAACAGATAGTCGTCAGCCCCTTCCCTCATACACGCTATCTTGACTTCCTTGGTTTCTCTCGCACTGACCATAATCAGGTATATGGTGGATAGACTCGCGCTCGTATCGCCCTTGATGTGGCGGCACAGTTCCAGGCCATCCATTTGAGGCATCATCAAATCGCTGACGACAATATCCGGTGTCGATTCCCCAATAAGATCTAAGGCTTCTTTGCCGCTTTTTGCCTCCCGTACTTGAAATTCGGGAAATCCCCTTAGAATTCCTCTATAGAATTCTCGGGTGGCCTTGTCTTCATCTACAATCAATACCCTGAATATTTCACTCATGTCCTTGCCTCTCAATGCGTCAACCCCGGTTGCAGGCCGTTCTTGGCCCTGAGAAAGAGATTCAGACATACCGGTAAGGGAGGCCTGTTTGCCCGGTCAGACTGCCATAAGCTCATCTTCATCCAGCCGCCCTATTGAGTTCATCATTTTCATCTAACGGTTTAATTTCAGTAGCGCTTTGTTGTGGCAAACTCCGGTCGGCCCTGGCCTCCTTTTTTTGGAGGGCAAACCATAATATTCCACCAATGGTTACAACAAAGAGATATTGGACCAGTAGCGCAAGCGCATCAATGCTTGCTACAAATTCGGCTTCCATAGTCTTTGTCGGCAACGTCGGAGGGCTAAAAATGGCAAAATTACCCATACTTGCTTTTTCTCCTCCGTGAATGCAGTAAAACGGTGGAAACAATAATATTAATACAAGCATACATGCAGTAGCGACTAACACAAATTGTTGAACATTGGCGCCACTTCCTCCGGCACTAGTCGGACTCGTCTTTCTCTTTTTTTCTTCTTCTTTAGCAGCCTCCTTTTTTTCTCCCTTCGCGCCTTCTTTTCTTATTTTTTTTAACTCTTTCGTGCAATCTTCACAATAGAGGGCACCGTCAATCTTGTTCTGTGAAAGCCACCCGATTTCCTTGCCACATTTAGAACATTTTTTTTTGGCCATAGATTATGCCTCCCACCCCAAGACTATTGAATTGGGGATCGCTTTACAGCAAATAATTCCGGACTTGAGGAAGAAACAACATGGTCAGGCTTTCTTTGGTAAATGCATGTCTACCAGACCAATTGTTGACAGAACGGTCTTTCACCATGATCTTGCAGATTCCATGCCAAAGAAAGAAATGGATTCTTCTTTTAGGAACTAAAGCGATAACAATTCAATAAGTTATCACCGATTTCGTATTTTTGGTGATTTGGGCAAAAGAAAGAAATGCCAGGAGGTTGACGCTACGAGCGAATCGGCATTAAATTCCTGGGTATGTTTGGCGCCTCACCCACCGCTGCCATAAGAAGGAAAGGCTTGGGGTCAAATAGTGCTTTCTTGAGAGGATTTACCAAAATGGCAAGATCAATAAATCATCCCGGAGAATTTTCTTTAATCCACCCCGCTTAAATATTCATGGATTCCCGGCGGACCCGGTACCGGTACATCAGCGAAAGGATCTGTGCAGTTTCATCGAGACGGTCGTAGATCCGTATCCCCTCTTTATTGAGATCGTAAATCATCTGGCTTTCCCATGGGGCAAAGATGCTCCCGATAAAGACGGGAAGACCGAACCCCTTCTCCATACCCGCATAGCCGCGGATGATCTCTTTATTGATTTCCAGAAACAGAAGGAGCCTTTCGGGTGCGCTCTCAGCAAGCATACCCGGTCGGGCCATGCCGTGCAGAATTATGGCGTCCGCCTCCCCGGACGTCAAGATATTGCAGCCTAAGGCAAAAAGCAGTTTCTTATCAAAAAAGAGCCCCGTAAAAGGGGCCGCGTCTGCTGTTGACTGTTGCTTGGTCATGAAGGGCCTGAAAGAATAGGTTGTGGCCCTTGCGGAATTGAAAATCTTGACATAGAATCTCAAGAAGAACATATCCGATGTTCCGGGCTACCCTTTTATGGCTCCCTTATGAGTGCCATTGTAACAGCTCGATAAATCGCGGTAATGTGCATGACAACCGCCATTTTCACCGCAAAGGCGCGGAGAACGCAAAGGGACTTGTGTTTTTGTTTTTCGCTGAGAGGCCAAAAAACAAAAAGAGCATCCCTTCGGAAAGGCAGAACTTTTCCCTTTGCCCTCCTCCCTGGCCCGCGAAACGCTAAGCCGGTTTCTCCGGGCTCAACGGCAAAGGGAAAAACGGTTCACTCTGCGTACGTTGCGTCTCTTGGGTGAGATATCATTTCTTATTACTGCCCCGATTTATTGAGATGATACGTGCCATTGATTGTCAGATCATGAAAGTCCTTTTGATATCGCCAAATACGGAGACCATCAACATGCCCTCCCTGCCCATCGGGCTGGGGTGTGTGGCGGCGGCCGTGCAGGGGGCCGGGCATGAGGTGACCCTCCTGGATCTGATGAGCCGGGAGGATGTCGCTGGCGCCATTACATCCGCGGTTGAGGAGACCGCCCCTGAGGTCATCGGCATTTCGATCCGGAATATCGACGATCAACGCATGGACGCGCCCAGATTTCTCCTGGGCCAGGCCAAAGAGGCCGTCTCTGTCTGCCGAAGGGTCTCAGATGCCCCCGTGGTCCTGGGGGGCGCCGGCTACAGCATCTTTCCCGAAAGCGCACTTTTGTATCTGGATGCGGATATGGGGATTCAGGGGGAAGGTGAAGATGCGTTTGTGGCCCTGCTGGTACGGATTCGGCAGAAGGCCGCTCTGTCAGATGTCCCGGGACTCTATCTAAAGGGACGGGGGCGCCTAAGGGAAAGAAGATTCAACAGGGATCTGGATGCCCTGCCCATGCTGCCGCCTTCGATGATGCCGCTGCCCGATGCGGCCCGAAAAGGAGAATACTGGCTGCCGTTTCAAACCCGCCGGGGATGTCCGCTCAGGTGCAGTTATTGCTCGACCCCGGCCATCGAGGGCCACCGGATCCGCCGGCGGTCTCCGCAACGGGTGGTCTCGGAGCTTCGTCAATGGCGAGAGGCCGGATTTTCAAGGGTATATTTTGTGGACAATACCTTCAACATGCCGCCGTCATATGCAGAAGACCTCTGTCACCGGATGGCGGATACGGATCTGGGGATTTCATGGCGGGCCATCATTTATCCGAAAAACCTCAGTTCCTCCCTGGCAAAGGCCATGAAAGAGGCTGGCTGCACCGACGTCAGCCTGGGGTTTGAAAGCGGTTCAACAGACATCCTGCGGTCCATGAACAAACGGTTTGGCATTGAAGATGTCCGGATGGCGAGTCATCTGCTGAAAGAACACGGCATCGGCCAGATGGGATTTTTGCTGCTGGGGGGACCCGGCGAAACCCGGGACACGGTCGAGGAAAGCCTGTCCTTTATAGATTCCCTCCCTCTCAATGCGGTAAAGCTCACACTCGGGATCCGGATCTATCCGAATACCCCGCTGGCAAAAAGGGCCGTGGAAGAGGGACGGGTCGCTGCCGGAAACGATCTCCTGTTTCCCGAATTCTACATGGTAGAGGGCCTTTATCCCTGGCTTCAAGAGACAATACACACCCTGATAACCGAGCGACCCAACTGGA
>CAYPDL010000207.1:0-4823 GCA_964409475.1 uncultured Desulfobacteraceae bacterium | reverse complement strand
CAGACGCACCGCTTCTCTCCTACGATCCGGAACAGATGGTCAGCCTCATGTTCGACCTGCAGGTATTTATCTGGCTCTCCCTCATCGGGTCGACACCAGGTCTTCCCCTGACCAGAAAATGCTGGTTTGCCCTGTTGGGCATACTGGCTGCCTTCCTGGTGGTGGTGGTCGCCGTCTTGCTCATTGAGGTGTTTCATCTCTCCCCTCACAAGGGCATGTTCAAACTGGGGGTTGTCCTACTGCCGTTTGCGGCTTACTATATCTCCTTTCTATATCGGAGACACATGGGTAACGAGACGGTAAGCAACCCTTGACTTATTACCGTTATCCGCATTCGTTTACCACGGCGAATTTAGTGAAACCTGGTTTCAGTGCCAAATGGAAAGCCTTTCGACGAAAAACGGGTTCTTGAAGTTCTCTCAAGAGCCCGTTACCATTCCAAACAAATCAAAGGAGATGCGGCAGTCGATGCCGAATAAAGAGACTTCGGGATGAGGATGACAGTTCAGCATGATCTCTGATCACGCGTTCATATGTCTGATGGAAATGTTGCAGTTTCATTCTTTGTTCCCTGGCGCCACTGTCTGAACGCTGCCAATGCCTCCCCCCCTGTAAGGTTTTGCAGACCCGTTTTGAAGAAGCTCTTCCGGTGCCAATTGTGCGGCCCCCGGGCACCATAGGCATGGATTCGCCCCCTGGGAGCACAGCGATCTGGGTCGCTCGCACCGAACCAGCTGAAAGTCGGCCTCTCCAGCAGCCAGGCCAGATGAAGCGTTGCACTACCAGAGCCTGCATACCCCTCGCTGCGCCTGTGCAGTGAGATCATCTCAGGGATATTTGTTCCGGGGTCCCAGAGGACATTATCCCCAAGTTTTTCTTGCCGCCCCTTAGTGCGCTCCCTTTCATGGACGCTCCATCAAATGGAGGCACTCATTTTTTCCAAGGGCCACATTTTGTTGGACCAGATAGCGCAAATGCCGAAGATGTAAGTGTTGCTTTTTTTTGTTTTCGGGTCCATAATGATGTTCGTAGGTGCCCTCCCATCCCCAATGGCCGGCTGGATTTCAGGTTGTTGGCCAAGACTCAGGCCCAAAGGGACTCCAAATTCAAATTTGATTGGCAGTAACATGCGCCTGAGGAAGCGGGAGTTGTTGGTGAGGGGTTCGGACAACCGAGATCCTCAACGGCCGGTACGGCAAATGGTTTTCTATTAGGCTGCCCCGAGCGAATTCGTGCCTTGATTCCTCCTTTTGTCTACAATGAAGGGAAAGCCTCCTTTCCGGTGTCTCTGGTCCTTATCCTGGTTGTCTCCCTGACCATTCGTCTAGTTGTGTCCGCCTATTTGGGCCCTGGATTTGATGAGGCCTACTACTACAGCTATTCTCTCAGGCCGTCCCTAAGTTATTTTGACCACCCCCCGTTTGTAGGATTCCTGGCAGGCCTTTTCCCTTACATGTCCGGCATTGTCTCACCCCTGACCATCCGGCTCGGCGCCGTGATCCTGTTTACGTTTACCGGGCTTCTGTTCTTCACCTTGTCCAGAAGATGGCTCTCTGAAAGGGAGGCCTTGGCAGCCTATTCCCTTTTCAACTTTACGCCGCTTTTCTTTGTTTGCGCCGGCACCATGATCCTGCCGGACAGTGGGCTGGTCTTTTTCTGGATTGCTACCCTCCTGTTTCTGAAAAGACTGTCTGATGGAGATACCCGGGGGGTCACCTGGGTGTTGGCGGGGATCGCCACAGGATGTACCCTGCTCTGCAAGTACCATGGGCTTCTTCTCTGCTTTTCTCTGGCCCTCTATTTATTGATCTGTCGGCCGAGGGCTTTTCTCACCCCGGGACCGTATCTATACAGCCTGTCGGTCTTCATCATTTCCCTCCCTGTCTTGGTGTGGAATATGCAGCATGGTTTCGTATCGTTCGCTTTCCATGGGGCCAGGGTCCTCGCCCCTTCCATTTCTATCACCCATTTCCTCGTGGCCTTGGGCGGACAGACACTTTATTTGACGCCGGTTGTCTTTGTCCCACTCCTTTACGTCATCTGGTTGACATTTAGAAGAGGGATCATGGATAACGATTCGGAATATAGATTCTTTTTTTTCTTTGGAACCGTTCCGATCCTTTTCTTTAACCTCATTTCTTTTGTCAAACCGGTTCTCCCCCATTGGACCCTGCCGGGCTACGTTGCCCTGTTAGTCCCCCTTGCGCATGTGGCAGTGGAACAATGGAACAAAAGGAGATACGTGAAACAGGCGTCGGGTTTCTTCGCCTTTGCTATCCTGGTGTTTCTATCCCTTGCCCTGATCCAGAGTCGATATGGCATCTTCCACCTGGAAAAACTAATTCAAAAGGGATGGATCCCTGCAAGGGCATTTCGAGCAGATCCCACCCTGGATGTTTTCGGGTGGAGCGAGGTCAATAGATATCTGTGCGAACAAGGAATATCCCCTGAGCGGTGCTTTCTGTTTACGCACAAATGGTTCCTTAGCGGCCAGGTGGAGCTGGCCACAAAAGGAAAGTACAAGGTCATGTGTTTCAATCCCTATGACCCCCGCGGCTTTGGGATATGGGATCGCAACCTTGACATGCGTGGGAAGGACGGGATATTTATCTGTTCCGACCGTTATCCGGCAGAACCGAAGAAGAATTACGGCGGCTATTTTGAATCCATTAGTGGACCGGACAGGGTGGTGATTCACCGCTCCGGGGTTCCGTCAAAGACCCTCTATTTCTATAGATGTGAAAATCTGCTCACGAGATATCCCATGCCGTATCTCCCCTGAGCGGCGCTTGTCACAATCCGTCCCGGTCTTCGGCCGATCCTTGCCGGTGGGCCAAACCCCCTTTGCGGCAGAGACCCCATGGGGAGGAAGCCGGGGACAGGTATTCAGAGGCCTATGAAAGTCCTGATCATTATACCCACATTCAATGAATCCAAAAACATCGGGGTTCTCATCCCTTCGGTCTTTGAGGCCGTGAAAAAAAGGGGGGTTGAAGTCCATATCCTCGTTGTAGATGATAACTCCCCGGACGGGACAGCTGAAATTGCCTCAACACTAAAAAACGATTCGTTTTCTTCCCGTCTGTTTGTCCTGTCAAGGGAAAGAAAACTGGGGTTGGGTTCCGCCTATGTGGCAGGATTCCGTTGGGGTCTTGATCGGGGATACGAGCTCTTTGCCCAGATGGACGCGGATTTATCCCACAATCCCATCTATCTGCCTAAAATGCTGGCAACAAGCAGGACCCGCGGCTTTGTTGTGGGGTCGAGATATGTGCCTGGCGGCTCAATAAGCGGATGGGGAATGATTAGGAAACTGATTTCCAGAGGAGGGTCCCTATACGCAAAGACCATTTTAAGCGTTCCCATAAATGACCTGACCGGCGGGTACAATCTCTGGACACGATCGGCCATCCTGGGCATCAATCTAGACAACATACGCTCTGAGGGTTACGCCTTCCAAATTGAAATGAAATACAAGGCATTCAGAAAGGGATTTAGCTTCAGCGAATTTCCGATTATTTTTGTTGACAGGTCCCGGCAGAAATCCAAGATGTCCAAACGCATATTGATAGAGGCGGCTTATCGGGTATGCCAACTTCGATTCACAACCTGAGCCGGTTTGCAGGTTGTCGTCGAACAGGCCCTCATATCATCGGGCAGGTTCGGAAGCTCCCTTTTTATCTGCAAAGACTAATCTTCTTTCGGGCCACATGAGTTCGCTGGAATTATTCGTGCTCATTCGTCAGCCAATTTCTGAATGCCGGAAGAACCTCTTTTTCCGAAAGCGTCTGTAGCCCCTGAAGGGCATCTCCCTTTCTGTGCCATGTATGAGGCCCCTTCGCCACAAACGCATGGGCCTTTCCTCGTGGTGCGCATCGGGCGGGGTCGCTTGCTCCGAACCAGCTGAACGTCGGTTTCCCCAACAGCCACGCCAGATGAAGGGGGGCGCTGTCGGGCCCTGCGTACCGCTCACACAATCTCAAAATCGCGATCATTTCCCTGATGTCTGTTTCAGGCGCCCATACGACCTTATCCCCCAGTTGGGCCTGCCAGATCGCGAGACGGTCTCTTTCTTGCGGTCCCCACAAAATGACACACCCATAACCGCGATCCAAGGCCTCATCTATCAAGGCGGTCATGGCCTCCACCGGCCATATCTTGGTAGGCCAGCCGGCGCCGATCCCAAAAATCAGACTTCGCCCTGGAAGATTTTTTTGCTTCCACCATCGCCGGATTTTCACTTCCGTTTCCGGATCTTGCGGGAGTTCTACAGACATCTGTTTCGGCATGTCCAACCCGAGAGCGGCGCCTAAATAAAGATTCCTGGCATTTACATGCCTCCGGTCGCCTGGTACCTTCACTTGACAATTGGTCAAAAGAGGCGCAAGCTCCCTTCCTTCCATAGGGGCGTGTCTGAATCCCACCCGCATGGGAATGCCGGAAAGAAAAGGAATCATGGCACTCCGCGTCAGGCCCTGTGGATCAAGGGAGACCTGGTAGTTTTCATTTCGAATTTCTCGAATCAATTGCCAGAACGCTGAAAACCTTCTTTCACTCTTTGTCCACACGTGAATGCGATTCAGTTGCGATAATCCTTTGAGGAGCGGTAGAAAAGGCTCATCCACAACCCATCCCACATGGGCTGAAGGCAGGTTGCCCCGCAATGCGAAAAGTAAAGGCAACGTCAGGGCGACATCCCCCAAAGCGCTCAACCGGACTATGAGTATTCGGTCAACCATCGTTTCTGTAAGATGCAAGGGTAGGCGGGAAAAAGCTCATGGAGCATTCCTTGCACACCCATATTCTATGTTGCTCCGAATTTC
>CAYPDL010000206.1:0-4966 GCA_964409475.1 uncultured Desulfobacteraceae bacterium | reverse complement strand
TGTACTTGAGGGGCAGGTCATAATACCGGTAATTCATCCGGTCCCGCCGGTGATGACGACGACAGACACCTTCCGGTCAATCTCCTTGATGAATTTCAGGAGATCCATGCCATCCACCTCCGGCATAACGAGGTCGGTGACGACCAGGTGGAAATCCCTTTCCCGCAGCAGATTCAATGCCTCATTCCCGCTGTAGGCCTTGGTTGCGGAATAGCCCTGCTCTGACAAATAATCCGTCAGCGTATCCGCCAGTTCCACATCATCATCTACCACCAGGATCTTGGCGTCTTTCCTTCCTGTGTCTTTCATTCTGAACCCTCATCTGATAGAGCATTTGGTTGTTCGTTAATTGTGTTATCAACCAATAATCGCGAAAGGTAGTCACACGTTCTTTCTGTTCGGGGGTAAAAAGAAATGGCTCCACATCTCGTGCCAGCGTGGAGAGGTCCAGTGTTTCGATCCTCTGGTCGAGGGCTCTTACAAATTCCACTTCATTCAGGCCAACCGTCTTTTGGATATAGTCAAAACTGGGCAGACCCAAGCCCATGAGGAAAGAAACATCGTAGATATCTCGTCCCATTTCCCGCTTTCGATACAGGATGGCCATCAACTTCTGAGCAAGAAGTATGCTGGCGGGCGCGGCGAGGATTCGGCGGTATAGCCCAAACTTGTTCAAAAACACCATGTCGGGTTCATACATTCGGGCTTTGGTCTCACTGTCCACACGGATCAGAATCTTCTGTCCCGTTAATGGACTCAAACCCGACCGTTGGAGGACTTCCGGGAAACGGATATGGCAGTGATATGACCCCCTTTGCACCATCCGGTATTCAATCAGGAATCCCTTGTATTCCATATCGCGACATGCTGCCTTCAATAACGCCTCAAACTGTTCAAAGGAGAGAGCGAAGTTGCCAAAGTCCAGGTCTTCCGAAAAACGCTCACTATGGTGAAGGATTCGGATCGCAGTGCCGCCGATGAAGCTGAGGGCCGCCGCAGCCGGACTCTTGAACAGGGAATCCAGCAGCTCGTACTGGAGGTATTCCACCAGCATCCCGCGCGGATTTCTCTGCCGCAGAGTCAGCGGGAATTGCCCGGAAATCTGGTCTAAGGTAAGCATCGACGCGCCCACCTCTCCATTTTTTTTACGCCAAAAGCCTTCAGATAGCGCAGGAACTTCGCTTCATCAAGGCTCTTTTTGATCTCCTCCCGGTTCAGCCGGATACTCTCGAAATCGGCCGATGTGTTGATCCGGCCCAGGTTGAGGTAGAAATAATCCAGCAGGGCCTTTTCGGGCTCGGCCAAAAGGTGCGGACCATGCTCGGTCTTCATCTCAACGTAGCCCCACAGGAGTTCGCTCTTGACGTGGCGATATATGAAGCGGCCGAAGGGGTTTTCAAAGGTGCGGGTGACCCGGGAGGTGACGCTGGTAAAGGCGTAGACGATTTCCGGAATAAAGCCGTACCCGGCCAGGGCGCTCTCGAGGCTGAGATAACTGGGTTGGCACAATAGAAAGGCGATCTCCTCTCCCCTGAGCTTGTCCATTTCCCGGCGAAAGGCGTAGAGACCATTTTTCAGACGGATGAGATATCCCTTTCTTACCCAGAGAGTGAGCTGATAGTCATGCACCTTATGGCCGGAGAAAACCAGGTCATTCCGGGAAAAAATCGGGCCTTTGATGATGGATGTCAGCTCGTGATATTTCATAAACTTATCATAAACGATAAATTCATGAAATATCAAGCAGGAATATCAACGATACACCGATCCATCTCTATCCTTTTATTCAGTAACGAAGGGATCGTCCAACGCCAAAGGCGTCATTCATGGATTCCCCTTTTTGTGCCCTATACGCCATGCGCCATGCTCTCTGCTCTATGCCCTGTACTTTCAACCCATCCAGCTTCTTCATTACCGCTCTGTAGGTTTGGACAGGTCCTTGCCTTCGCAACGTATCGACCACCTGTTTCACCTGCTGGGGCCGCTCTTTGGCCTTGCCGATCAGGCCTTTTCGCGCCGCCGTCACCGTACTGGATTCTGTACCGGCACTGATCAGGGAATAGAAGTTTTGTACCAGGAGGGTACCCGAAGCAACGACCGGCAGGGGCGATTCAATCACCTGCATGGAACCGTCTTTCAATTTTTGAACAAGTTGCTGCATAGGTTCGTGTCGCCTTTAAAGGATTACCAAACTAAAGTTCCGAAAGGAGCTATAGGCAAGGGGCTAATGACATGATGGTTATATATTTTTGGCCAGGGCAATTCCCGGGTATTAACCCTCTCACCTTCTCAATTTCTAACCTTCCGCCTTTGAGCCATTCTCTTTGCGCCATGCCCTTTGCGCCCGCCTTACCTTCTCACCGTCTAACCCTCTGACCCTCTTTCCCTCTTCGCGCCTTTGCCTGCCCAGTTAAATTCGAAGATCATTTAGCGGGGGGGCTCTGTGTGAGACCAATAACCACTAACAAATAACCATTACCCGCTTTTCCCTTGACAACCGATTCGATATTGTTAAAAATGTAATACATTCTGAGTTCAGAGGGAAGGATGCAGATAGAGACCATCTCATGGGATCAAGAAACAGTTGATCATATCTCCAGGCATTCGGTTTCACCCGAAGAAGTGGAGGAGGCGCTCTTTAATGATGTCAACTCACCACTCATCATGCGGGGAAAAGAAGGCAAATACCTTGCATATGGGAAAACGGGTGGAGGTCGTTTCCTGTTGGTCGTGTGGGCTGCCAGGCATCGCAAGACCAAAATAATTACACCCAGGGATATGAGCAAAAAGGAAAAGCAGTTTTATAACAGGAGAAGAAAATGAAAACGCCCAAATTTAAAAACTTAAAAGAAGAAAGAGAGTTTTGGGATTCCCATGACACAACCGATTATCTCGACGATTTTGAAGAGGCCAAAGACATCGTGTTTGTCCGCCCCAAAAAGCAAGTCATATCCTTGCGCTTAGACCCTAAGATCTTGCAGAAACTCCGGGAACTTGCCGATGAAGAAGGTTTGCCCCCTACCACTTATGCAAGGATGTTAATTGTAAAAGGTATTCAAAAAAGGGCCGCTCAATAATAAGGGACAGCGATGGTGTACGTCGGCCAACCCTCTCCGGTCCTTCCCCCAATAACAAATAACCATTACCCTCTTTTCCGCCGCGCATCAGCTTACCAGCTCATTTTCTTTGACATCTTGACAAAATGACATAATCGGAATATGTTGTTCGTCAGGCAATTGGAGAGAATCTGAAATGGGAGAAAGGGCGGCTTATGTTCGTGACCATTGACAAAAGGGGCAGTATCAATCTGCCTGCTTCCCTGAGAAAAGATCTCGGGATCAGCCCGGGGAGCCATCTTGAGCTCTCAGTGGAACCCGGCGGTGCCATACACCTGTATCCGGTAGAATTTTTTAGGAAAATCAAGCTCAACGACTCCGGTCTGAAAAAATTGAAGGAAGCCAGAGATTCGGAACCGAGCAAATTCCCGGATTGGTTTGAGGAGGTACGCCGCAATGCCGGAACTGGTTCCGAATAGAAAATTCGTTGCGGATCTGGAGAAATTCAAACATAAAAAGTCTCTGCTAAAGAAGATTGCCAAGGCCGTCAATATGCTGGAAAACAATCCCTATCATCCCGGGTTGGGAATTGAGCGTATTACGAATGACCCATCAGCGTGGTCCGCCCGTCTTGACAAGAAGTACCGGATTTCATTCGAGCCAACGGTACTGCTGCCGTCCGGTTCCCCGGATTGGAGTTCTCAAGTAACACTCCTCCGCATTCTTGACCACGATGACCTTTACAAGACTCCTCGGTGACTTTTGCCGTTTTCTCCTTTTCCTTGGTCCATGAAAATGGCTCAATAGCTACTTTCTTCTTCGCGCCTTCGCGTGAGACAATTTTCTCCAGCTAGCCAGTTCACCAGCTTACCTTCTTCAAATGCCATCAGCTTGCCAGCTATAAGCCATCACCTCAACAGCTTATCAGCTCATCAGCTTACCCTCTCACCTTCTTACCTTCTCACCCTCTTCCCTTCTCACCTTCTCACCGTCTGACCCTCTTCCCGCCGCATTCCTTATATCGGAGTTTTAGGTTTTATTGCCTCCCCTTTACTTTCAGCTTTCACCTTTCAGCTTCTCCCTCTGCGCCTTGGCGCCTTTTCGCGAGAATTTTTTATAATTTTATGGACGTCCCGAAACCCTGTTCACTCAGCGCTGTTGATACAAATTTCTTGCAATAATAAAAAGATTATCTTATTGTTATGGTATGCCGACGGTCATGAAAATAGGCTCCTTCATGTTCCATTTTTATTCAGACGAAGGAAATGAACCGCCACACGTTCATGTGGCAACGCCTGATGGGGAATGTAAATTCTGGCTTCAACCCGTCCGATTGGCAAGGAATAGGGGGTGCCTCCATTGACGATCAGAAAAATAGAAAAGCTTGTATTTGAACATCAACTTCTTTTGATGGGAAAGTATAATGAATCCCGAAATAAGTAGACAAGAAACCCTTGAGCCCGCCGCGGTTAAGGCCTGGGCAGAGGGCCGGACGATTTATATCGAATTGACAGATAGCCGCATCATTGGATTTCCCGCGGATCGCTTCAAACTTCTGTCAGCAGCCACAGACGATCAGCTCAAAGAGGTCGAAACAAGGCTGAATGGATTTGCCTTGCGCTGGGAATCCCTTGACGAAGACATTACCGTGCCCGGGATTGTTGCAGGCAATTTCCAATTGCCGCCCCTGACCCCTGACTCCTGACCCCTGCCTGCCCCGTGAAACAACTCCGGAGGAGTTCCCGAAGGGGTTTCACTGGGGACTCTCCCCCGTCCCTAAGTCCCTCAATCTCTCCGTCTATCTCTTCCCTCCGTCCTCTGTCCTCTGTCCTCTGACCTCCGTCCTCTGCCCTTTGCGCTTCAACCCATCTGTGTCAATCTGTGTAATCTGTGGACTGCTTTCATTTTTG
>CAYPDL010000205.1:0-4968 GCA_964409475.1 uncultured Desulfobacteraceae bacterium | reverse complement strand
CTGGAAGGGCTAAAAGAATCATTAAAAAGGGGTGAATACAACTAATGGAGATCAGAGCAGAAGAAATAAGTCAGGTAATCCGTGACCAGATTAAAGACTACGAAAAAAAGGTCGAGGTGAGTGAGACCGGTACCGTTCTATCTGTGGGCGACGGTATTGCTCGTGTCTATGGGATCGAAAAGGCCATGGCCATGGAAATGGTTGAATTTCCGGGAGGCATCTTTGGTCTCTGTCTGAATCTGGAAGAGGATAACGTGGGTGTCGCCGTCATGGGGGACGACTCCAAGATCAAGGAAGGCGATACCGTCAAGCGGACGGGCAGGATTGCCGAGATCCCTGTTGGCGAAGCGGTTCTCGGCAGGGTTATCGACGCCGTTGGTCAGCCTCTCGACGGAAAGGGTCCTATTGAGGCAACGGAATTCCGTCGTGTCGAGATGGTGGCGCCCGGCGTCATTGCGCGGCAACCGGTGAAAGAACCGATGTACACGGGCATCAAGGCCATTGATGCCATGACTCCGGTCGGAAGGGGACAGCGCGAACTGATCATCGGCGACCGGCAGATCGGCAAGACGGCCATTTGCGTAGATGCCATTATCAACCAGAAAAATACGGACATCTATTGCATCTATGTTGCCACGGGTCAGAAGAAATCGACCGTTGCCCAGGTTGTGAATATCTTAGAGCGACATGGGGCCATGGAATATACCACGGTCGTTGCAGCCTGCGCCAGCGATCCGGCCACCCAGCAGTTTATTTCCCCCTATGCCGGATGCGCTATCGGTGAATATTATCGGGACCAGGGAAAGCACGCCCTGATTCTTTATGATGATCTCTCCAAACAGGCCACGGCTTACAGGCAGGTCTCACTCCTCCTGAGACGACCTCCGGGCCGGGAGGCATTCCCTGGAGATATTTTCTATAACCATTCCCGTCTCCTGGAAAGGGCTGCCAAACTGAATGACCAACTGGGGGGCGGCTCGCTGACGGCCCTCCCGATTATCGAGACCCAGGCAGGCGATGTTTCCGCCTATATTCCCACTAACGTGATCTCCATTACAGACGGCCAGGTCTACTTAGAGCCGAACCTCTTTTTCTCGGGCGTCCGTCCGGCGATCAATGTGGGGCTTTCCGTATCCCGCGTGGGGGGCGCGGCCCAGACAAAGGCCATGAAAAAGGTGGCCGGAACCCTTCGTCTGGATATGGCCCAGTTCAGGGAGCTGGAGGCATTTGCCCAGTTCGGGAGCGACCTGGATAAGGCGACGTTGAAGCAGTTGAACAGGGGTCGGCGGCTTGTGGAAGTCTTGAAACAGCCCCAGTACCAGCCCATGACCGCTGAAAATGAGGTCGCTATCCTCTTTGCCGCGGCGAACGGCTACTTGGATAAATGGCCGGAGGCCTCTGTTGCTGCCTATGAGAAGCAGATGTTGGAGTTCATGGACAGCAAGTACTCTGAAATCCTGAAAGATATCAAGGATACCGGCAACATTTCAGAGGATACGGATGGAAAACTCCGAAAGGCCCTCGATGAATTCGGGGAGATGTTCCAGCCGGCTGCATAACAATTGAGTTCGTCTGGTTTGTTGAATGGATCGGGTTGGTGTGGCAAGCGATACGATCAATCCCGTAATTCAACGAACGCTGAACACTATCAAAAAGAGAGAAAGGCTACATGGCAACCTTAAGAGATATTCTGCGGAAGATTGGCGCTGTCAAGAAGACAAGGCAGATTACCAGGGCCATGAATATGGTGGCTGCGGCCAGGCTCCGAGGCGCCCAGACGAGGATGGAGGGTTTTGAACCCTATGCAAGGAAATTCTCGGAGGTGCTCGGCAATCTGGCCACGCGCATTGAGCCCGATGTCCACCCCCTCCTCATCAAACGAGACGCTGTTGCCCGGGTGGAGATTCTACACTTTACCGGTGACAGAGGTCTGTGCGGCAGCTTCAACATGAACCTCATCACCACGGCAGAGAAATGGGCAAAAGAGGCACAGGGGAAGGGGATTACGTGCAGCTTCACCACCGTAGGGAAAAAAGGAAGGGATTATTTCCGCAAACGCAGCTATAACCTTGTGGACAGCCATATTAATCTATATGGCAATGTGGATATATCGTTCGTCAATCAGATGACCGCCGGTTTTATCAACCGCTACCTGTCTGGCGAGGTGGATGAGGTCTATATGATGTACAGCCACTTTGTCGGCATGGCCAAGCAGGTCCCCACCTTAGTCAAGTTGATCCCGATTGAGCCCCCCAAGGCGGAAGAGGGGGAAGAGACGTCGGGCGGCGCCAGGGAGTATCTCTGCGAGCCTGATCCCGAGGGCCTTTTGATTGAACTGCTGCCCAAACATATCAGTGTTCAGATCTACAATGGATTCCTGCAAAACGAGACGAGCGAACATGCAGCGCGGATGGCCGCCATGGACAACGCGTCCAAGAATTGCAATGATATTATAGAGAGTCTTACCTTGGTATACAATAAGGCACGACAGGCGGCTATTACGGCTGAACTGATGGACATCGTGGGTGGCGCCGAGGCATTGAAGGGATAATGGTTTCTAACATATAAGGAGGTCTTAATTTAACCATGAATGAGGGCAAATTAATACAAGTCATTGGTGCGGTCGTTGATGTGGAGTTTTCAGACGGGGAACTCCCGAATATCTTCACAGCGCTCCTTCTCACCAATCCTGCTATTGACGACACAGAGGACAACCTCGTTGTAGAGGTGGCCCAGCATCTGGGAGACAATGTGGTACGATGCATTGCCATGGATGTGACCGACGGTCTGGTCAGGGGGATGAAGGTCAAGAATACGGGGAAGCAGATTCAGATGCCTGTTGGAGAACCCGGGTTGGGTCGTGTCCTCAATGTGGTGGGGAAACCCGTTGATGGGCTGGGCCCTGTGAATGCCACGGAATTCTATTCGATTCACCGGGATGCCCCTGCATTTGAGGACCAGGACACGAGCGTAAATGTCCTCGAGACCGGCGTAAAGGTGATTGATCTCCTGGTGCCCTTTCCCCGTGGTGGGAAAATGGGCATGTTCGGCGGGGCCGGCGTGGGCAAGACCGTCGTCATGATGGAGATGATCCACAATATCGCCATGCAGCACGGGGGCATCAGCGTGTTTGCCGGCGTCGGCGAGAGGACCCGTGAAGGGAATGACCTCTATCTTGAGATGAAGGAATCGGGGGTGCTCCCAAAGGCCGCCTTGATTTACGGACAGATGACAGAACCGCCCGGTGCGCGCGCGAGGGTGGCGCTCTCTGCCCTTACCGCGGCCGAATATTACAGGGATGAGAAAGGCCAGGACGTGCTCCTGTTTATCGACAATATCTTCCGTTTTACCCAGGCCGGATCAGAGGTTTCGGCCCTCCTTGGCCGGATCCCGTCTGCGGTCGGTTATCAGCCCACCCTGGGGACCGACTTGGGCGAGCTCCAGGAGCGGATTACCTCTACAACCAAGGGCTCCATTACATCGGTACAGTGCGTATACGTTCCGGCCGATGACCTGACCGACCCTGCTCCTGCCACCACCTTTGCCCATCTGGATGGCACGGTGGTGCTTTCGAGACAGATCACCGAGCTTGGCATTTACCCTGCGGTTGATCCGTTGGATTCCACCTCTCGAATCCTTGACCCGAATGTGTTGGGCGAGGAGCACTATTACACCTCACGACAGGTTCAGCAGATACTCCAGAAATACAGAGATCTTCAGGATATTATCGCTATCCTGGGGATGGACGAACTCTCTGATGAAGACAAGTTGACGGTGGGCAGGGCCCGTCGAATCCAGCGTTTTCTGTCCCAGCCGTTCCATGTGGCCGAGACCTTTACGGGTACTGCCGGAAAATATGTCCCCGTGAAGGAGACCGTTCAGGGGTTCAAGGAGATTATCGAAGGGAAGCATGATGACCTGCCGGAGGCGGCCTTTTACATGGTAGGCAATATCGATGAGGCCCGGGAAAAAGCTGAACGAATGGCTGAAGCGAGCAAATAGAGGAACGGTTCATGGGAAAACTACAATTGGAAGTTGTGACCCCTGAAAAGGTAATGGTGAGCCAGGAGGTGGAAATGGTGGTCGCTCCGGGTTCCCTGGGGGAGTTTGGCATTCTTGAGGGCCATGTGCCTTTTCTTTCGGGGATTGTACCGGGCGAACTGCGGTTTACATCGGGCAGTCAGACAGAGCGGTTCGTTGTTACCTCAGGCTTTGCCGAGGTCTCTGACAACCGGGTCTCTATACTTGTGGATGCGGCTGAAAAGGCCGCTGAGATCGATGTGGAACGTGCGCGTAAGGCAATGGAAAGGGCCAAGAAAAGGCTGGCCAGGGAGAGGAGCGTCGGGGATGTTGATTTTCTCAGGGCTGAGGCGGCCCTGAAAAGGGCCATCGTACGGATGCGGGTTGCGGAAAAGTAAATGTAGCCGCAGGGGCCGGTATGAGAGATGTAGAACGAGGCAAGCGCCATGGCGCTTGCCTTTTTTATTTATTGACCTTTTTATATTTGAACGATAATATGAAATGTAATAGGTTTGATGCTCATGGTCGCGGGGTGATGCGGGCATCAAATGATGTTGATGTGTGTTCTTCGGTTTGGAGGTTGAAATACGGGTCCGTGGGGGGTGGATATTTAGTCGATTCGCTGACTTGAAAAAACGAATGGTTTTTGTCGTAAGTTCTTAAAGACTGAGAGGATTTGAATGCCATGGAAACAGGAGAAGAGACCAGCCGGAATAGGGCCTGGAATTCTTTGAATTCGGAAGAAGAAATCGATCAATTTCAATTGCTCGAACAAAAAATAGACAAACTTATAACCACGATAAAAAGTCTGAAAACCGAAAAAGAATCGCTTAATGAAAAGCTTCAGATTCAGGAAGAAAAGTTGACGGATCTGACCCGGGAGGTGGAAGGCTTAAAATCAGGCCGAGACAAGGCCAGGCAGAGGATTGTCTCACTCTTAGAGAAGAT
>CAYPDL010000204.1:0-4976 GCA_964409475.1 uncultured Desulfobacteraceae bacterium | reverse complement strand
ACCTGGTTCCAAGACGCCGGCTGGGAGTACCGTTACGGCCCGGATTTGGCACCGGATGGCGAGACACCTGAACGCGACGATTACCGTCAGGTTCTGTTGCCGGGCCGATTGCTCGAATCTATGCGCCGCCTGAACGCCAACATCCCGGAACAAACTCTGGAAGAGGTTGTATCCCGTATCTCTAAAATGGGCCACCCCTCGCTGATTCTCAACAACCGCAGCTTTCACGAAGCCTTGCTCGACGGCCTGCCGGTGGAGGTGGATCAGAGGGGCGAGAAGCGGGGCGACCGGGTGCGGCTCATCGACTTTGAGACACCTGAAAGAAACCGCTATCTGGTGGTGAATCAATACACGGTGCAGGGCACCCGACAGCCGCGTCGGCCCGACCTGGTGTGCTTTATCAACGGCTTACCCATCGCGGTGATCGAACTGAAAAACCCGGGGGTGGAACAGGCGGACATCTGGTCGGCCTTCAATCAATTGCAGACCTATAAGGACGAGATCGCCGATCTGTTCGTGTTCAATGAGGCTCTGGTGATTTCCGACGGGCTGAACGCGCGGGTGGGCTCTCTCACTGCGGACCGGGAGCGGTTTCTTCCCTGGCGCACCTTGCGCAACGAAAACGACCGGCCCTTGCTGGAATTTGAACTGGAGAAGGTGGTGCGAGGTTTTTTGGCCCCTGAACTGCTGCTCGATTACCTTAGGTACTTCATTTTTTTCGAGCAGAGTGATGGCGGGATCATGAAAAAGATTGCGGCCTATCACCAGTTTCATGCGGTTCGCGAAGCGGTGGAAGCTACCGTGATCGCAGCCTCTAAACCCAAGTCCGACACAGCGGCCGAAGAGCGGGCTACCTACGGTAAAATGGTTCTGCCGGGCTCGCGCAAGGGCGGGATCGTCTGGCACACCCAAGGATCTGGCAAGAGCATCTCCATGGTCTGTTTTGCGGCCAAGCTGATGCAACAGCCGGAGATGCAGAATCCGACCCTTGTGATGATCACTGACCGCAACGACCTGGACGGCCAGTTGTTCCAGACCTTTGTGGGCGCGCGCGGATTGCTCAGGGAGATGCCGCAGCAGGCCGAAGACCGGGAGCAATTGCGGGCGCTGCTGGACGGACGACCTTCGGGCGGGATAATCTTTGCCACGGTGCAGAAATTTACGCCTGAAAGGAATGAAGATCGATTCCCCATGCTGACCGACCGCACCAACATCGTGGTTATCGCCGATGAGGCCCACCGCTCGCAATACGGTTTTCGCGCTGTGCTGGATAAAAAATCCGGCAAGTACAAATACGGTTTTGCCAAACATTTGCGCGACGCACTGCCCTTTGCCACCTTCGTGGGTTTTACCGGCACGCCGGTGCAACGGGACGACAAGGATACCCGCGCGGTTTTCGGTGATTATGTCAGCATCTACGATATCCAGGACGCCGTGGACGACGGCGCCACGGTGCCCATCTACTACGAAAGCCGGCTGGCCAAGCTGGACATCAACCAGGCCAGGATAGAAGAGCTCAACGATGAGGTCGAAGAGATCTTCGAGGAAGAGGAAACCCTGGCCCTGCGCGAGGCGGCCAAGACCCGCTGGGCCGCCCTGGAAAAATTAGTGGGCGCCGAACCGCGGCTGAAAGAAGTGGCCGTGGATATTGTGCAGCACTTTGAATCGCGTACGGCGGCGATTGAGGGCAAGGGCATGATCGTCGCCATGACCCGCGACATCTGCGTGCGGCTTTACGATGAAATTGTGGATCTGCGACCGGACTGGCACGACCTTGAACCGACCCGGGGCACCATCAAGGTCATCATGTCCGGCTCCGCGGCCGATACCGAACTGCTGAGGCCCCATATTTACAGCCAGGCGACCAAAAAGCTGCTGGAAAAACGCTTCAAAGATCCCAAAGACCCGCTTAAGCTCGTGATCGTGCGCGACATGTGGCTCACCGGTTTTGATGTCCCCTGTCTGCACACCATGTATGTGGACAAGCCCATGCGTGACCACAATCTGATGCAGGCCATCGCCCGCGTGAACCGAGTGTTCCGCGACAAGGAAGGCGGGTTGGTGGTGGATTACATCGGTATTGCGGCCGAATTGCGCCGGGCGTTGCGCAATTACACTGAAAACCGCGGTAAGGGCCGACCGACGCTGGATGCCGGGGAGGCGTTGGCCAATCTCAAGGAGCGGATGGAGGTGGCGCGCGGGATGCTGCACGGCTTCGATTACAGCGCCTACGGCACCCGAGCGGCGGGCCTGTTGCTGCCGGCCGCCAACTTTATCCTGGGTTTGGAGAACGGCAGGAAGCGATGGGCCGATACCATACTGAACATCACCAAGGCCTTTTCGCTGTGCGGTACGCTGGATGAAGCCGTTGTCTTGCGCGAGGAGATCGCCTTCTTCCAGGCGATCAAGGCGGTCATCGCCAAGGCGACCACCTCCGACAAAAAACTCTCGGAAGATCGCAAGCACGCAGTGCTGAAACAGATTCTGGACAACGCCATTGTTGCCGAAGGGGTTGAGGATATCTTTGCGCTGGCCGGACTGGAACGGCCCGACATCGGCATCTTATCCGACGCCTTTCTGGAAGAGGTGAGGCAACTTCCTCAACGCAACTTTGCGGTCGAACTGCTGCAGAAGCTTTTAAACGACGAGATCAAATCGCGCGCCCGGACCAATGTGATTTTGGAGCGCAAGTTCAGCGACCGCCTGCTGGCGACCTTGAACCGCTACCGCAACCGCGCCATCGAAAGCGCCCAGGTTATCGAAGAGTTGATCGCCATGGCAAAAGAGTTCCGCGAGGCCGCCAAACGCGGTGAGGCATTGGGACTCAATCCGTCTGAGCTGGCCTTTTACGATGCCCTGGCCGACAACGAAAGCGCGGTGCGTGAGCTGGGCGACGACATCCTGAAGAAGATCGCCCATGAGTTAACCGAAAAGCTGCGCAAAAGCGCCAGCGTGGATTGGCAAAAACGGGAAAGCGTGCGCGCCCGGCTGCGCAACCTCGTGCGCATTACCCTGCGCCGCTACAAATACCCACCGGACCATCAGGAAGAAGCCATCAAGTTGGTGCTCGATCAGGCCGAGCGGCTGTCGGATGAATGGACCCGGGATTAGGTGACCTGCATGGTGAGGGTGAAAACATAAGGAGACCATTCCCTGATGCCGATACCGCATCCCACACCGATTTATCGATTCATCCATGTGAAAAACCTCGCACTTTGCCTGGAGCGGCGCGGGATGTATGCGCCGAATTTCGAACCGGAAAATGGCATGGGTTACAAGACGATTCACAATCTGGAGATCCAGCAGCACAGGCGTGACACGCCGATACCGAATTGGATTAAAGATCGACTGGACGTGTTGCGCAATATTGGCGCTATTGAAAAAGTTGGACGGAAATATATCCTTTCCAGGCAGTTTTATAGATTTGTAGGCAAAAAAGGGGTCTATACGCGCAAGCGCGGTTTAGATCGTGAGACCAACAAGGCTTTATTACTTAGGCATATTCGGGACAACAGAGTCGTTGGTTCCAGACTCGGTGAACTTAAAGAAGTCTTGCCAGCCTTATCTCACAACCAGCTTCAAAAATTGCTGGCTGAAATGAAACGTGAAGGAAGTATTTATGTGGTAGGGCGTACACGGGCGGCCTTGTGGTATCCGGGAACCGATTAACCCAATTGCGCCAGACGATGTATTTAATGCGTTTTGGCGCAATCAAGGCGCAATATGTTTTCGCAACCATCTGTAATAACTGCAAATATATTGCGTCAACGTTTAAACCGATTGCGGTTTTAGCGCTATTGGACGCATAGCGAGCCGTTAAAGTGAATTCGCTAAGCACAATCCAATTTGCAGAACTGGATAAAGAATTCGTTTATGCAAATAAGGAAGCCCATGGCAGCGTTACCCCACGAAAAAACCTACGTGGAAATTCCCTTCATTGAGCAGTTGAAGGAGATGGGGTGGGATCACATCGAGGGAGATATGGGTGTACCCTATCTCACCGAGCGGGAGAGTTTCCGGGATGTCCTTTTGGTGGGCCGCCTGAAGAGCGCTCTTCGGAGCCCGGGCTCGCCTATGGTATCGGATTGAAATGGTTGGAGAAAGGATACAAAAGGAGCCCAAAATGGGGCCTATGGTCGCGTTTTCAGGCCCTAAATGAACCTTTTAGGGTCGGCGCCTTGTCTCTGCTTGTTCTAAAACAGATCGCCTCCGGTGTGAGAGAATATGGACGACTGGTGTGATCAACAAGATTCTGTTCCTGACGGCGGTCGAATTTATCGTTGCACGAAATGTGGCAAGAGGCTTCATCCCCGCAAAATATTCGGAAGCGATGGTGAGCTTGCGGGGTGGAGATTGCCGCCCCACAAGAAGAAGGGGCACAAGGTCAGGGCAATAAAGGACCGTCAGAGCAAAAGACGGAATGAAAAGTCCCTGGGTGGTCGTCGTCCTTAATGAAATAAAGAGTGAGGGATTAAGGTCCTCTATCTGCTGATTTTTATGCCATTTTTACCAACTACAAAAAACGAACTGCGCAAACTCGGATGGGATCAGGCTGATGTAATCATTGTCTCAGGTGACAGTTATATCGATTCTCCCTACATGGGTACGGCTGTAATAAGCCGGGTCCTTTCAGACGCCGGATTCAGGGTCGGAATAATCGCCCAGCCGGACGTCACATCAGGTGAAGACATAACGCGTCTCGGTTCGCCGAGGCTTTTCTGGGGAGTTACCGCCGGATCCGTTGATTCCATGGTCGCCAACTATACGGCCACGGGAAAACGGAGAAAATCGGACGACTATACGCCCGGAGGAATCAACAACCGGAGACCGGACAGGGCAGTTATCGCTTACACAAATCTTATCAAGCGGCACTTCAAGGGCAGCGGCATCCCAATAGTACTGGGAGGTATTGAGGCGAGCCTGAGACGGATAAGCCATTATGATTTTAAGTCGGATAGTATCCGGAGGTCGATACT
>CAYPDL010000203.1:0-5020 GCA_964409475.1 uncultured Desulfobacteraceae bacterium | reverse complement strand
GAGTTACCTGTTTTTTAACTTTAGTCACTTCAGATCACTTTAGTCGCTTGGTTTACAATGGAAACGATCCTGATTGTAGATGATGAAAAAAACTATCTGGTGGTGCTTGAGGCCCTCCTGGGAGCGGAAGGCTATGAGATCGTTACTGCCAATCACGCCAAGGCCGGCCTTGCTACGGTGCGCGAGGCAGACCTGGATCTGGTAATAACCGATATGAAAATGCCGGGAATGAGCGGCATGGAACTCCTCGAGGCGTGCAAGAAGATAAAGCCGGATCTGCCGGTGATCATGATGACCGCATACGGAACCATCGAGATGGCCGTGGAGGCGATGAAGAAGCATGCCTATGACTACATCCAGAAGCCCTTTGAAAATGAACAACTGAAGCTGACCATCAAAAAGGCCCTTGAAAACTACCGGCTTGTCAAGCAAAACAGGTTCCTGACCGAGGCCCTTTCCGACCGCTTCAGGTACGGCAACCTGATCGGGAAGAGCAAGCCGATGCTAGAGGTATACGACCTCATAGAAAAGGTCTCCAGGTCCAAGGCATCTGTGCTCATTACCGGCCCTTCCGGGACCGGAAAGGAACTCATCGCCAAGGCCATCCACTACCAGGGCCAGAGAAAGGACCGGCCGTTTATTTCCATTAATTGCGGCGCCTTGACAGAAACCCTGCTGGAAAGTGAACTCTTCGGGCATGAGAAAGGGGCCTTTACAGGGGCGGTGGCCATGAAAAAGGGGCGGTTTGAGTTGGCCGATGAGGGGACCCTGTTCTTAGACGAAGTGGGCGATATGCCGCCTTCTCTCCAGGTCAAGCTCTTGCGGGTGCTCCAAGAGATGTCGTTCGAGCGGGTCGGCGGCACACGCACCATCCAGGTGGATGTGCGGGTCCTGTCTGCCTCCAACAGAAACATCAAGGAGGATGTCATGAATGGGGTCTTTCGTGAAGACCTCTATTACCGCCTCAATGTCATCCATATCGATGTCCCTTCCCTGCAGGAACGGCCGGACGATATTCCGCTCCTTGTTAGACATTTCATCCAAAAATTTCATTCGGGGGACAGCGATGACGCCATCCAATTGAGCCCTGAGGCCTGGAAGGCCCTCTACGCACACCCCTGGCCCGGGAATGTGAGGGAACTGGAAAATGTCATTGAGAGGGCCGTGGTCCTCCATTCGGGCGGGCAGATCACGGTGGACGATCTCCCGGTAGAGCTGACCGGGACGGAAACGCACTTCGATGTGGAGAGATTCATCCCTCCCGACATCCCCTTGCAGAAGGCCCTGGAGGAAATAGAGGAACGCCTGGTAAGGAGGGCCCTGGTCCGGTGCGACAATGTCCAGGCCCATGCGGCTAGGAGTCTGGGGATTACCAAAAGCCTCATCCAGCACAAGATGAAAAAGTACAATATCACCGTTTAGCGGTAAAACTTTTTGTACCCGTATTTATCTCGCAATTTAAATTGGTTACACACAAAATTTATTTTTAGGGCATGGATGGGTACAACAAATTGGACTTTTTGAGGAATATCCCGAAGGACCGGCACATACCTTGGATTAAAAGAATATACATTAAAAACAGAAGGTTACAAATAAATTGTCTGAAGCGGTCTGTTTTGGCAAGCCTCTTGCAGTATTCCCAAGACAAATAGTAAAACTCAATTACTCTTTCCTCCTAAGTAAAACCGACCTCGCCTTGCGGGGTCGGTTTTTTTTTGCCGCCCCTGATCCGAACAACCCGGAACCAAAATTGTCTCACACAAGGCCGCAAAGAGGGATTTTTAAAGGCGATCAGGCCTTCAATTCTGTCCCTGGCCCTGATCCCGCAGCGGGGAAACGTCAACCCCGGGACCTGTGAACCCTTGGCGCCTTGGGCCTCACGCCTGCATTCAATACCCCAACCGCCTCAATGCCCGGGTATCCCGGGTCCAGTTTTTTTCCACCCTGACCGTCAGATCCAAGTAAACCCGCACGCCAAAGATCTTTTCCAAATCCAACCGGGCGGATCGCCCAATGGCCTGGATCATCTTTGCCCTCCGGCCGATGAAAATCGCCTTCTGAGAGTCGGTCTCCACGTGAATCCGGGCCGAAATCATCAAGAGCTCCCTCTCTGGCAGGTCATCGATCCTTTCCACGGTGACCGCGGATGCATACGGCAATTCCTGCCGTAACTGAAGATAGATCTTTTCCCGGATAACCTCTGATATCAGAAAATTCTCTGACTGGTCTGTCTCCATCTCCTCCGGAAAAAACTGGGGCCCGGGTCTCAATCGGGACCTCAGTTCATTCATGAGGAGATCCACATTGTCGCCCTTCAAGGCGGAAATGGGAATGATCGCGTCAAAGGGATGTCTCTTCCCGTAGTCTGCCATCAGGGGCAGTAGCATTTGTTTCGGCCCCTTATCGATCTTGTTGATAAGGAGGAAGCATGGTTTTTTCATCCCCTTCAGATGGTTCAGGATAGGCTTGACCGCTGCGTCATCCCTCTCGCCCAACTGGACCATGACCAGCACGATATCCACCTCCTGAAAGGCCGCAACTGCAGACGCCACCATTGATTTGTGGAGCGGGGTCCGGGTCCTGTGGATCCCCGGCGTGTCGATGAACACCATCTGAACCCCCTCCTCGTTATGGATTCCGATGATGCGGTTCCGCGTAGTCTGGGGCTTGGGCGATACAATCGCCACCTTCCTGCCCAGAATCCGGTTCAGGAGCGTGGATTTCCCCACGTTCGAGGGGCCGATAATCCCGATATAGCCAGATAAAAACGTCATGTCACTTCAATCCTGACCCTCCCTCCCGGGACCGTCTCATCCGCGGCGATCCCGATGACCGTTGCACCGGTCTTCTCTTCGATCATCCGGATCCCAAGATTGCCATGGCCTCTCACGAGCGGAATCTCCGGCCCCGGGGCAAATATCCTGATTTCCCCGGCCGTTCCCGGGGCCGGCAGATCCGGTTCAATGGCCCGATGATGGATGGCCGAGCGGACCAAGAACCCAAAGGCAGGGTGCCACGGACCTGCCACAATCCGCCCCGGCTCAAGGAGCGACGGGGAACTCATGAGACCGATCCGGATCACCGGGATCCCGTTCCCCTCCAGGCGGATCGTCCCATCGACGCAACAGTTAACGGCCTCATCGAGCGTCAACGGCCGGTAGGTCCCGGCCTCGTACATCCGCGCAAGCCCTGTTCCTGCGATGACTAACGCGGGATAGAGGCGGGCCATGTCCGGATCCAGGGAGATGACCTCTTCGATGGTCGTCCGGAAGGTCTCTCTGGAATCTCCCGGCAGACCGGGCATCAACTGGACCCCCACCTTGAACCCGTCCCGCCTTAACAGCCGGACCGCCCCTGCCACATCTGCGGCCGAGTGCCCCCTTCGGGCCATGGCCAGTACCCGGTCATCCATGGACTGAACGCCTAATTCGACCGTCCTCACATGGCAGGCCTTCAGGATGCCCAGGCGATCCTCGTCGATGGCATCGGGCCGCGTTGAGACCCTTATGGAACGGATCCGCCCATCTTCGATGTAGGGACCTACCGCCTCCAGAATCCGTTTCATCCGCTCAGCAGGAAGCCCCGTAAAGGTCCCGCCGTAAAAGGCCACCTCCGGATTCCGGTCTGAATCAAAGGTCCTTGAATGAACGGCCCGGTCCAGTACCCCCCTGACATGATCGCCGTCGATGGTCTGGGCCGACTGGGCGGTTATCCTTTCCTGATCGCAGAAGATGCATCGATGGGGACAGCCGACATGGGGGATGAAGATCGGTATGATCAGCGGTTTCAATTTATTACTGCCTAACCCGGGCAGGCCGGAACCCAAGAATCCTCACACAAAGACACGAAGATCTCATAACCACATGCATTTGGTTGTCTTTTTCTTTGCGGGCTTTGTGGCCCTGTGTGATAACAAGTTGGATGTTCGATGTTCATCTTTAAACGCCTCGCTCCTTCAGCAGGAAAAAGGCCTTACGGGCCGCATTCTGTTCAGCCTCCTTCTTGCTCCTTCCCTCACCCTCTGTCACGGGTTTTCCCATAAGGCTCAGGGACACCTGAAACGACCTGTCATGGGCCGGCCCTGTCTCTCGGATGAGCCGGTATCTGGGCAGGGTCTTGCAGGTCCGCTGGGTATATTCCTGAAGCAGGCTCTTGAAATCATGGACCAGTTCCCTCGTCGCCACCCGCTCCAAGAGGGGTGAAAACAGCTCCTCGATCATCTCCTTCTCCCTATCGAACCCCCCGTCCAGATAGATGGCCCCGATAAGGGCCTCGGTCGTATCTGCAAGAATGGAAGGCTTCTCCCTGCCGAGAGTCTGTTCTTCGCCCTTGCCCAAAAGGAGATATTCGCCCAATCCGAGCCTCTGAGCAACCTCGTAGAGGCCGGCTTCATCCACCAGCATGGCCCTGAACTTGGACAGGTCTCCTTCCCTGGCATCTTCAAAATAACGCATCAGGAGATGGCTGATAACCAGATCGAGCACGGCATCTCCCAAAAACTCCAGCCGCTCGTTGTCCTCCAGGTCCCCATCGACCTGCTCATTCACATAGGAGGCGTGGCAGAATGCCCGGACGAGCAACTCAGGGTTATGGAAGGTGTACCCCAACCGCTCTTCAAGCCGGCTCAGTCCTGTTTCCAGGAATAACGATTCCGTTCTTTCTCTGTTCATCACCTTGACTGTCTCATCCTGCTGAACCTGAAATGTCCCTCCCCGACCAGGGAAAACCGATGTGGGAGTTTATACAATACGCTTCTCATTTTCAAGTTCAGAAAACCCTGTTTAAGATTTGGTTTCAAAAACGCCGATGCCTCTGCTATAGTGATTCATCCCGTTGACACGTTCATTTTTAATCCCGACAAACCGGAACCAACGTATTCTCACATGGAGGCACAAAGACACGGAGTTTTCTTGGACAGACGGTTTGGTTGTTTTTTCCTCTGTGCTCCCTGCCTGTTCCGAAGCGTAGTTAGTGTCTGACCGAAAACCCGGATTTTCGGTCAAGAAATTCGAAATCCGAA
>CAYPDL010000202.1:0-5040 GCA_964409475.1 uncultured Desulfobacteraceae bacterium | reverse complement strand
TTAATAGTATCTTATGGTTTTCAAAATTCAGTCGTTAACTGCCTAAAGCCTTAATGTGATTCGACGCCCATCTCTTTCCCCACTGGCTTTTCGATCATCTCAGAAAGTTTTTCGTGTCTTACACACGGATGTTGGTCGCTGACCGTCCAATTTTTCGGCGGCATGTCGTATTGTTCGGCATTAGTTTTATATTTTAATGAATCCGGCTGGTTATTTGGGTTGTTGTTTTTTCATAGAGGATATTTGCCGAGAATATCGACACGTTGGGAATCTCTAATAAAGAGGTGGCCTCTCTATTAGGAAGTTTATATTTACATTCAAAATCAAATAGTTAAATCAAACCTGGGAAAAAAACAGGACCGTTGGCACAACCATTGCTTATTCTCCTGACGACAGTGCATGGAAATAAGGGCTTTTCAACTGAGGAGGGAGAAATGGAAAAAATGGCAAGGAAAGAATCCATGAAGATCGTGCCGCCTGGAAAAAAGAAATGTATATGGATGGAGGCAGGGGTCGTCTCATACAAGCTCTGTGACAACAATTATGATTGTTCCACCTGTGTCTACGATCAGGGGATGCAGCTCAAGGTCGCGCGGCAAAAAGAGGCTGCACAGTTATCCAGCATCCATACGTCTTCTGATACGTTTACCCATACGTGGGTGGAGAGCATGATGGAAATGCCTGCTTCCCAGCGTAAATGCCGCTATATGATTACCGGCGAGATCGACCGGAAGATATGCCCCAATGCGTATGAGTGCGGCAATTGTTCATTTGACCAGATGATGCAGGAACGCCTGCAGGCAGAGCCCCTCCCTGTAAAGACTCAGAGCGAGGCGGCTGGATTTGAGCTGGCGGAAGACGCCTACTATCATGAGGGCCACACCTGGGCAAGACCGGAATATGGCGGGCGTGTCAGGGTAGGGCTGGACGATTTCGCCCAGAAACTCATGGGGAGTCTCAGCAAAATAGAAATCCCAGACGTGGGGCGTGAGGTGACGCAGGGAGAGGTCGGGTTCCACGTGAGATGTGACAATGAGACGGCGCAGGTCCTTTCTCCTGTGGACGGCATCGTGTCACATGTGAACCATCGGCTCCTGGATCACCCGGAACTCATCAACGAGTCTCCTTATCAAGAGGCATGGGTGTTCATTGTTGAGCCCACGAAGCTTCGAAAGAATCTAAAAGGACTGTATTATGGGGAAGAAGCGCGGCGCTTTCTCAATGAGGAAAAGGATAAGCTCTTCGCCATGGCGAATGAAGAGCTGAGGATCGTTGCGGACGGCGGTGAGTCGGTAACCGACATCTTTTCAGAGTTGAAAGAAGAAGACCGCGCCAGACTCCTCAAGGCCTTTCTCAGGACCTGATCAGGCCGCTCCTGTGAGCCGTTCTGAGGTGGATAACGTCCTTGAGGGTTTCTCCCTGCTTCCCTGTGAGGATGGCAAAGGCTTGTGCGGCCGGGTGGCTGCACAAGCCTGTCCCCGTTGTACGAGAGGCGACGCCCAGGGGAAGAACCGTGGGCCGGTATCCGTTTGTTTCTAAAGTGTTATCTTAATGGTTTTTTCTCCAAAGAGACTGAATCGAAGCCAGTCAAATCCAAACCGCATCAGGGTCACGTCGTCTGTCTCCAGTTTCTCTTTCAGGGCCGCGTCGACTTGAAAACGATCCAAGAACCTGCTTTTGAATATGAAATTCCTGAATTTATCCAGGTTATAGGAGGCCATGAAAAACATCTGGTGTTTCTGCGGGATGTGGGCCTCGGGACCGAGACTCCTGGCTGAAGTGACGATGCCGCGCCATGGATCATTCATGGCGGCATATTCCTTTACCCCTTCATGATTCAGCCATTCCTCCAGGGACCAGACATGTTTTTCCCTGAATCCTTGGCAGTGGGGCTCGACCACCATAAAAAACGTGTTGTTCGATTCGGTTGCACCATCCGGCATGGCTGAGGCCCTGCCTATGGGATAGAGGCGACAGGCCTCCGGACGGTCGTCGTAGATGGTGCATCCCTCCTCGGTCACAAATGGGCAGGCGCCTTTCGGGTCGGGGTTCATCTTTAGTTTGACAAGGGGAAAACGGTGGCGCCGGTCGATGACGGTTTCTGTGTAGTCGCTCAGGAATTGGTCGGACGTCAGTCCCAGGCGCTTCTTCATCCGGGTGATATCGTACGGTGTCAGGATGAGGCGGAGTCTGGCGCAGCATTCGGTGAAACAGGAAATCCCCCTGTGGCAGGCAAAGTGGAAGCAGTCTTCCTTCAGGGGTTTGAATTCAGCCTGTTCCTGACGGCTATTCATTGGACGGATCCGTTGGGGGCATGGCGCTCTCCCTGACGTGCAGGGTTTTTTGACCAAAAATGCCAAATTTAACCCAATCAAAAGAAAATTTAAGAAGTTCAAGATCACTTCGTTTCAGCTTTTCGATGGTGAGAGGCTCCAGCTCGAATCGATCCATGAAGGAGCTCTCAAAGACAAATTTTCTGAATGTATCCAGGTTGTACAAGGCCATGAAGGTCATCTGATAGATTTTGGGGTTATCAATATCCAGTTCCTGTGCCTGCAGGGGGGCCGTAATCTCTGAGAAGAGCTGGTTCATTTCGTCGTACATGGGGACCCCTTGCTCGACCAGCCAGTTTGAAATCCTGTGAGTCTTGTTTTCATTGAGACCCTTGCACCGGGAGGCATCGGTTATCGGGCTGAAAGTGCCGTCATCGTTCATATCCAATGGATACATTCGGCACGGCCACGGTCTGTCCTCATAGACAGAACACCCCTTTTCTGTGACAAAGGGACATCGTTTGTCTGTTTCATTCATCTTGAGAGCGACCATGGGGATCAGGCGTTTTTCCCTGGGGATGATGACGGTATAGGTATCGAGAAACGCGTCCGAGGGGATTTCGAGTGCATTTTTGAGCCTCAGGACATCGTAGGGGGTCAGTACGATGGTGACATCCTGACAGCATTCGGTAAAGCAGGGCACGTGGGGGCCGCAGTCGAAGCAAAAGATGTGTTCTGCATCCATCCTTGACCGTTCGTCATGGGTTTTAATGGGGTTCGATTTCTTCATTCCGGATATTTCCTTTCAAATGCTGATGAATCCGCAAAAGGCCGAATTCGTCATGTGTTGGTGATTCAGTTATGTATTGACGTCCAATTGTGGATGGTAGGAGTTGAACGCCCATAAAGTGCATATTCAGGAGTCTGAATTTCCAGATTCATGTGAACCGGACGCGTTAGAGGGCCGTCTGTGTTGGGTCGGCAGGTTGAAATTGCTTGACTAATGCTGCCGAGTTGTCTTTTATAGAGGTGCTCTATACCAACAACAAAAGGATCGGGTCAATCAAATTGTGTATGAGGAGGATATTTCGGATATGATAGAGAGGACGTTATCGATCATTAAGCCGGACGGGGTTTCAAAGGGTTTGATCGGTGCTGTTATCGGTCGTTTGGAAAAGGAAGGCTTAAAAATCGTGGCCATGAAGATGATCAGAATGACCAAGACAGAAGCAAAGGGATTCTATAAGGTGCACAAGGGTAAGCCGTTTTTTGAGAGTGTGACCGATTTTATGTCTTCGGGGCCATGTGTTGTTATGATACTGGAGGGACAAGAAGGGATCAGCAGATATCGAAAACTCATGGGTGCAACCAATTACAAGGAGGCTGAAGAGGGTACGATTCGGAGGGATTTCGCTACGGATATCGAAAAAAATGTGGTCCACGGCTCCGATTCAGTGGAAACCGCTGAATATGAAATCAATTATTTTTTCAATGCGTTGGAGGTAGCCGGCGGATAGAAAAATCACCCGTCCCCGGGGGCCGGTCCGGCTCAATTACCCAGGGACGGGTGAGATGGAGATATGCCCGTCTGTCGGCAATTAGTGCGCATTCTGGCATCTATCAGGGCGTGCAATGCCGACAGCCGGAAATAACTCACCGCAATCGAAGTTGATTAAAGAGATTATAAATTCTTGAAAAACCGGTCAGAAGAGGTCTTGTCTTAAACCGGTCTTATTCATCCTTGTTTTCGCCCTCTTTCTTTTCTTCCTTCAGTTGCTTGATCTCGTCTTTGAGCGTTTCAACTTCGCTCTTGAGGGTGCTTGTGCTGTCATCAAAGGTGTCCGGGGTGTTTCGTTTATCTTTGAGCTCTTCGAAGCCTAAATAAACGGCCAAAGCGCCTCCCAGGATCAACATGGCCGGAATTCCGGCCTGCAGGGCCTTGACAAAGTATGGAAACCACAAAATAAGCCCGATGATCCCCAATATAAGAGCTGCCAGTCCTCCACCTAATGCTGCCATTTGTCATACCTCCTTTGTCTGTTTCATTTTTGATTATTTTAATAAATATATCCAATGGTTACTGAATACGTTCAACGATGTAGGGGTGAAGTTAGCACAAACAACGGAGCTTTTCAAGCATTTATTGCTGCGATTGTAAAAAATAGATGTTGACACAGTCTGTGTGCCTCTTATTTTTCAACGACACTGCATGCCGGGCGATAGAGTTGGTCCGATACAAGCAGATGTGAATCCCGCTCCGGCGGCAAACTCTTAAGGGTTTCACGAAGTGACAACTAAAAGAGTATCTGTCTTGGTTCGGACTGGCTTGTCCGATGGGGAGAGGCGAGGCTAAGTCTTTAAACCTCTGAACCCGTGAACCTTTGAAACCGTGAACGGTTAGAGTTTATGTTAGCTGAATCATTTTTTTTGGGGGGGGGTCAGGAAAAGGGACTATATTTGATTAATTGGACGAAATACCAAGCTTGTTTGAGGAAAATCCATAAAATATGCCCATAATTGGTATTTTTGCCCTATTATTGGCATTGAAATATGACGTGTAAAAAATTATATTGACTATTTATGCATCGGAAGGTAGGTTGCCAGCGTAGCTCAGATGGCAGAGCAACTGATTTGTAATCAGTGGGTCGGGGGTTCGATTCCCTTCGCTGGCTCCAAGGAACGATCAATCAAGACCTCGAACTGGAGAGGTTCCCGAGTGGCCAAAGGGAGCAGACTGTAAATCTGCCGGCTCAGCCTTCGGAGGTTC
>CAYPDL010000201.1:0-5066 GCA_964409475.1 uncultured Desulfobacteraceae bacterium | reverse complement strand
GGGAACAACTAAAATCAGGTATCGATGCGGCCATGGAGGATTTGGGTAACGCCTATAAAAAGGCAGCAGCCGAGTTCAGCAAATTCTGAGAACATTGATGTTACAGTGATACTGAGCCCGAATCCGCCGGTAAAGGCGGATTCGAGCTTTCTGGATTAGAAAATGATAAGCAGAAAACACGACGATTTATTATAAAGAGTAAGTCGTCAGGATATCAGAGACTCCTTTGACGATAATATGGTTTTTTTCAATATAATGACACTATTCATTAAACCAGCATTAAGGAAAAGAAGGACAAAAATCAAATCCCTATCCAGGAGTGACTGCACGGCATGCGACTATATCTGATCAATCCATCCAACCCCCTTGTCAGCATCGTCAATGTCAAGGAGAGCCGGTGGAACCGCTACCGCGTGTGGAAGCCGCTCAGCCTTATGGTTCTTGCGGGCCTGTTCAAAAGATGGGCTCTGGCATGATCGAGAGATGACTTTGCGAGATAGAGAGGGGGTAAATGAACCCATGGATACTCCTGAAAGTAAACCTCTTCGCAAGCATTGGCTGATGAGGGTTTTGCTGGGCAAAGCCTTCATCATCGCTGTTGCCCTTATGGTCACCTACACCCTGGCCGGCTTTTTTCTTGCCCCCTATCTGATCAAGCGCCAAGCGACGCAATTTGCCCAGGAATCCCTCAAGTGCCTCGTGGTCATGGAAGAGGTCCGGGTGAACCCATACGCCCTCACCCTGGATATCAGGAACTTCGACCTCAAAGAGAGAGACGGATCCCCGCTACTCGCATTCAAGGCCTTTTTCATCAACTTCGAGATCTCCAGTCTCTGGCGCTGGGCCTGGACCTTTGCGGATGTTCGCATGGATGACCCGGTCGTGAACCTGCAAATAGAACCTGAGGGCCGCATCAACTTTGTTGATCTCGCAAACCGTATCCCAAGAAAAGAAGATGAGGGGAAAACTTCCCTGCAAGAAAAAACCGAAGAAGAGGCGCGCCCGCCGCGCGTCATCTTTGAGCACATTGCCTTGAACCAGGGGCGACTCGTTTTCACGGACCGATCCGGCCCGGCCCCCGGCAGTATTGCGCTTGAGACTATTGGCCTGGAGCTCAAAAACCTTACCACGCTGCTGGACAAAAAGGGAGTCTATTCCTTTGAAGCGACCCTCCCCCACGGCGGAAAGCTCACAGGGGCCGGCGATGTTTCCCTCCATCCTCTCTGGTCCGAAGGCAGGGTAAAAGTGGAGGGATTCAAGACCGTTTCGGCATGGGAGTTTTTGCAGGATGAAATCCTGCTGGACAAACCGGGGGGTGAAGTAGACCTCGAAGCCCGCTACCGATTTGCCAATGAGGCAAAATCGCCTTCCCTTGTCATTGAGGGATTGAAAGTGCTTGTCTCGGCCCTGGAGCTCAAGGCCCGGGGGGACCGGGAGCCGATTCTCTCCGTGGACACCATTCGTCTCGATGACGGCCGGTTTGATCTGGCCTCTCGATCGTTCCAGGTGGGGGAGTTGGCGCTCTCCCGGGGTCGCGCGACAGCGGGCATCAACGAACAAGGGCGATTGAACTGGCAGGAGCTTTTAAAGGCCGGCGGAGATCCCCGGTCTCCCGCCCGTAAGGCGGAGGCCTTGGAAGGACCGCCCTGGCGCGTGGCGCTCAAGACCCTCAGTCTTGATGATTTCGTCGTGGCCTACAGCGACCGCAGCTGGCTTTATCCTCTTGAAATAGGCGTTTCCAGACTCGGTGTGAAGGGCAAGGCCGATCTTTCTTTTATGCCCGAGAAAGTGGGGGTCCTGGCAGAGAACCTTAACGTCCTCTTCGAGGGCGTGTCCTTGAAAGAGGTGGGGCAGGAGGCGCCCCTGGTCACGCTGGGAAGTCTTGCCGTGGAGGGAGGCCGCATAGACCTTGAAACCCGGCAGGTGACCCTGGAGAGGATCATGATGGAAGGCGGGCATGCCGCTATGGTGCTGGAAAAGGCCGGCGCCGTGAACCTGTTGCGCGTGCTCGGAAGGAGAAATGTCGGCAAACTCCGAGAAAAAATTGCAGGAGCCGTGGAAAAGGCGCAAGCTGAGGGACGGCCCTGGTCTGTTGCCGTCGGCTCAGTGGAGGCGGGCGGGTTGAGCGTTGCTTTCAGGGATCAGACGCTTTCGCCTGCGCCCGCTGTGAACCTTCAAGACATCACGCTGAAGCTTGCCGATTTTCACAGTGAAGGCAAGACCTCTGCTCCCTTTGAGGCGTCTCTGGCAGTACGGGAAGGGGGCACCGTGAATGCCAAGGGACGCTTCACTCTCGCTCAGAAAAGCGCGGAAGCGACTGTCCATGTGTCGAACCTGGCCCTGAGGCCCTTTCAGCCCTACGTGGCACAATACGCCTACCTGAGTGTAGATGCGGGGGATTTCAACGCTGCAGGAAAGGTGAGCTACAGTGAGGGGGAAAAAGGCCCGAACCTGCAGTTCTCCGGAGATGCGCACATCGCCGATCTGCTCGTTTCCGAGTTGGACACCAAGTTGGACACCAAGCTGGACACCACGCAAAGGTTTCTTGCCTGGCGGGCCTTGAAGGCGAACAAGATCAAGATGAGCCTTGGGACTGAACGACTTGAAATCGGAGAAGTCCGCCTCATCGAGCCCTACGGAAAACTGATCATATATGAAGACAAGAGCCTAAACCTGAACAAGGTGCTGCGGCATCAAGGGGAAACGCTTGAGGAAACAAAGCCGGTGTCCCAAGTGGAAGCTCCCGGCGGGTTTCCGGTGGATATCCGGAGGATCCGCATCGAGAAAGGCCTCCTCGATTTCGCAGACCTGAGTCTCCGCATACCATTTGCCGCAAAGATCTATGAATTGAAGGGAGCTATCGTCGGGCTCTCCACGAAAGAAGGAGCGCGGGCGCAGATTCAGCTCGAGGGCAAGGTGGATGAATATGGCATGTCCACGATCCAGGGGCAGATTGAGCCGCTCAATGTCAAGCATTTCGCCGATATCACCATGATTTTCAAGAACGTGGAGATGACCAACCTCACCCCTTACACGGGGAAATTCGCCGGGTACAGGATCGCCTCCGGAAGGCTCTCCCTTGATCTTCATTACCTGATCAAGCAGAGTGAACTCAAAGGGAGCAACCAGATCATCCTGGACAACCTCACGCTGGGTGAGAAGGTGGAAAGCCCCGCTGCGCCCAACATCCCCCTTGAGCTTGCCCTTGCGCTCCTCAAAGATGCCGATGGCCGGATCGACATCGGGCTCCCGGTTTCCGGCAACCTGGACGATCCTCAGTTCAGCTACGGGCATCTCATATGGAAAACCCTTATCAGTTTTTTCACCAAAATCGTCACTTCCCCTTTCAGGGCACTGGCCGGCATGCTCGGAGTGGAAAAGGAGAATCTCGAGACCATTGAGTTTGAGCCGGGTAGGGCCGTGTTGCCTCCTCCTGAGCGGGAAAAAGTGAAGACCCTTTCAGAGGCGCTTGCCAAGCGCCCGCAACTTGCGCTGAAAATCCAGGGCCGGTTTGATCCGGTTGCAGACGGTGAGGCCCTGAAGTCCATGGCGATCCGGCTCGAAATTGCCAGACGCACGGGTAGAAAGGTTCTTCCCGGCGAAGATCCGGGGCCGGTGAATGTGAGCAATCCGCCGGTCCAGCAGGCCATCGACATAATGGTCATCGACCGAATTTCCGCCTATGTGCTGGCAGCGGCCAAGGAGAGTGCGGCAAAACGGGCGGCGGTGATGGACAAAGAAGCGGGAAAAGCTGCCGTGCTCCCGCCAGACCTGTCCCGCGAGCTTTACACCGCCCTGCTGCAAAAACTTGTCGAAGCGCAACCGGAAACAGAAATCCGGCTGACTGAATTGGCCCGTGAACGGGCGGAAGCGATCAAGCAGGAATTTGTGGCAGCGGGGACGATCGATGAGAGAAGGCTGACGGTCCTTGAACCCTCAGCCACTGAAGAAAAGGTCGAGAAAACCGTATCTTCCGGGCTCACCCTGGATGTTCGTCGTTGAGATGTCTCAGGCCTGGAAGACGGCGTTCACCACTCAGGATCTCACTTTACCTAAAAGATGCCAAAATCGTGTTCATATTTGACCATTTAATATTTTTGGAATGTTGGAAGAAAATGTTTTCTAAGAAAATACAGCCTTTCCATTCCGCCTCTTTGCGTACGGTTTCAGGATGCCCCTGACACACATAGGCGCCCATACGCTTGATATTTCCCCATTTTTTTTATTGCCAAGTAATGAATTTCTTGATAAATAAATGCGCTGGGACTGGGAGGTGACGATGGTTAAGACAAAACATGATGTTGCTGTTTTTGAAAAATGTCCGACGGGCATCAGGGGGCTCGATGAGATCACGAAGGGAGGGCTTCCGAGAGGCAGGCCCACCCTGATCTGCGGCAGTCCGGGTTCCGGCAAAACACTTTTCGCCATGGAGTTTCTCATGCGGGGCGCCATGGATTACGGAGAACCCGGGGTCTTCATGACCTTCGAGGAGACGCCGGAGGATCTCGCGAAAAATTTCTCTTCCCTGGGTTTTGATCTCCCGGATATGATTTCGCGGGGCCTCATCACCACGGACCACGTCAAAATCGAGCGCAGCGAGCTTGAGGAGACGGGTGAGTACGACCTGGAAGGATTGTTCATCCGCCTGGGGAATGCCATTGATTCCATCGGAGCGAAGCGGGTTGTCTTAGATACCATAGAAGCCCTTTTCTCCGAGCTGCCGAATGCCACTATCCTTCGGGCAGAGCTTCGTCGGCTTTTTCACTGGTTGAAAGACCGCAGTGTGACGGCCATCGTTACGGGGGAAAGCGGCGACAAGACCCTGACACGCTACGGGCTCGAAGAATATGTCGCCGATTGCGTGATCTACATCGACTTCCGCATCGTGGAGCAAATTGCGACCCGCCGCCTGCGTATTATTAAGTACCGCGGCTCATCTCACGGCTCTGACGAGTATCCCTTCCTGATAGACGAGAGAGGCCTCTCTATCCTGCCAATCACTTCCCTCGGGCTCGACTACCCCGTTTCCACGGAGCGCATCTCCACGGGCGTCCCCAAGTTGGATA
>CAYPDL010000200.1:0-5090 GCA_964409475.1 uncultured Desulfobacteraceae bacterium | reverse complement strand
CCTCAAAGTTCACCATAAATTGGGGATACTCGTTTTTGAAGGTATGGTAGCAATGGGGGGAAGAAACAAGGATCTTTTTCACCCCATTATCGATGAATGTCTTGATGTTTTCCCTGGCAAGGCGTTTGAATAATTCTTCATCGCCCGTCTTTCGAATGCTTTCTCCACAGCAATTCTCTTTGGGGCCCAGTATCCCGAAATTCACCCCTGCCTTGTTAAGAATGCCGGCCGTGGCGACAGCTACCTTTTTCAACCTGGGGTCATAGCTGGGATAGCAGCCGGGAAAATACAGAATATCCATCCCATCGGTAAACGTCTCTACAGATAGACCTTTCGCCCAATCCCCCCTCTTTGCCCGTTCCTCACCCAGGGTATTGCCTTCGCCCACAAGACTTCCTCTGATAGTGCGGATAGGCTGGACCGCCTTGGGAAAAACGCCGTATTCCGTAGCAATCCTGCGCAAGGCGATCCCGGATTCGATCTGTTGGACGTCCCTGGGGCAGTGCTGAGGGCACCTTCCGCAAGTGGTACAGCGCCATATATCTTCACTTTCAATGTCCGTCATACCAAACGTCGCCTGCCGGACAAGCTTGCGCATACTGAAGGTCCGCACCCGATTCCACGGACAGACCACATCGCACAATCCGCATTGAAAGCATCTCTTAAAGGCGTCTCCACCGCTCGCCTTGATGACATCTACGATCTCTTTGTAATCGGCTACATTCTCCACAATATTTCTTGATCCTCTCCTTCGGACTGAATGGTCTATGCCTTCATCGACATCCGGGCAACGGCATCCATGAGTTCCTGCACCCCGTACTTTTCAGCCAGTGATTCCAACCCAACATCCAGTTCCTTCGGCTCTTCCACTTCTTCGACTTCCTCTTCCCTTTCTTCATACGTCAGGGCATCCACTAAGCACCACTTCACGCACAAGGGCTCTTCCTCGCCTTCGCACATATCGCATTTAAGCGGAAGGCCGGAGTCGGGCTCCTTGAAGATGTCTCTCGATGGGCAGGAGGCCCTGCAAAAGGCGCACTCTTCATATTCCTTCCCGTCAATCACATATTTGTCTCTGCCCATACATTCGGCTGCCGTATACTCGCCCGCGAATACGGGAACATAGATGTCTTTGAGCGGATAACGAATGATTCGAATTCGAGACCTGGCCGGATTATTGCTGCTGTACTTGGGCTGAGCGTGAAAGGCCGAGCAGACGACCTCGCAGGCCCGGCACCCATTGCATTTGTCGGCATCCACTTTGATGGTCTTAATGATTTTCTTTTTTTTCTCGCCCACGGCTACGCCTCCTTCTCATTTCCCGCCGCCGTCTCTTGGGAAGGGGTATCTCCATTATCTGAATAAACCCCCCTCTTTTCAAAGTCTTCGAACACGTAATCCAATCCTAATTCATGTAACGTCTCTTTGGTAGGAATGCCCTGGCTATTCCAACCCTTTAATTGGTAGTACGTATCGAGGAGCTTTTCTTCGAGCTCGGGAAATCGTTTTTTCCAATGATCCGCTGGAGGCTTCTCGTCTTTTCTACGCATGCCCCTTCGGGTATTATTGGCCCTTACCAACGTCCGGTATCTCTTGATGGCCTGCGTCAGTTTTTCTTCATCCATTTCGATGCCGGCCCCGGCAGAGATGAATTTAGGGTAATTGTGCATATGATAGGGGGGCTTCAGAGGGAATGACGACAAACCGGCGCACATGCCGAGGGCGTCATCGATGTAGTGCATCCGCTCCTGCCAGTCAACAATATCACAGCACATCTCCGGCGTTGGGTAAAAGGGCATGGATTTTTCTCCGCGGGGTTCCCAGTCCAGGAAGATCTGCTTGAACTTCTCATCGGGGACCTGGAACCAATCCTTTACAAACGCCTCTCTCTCTTCCATCGTAAGAAAAGGCGCCTGGGGAAACTGCCCTTCAATCTGGGTAATGTTTATCTTCTCGCCGGTAGAATACATGAGGAAATAAATGGGATTCAGCATGGACAACTTGAGAGGGAGCTGCTCATGTTTCTTGATGGTATTATGGGCATAGGCCTCCGCGCCCTTGCCGATCTGTTTAGCAGCCCAATAGGTGCCATTGGCCAGGACATCTCCGATCCCTTCCCGCCGGACAATCCGGTCAAGCAACCAGAAAAATCTTCCCTCGTTATCGGACGGCATTCCAGGGAAATCATCGTCGGTTAAAATGCCGTTCTCATAGAGTTCAAGGGCGAAGGCCATGACCTGCGGGGTTGAAAATCCGTCCACCCCATACTCCGTCGCACTCTGAGCGATGCCCAAACCGAATTCCAGATCTGCAAAGGCCGCCATGGTATAGGTCAGTTTGGAGAAGCATTTCATCATGTAGGTTGGATGACCCGGAGGGGAGATGGTGGCTCCGCATGTCATGGGACAGTTATAGCAACTGATTAACCGCGTCCGCATGGTATCCAGGGTTTCCATCCATTCCTTTGCGATCTCGTCGTTCCAGAAATCCTTTCTGCGGACGCGCGAATTGCCCCACATGAAATTTTCGGTGTGCCACTTCTCGTCATGAACCTTCATCTCCTGCGGCGACCCAAGCCCGGCCAAAATGGGCATGACCCCCGGGACCGGATGTTCATTGCGCCATTTGATATACTCCAGCACTTCGTTGCAAAGTTCCATGTATTCTGCCGGTCGAGCAACATTGATGTCCTTGGTCCCACGGACGGCGATCGCCTTGACCCCTTTGTCTCCCATGACGGCCCCGATGCCGCCCCGGCTGGCACTGGACCTCCCCTGCTCGATGGAGGCAAAGTAAACCCTGTTTTCACCGGCCAGGCCGATTGCCGCCACCTGGGCCCTCGGCTCCTTCAGTTCCTGGTGAATCAGTTCTGCGGTTTCAACAGTCCCTTTCCCCTTCAAATGAGAGGCATCCCGTATCTCCACCTCGTCATTGTTGATCCACAGATAGACCAGATTGGGGGACTTGCCGCGAAGGATCACCTTGTCATAACCGGCATACTTCAATTCCGGGGCCCAAAACCCCCCCATCATGGAATATGCCATCAACAGGGTCTGAGGCGAAATGGTGGAAACGATGGTGCGGTTGCATCCCGTCGCAGGCGTGCCGCATAAAAGGCCGGCGCTGAATATCAGTAGATTGTCCGGAGAAAAGGGCTCCACCTCAGGGGGGACCCGGTCCCACAATATCTTGGCGTTGGTCCCCAGGCCCCCCAGATACAGTTCGGTGTCTCTGGGGTCGGTTTCCACCCTCTCGATGTTTCCCCGGGTGAGATCAATTTCTAAATTAAATCCTGTCTCTGCGTACCTCATTTTTTACCCCTTCTAAATTACCTGAATCCGTGGCATGCCTTTCGACGAAGCTGGCAACCTCCCTTTCAAAGTTGTTCGGATGGATCGGGATTGTGCAAATATGATTGATCTGAACCGCCCCGTTTTTGACCTGAGGCTCGATAGCCAAGGCAGGAGAAAAGATTAGCCATCCAATTCTTTCCTGAGATTAATGAAGTTACTTCGGTCAAAACCCAGCGTCTTAAAAAAGGACAAAAGATCAACAGAATCCCACCGGACAGAGGTATATATATCGTTGATCCCCCTTTCTCGGTATACCGCCAATATCTCCTCTGCCAGTTTCTTCCCGATTCCCCGGCCCATAAATTTGGGGTCCACGCCAAGCGTAGAGATCCAGGCCCCTTTTTCAAGGCCGAAGCCGCCGAACACAATGTAACTGATCATGTAGCCGACCACCTTCCCACTGATCACGGCCACAAAACTGGCATCTTCGCCTTTTCGTACCTGGTCTTCAATAATGTGCCTGAAATCAATGGCTACAGGTGACTGGGTAATCGCCGACTGGATCCTGCTGATATCAGCGGCATCCTCGACCTGAATCCTCCGGATCTCCAGATTTTCAACCAGTTCATTCATAAAAAATTCAACATAGCTAATTGAGTCTAATGATTTTGACCCGACATCCCACCCAGTCAGGTGGAAGGTAGACACGCCCGCTGTTGCCGCTTTGCCTCACGACCTTTTCGACCATCTCTTCACCGTATACCTCCAGCTTGACCTTGCCTCGGTCTGCGCCCGAAGTGACGTTTTTCTCTTTTTTGAGTTTCTTTTCTTCGGGCATTTCTGTTAAGCTTTGCTCCCAATCCCAGTAGGTGGATAATAAACAGTAACCGACTGATACAGATAGTAATTTGTCATTTCTGTTGATGAAAACCAGAAAAAGGCATGGTTACAATTTAGCTACATCGTAACTACGTGTCAAGCAAAAAATGGCGACAGTAACCAGGACCCCAATAGGCATTTTTTAGTGAATAGCCCCCTATATCAATGACAACTGCAAACGAGGAGCAGCATCCATGGACCCGATCGATCCGAAATACCTGACCCCGACCCTTATTATTGACAGCGATCACCCCGCCATCATAGATTATGCCGCGACAACCACAGAAAATACGCGGAATACGATTGAACGGGCTGTAAACCTCTATTATGCCGTCCGTGACGGCATCTGGTATGATCCCTACTATCCATTTTATCTTCCCGAGCATTACCAGGCCAGCAATGTCCTGAAAAGCGGCAGGGGCTACTGCGTCTGCAAGGCTGCCCTGCTTTGCGCCGCAGGGAGGGCCTGTGGGATCCCTGCGAGGGTAGGATTTGCCGACGTCAAAAATCATCTGGCCACCCGGCAGCTACTCGATTTCATGGGCTCTGATCTCTTTGTTTTCCACGGGTATGTGGAGTTCTTTCTGGAAAATAAATGGGTTAAGGCAACCCCCGCCTTCAATAGGGAATTATGTGTACGGCACCATGTGGCCCCCCTCGAGTTCAATGGTCTCGATGACTCTCTCTTCCAACCCTACAATCTGGAACAAAAGCTGTTTATGGAATATGTGGCAGACCACGGGACCTATGCGGACATCCCGGTGGATGTCATCGTGGCTGCCTGGAAAGAGGCCTATGGCGAGGAGAGGGTCAATGCCTGGATCCAGGGAGTTGAGGCGTCGGAGGAAACGTCAGGACGCGACTTCTACAGGGAAGAGGTGCTGTCCGACTTCTGACCTCTGGCCTTTAATGGGAGGG